>NZ_POUA01000290.1 GCF_003236385.1 Spongiactinospora gelatinilytica
GCCGGGTACTGGTCCGACCGCACCGGGCGGCGGATGGGGCCGCTGCGGACGATCGTGGTGGCCACGACGGTTGTGATGGGCGTGCTCGCGGTGGCCGAGCTGGTCAGCCCGTGGGCGGGCGTCGCCGCGCTGGCGCTGGCCGCAGTGGTCACGGTCAGCGGCAACGGCCTGGCCTACCTGGGGGCCGGGGAACTGGCCGGCCCGCACTGGGCCGGGCGGGTCCTCGGCGCGCACAACACCGTGCAGAACGTCGTGACCGTCGGGGGCGTCCCCGTGCTCGGCATGATGATCGGCGCGTCCGGCTACTGGGCCGGGTTCGCGGTCGGCGCGGTGTGCGCCCTCGCCGCCATACCACTGGTCCCCGTTGCGGCCGAACGGCGGGCGGCGAGAGCCGCCAGGGCCGGCACGGCGCCGAAGCCGACAGCGACACCGCTGTGTCGGACGGCGGGCCCTGGCTCGTCAGGGAGCTGCTCGGGGTCAAGGCCTTAGCGGTCGGGGCCAACGCGGTCCGGGGCCGATGACCATGCCGTGGTGCCGGGCCCTGCCTGTCGGGGTCGTTCGGGGTGAGGGGTTCGGTGGCCGGGCTTGGTGCGGTGTAGGGACAGGGCTCTGCCTGCCAGGGGCTGCTCGGGGGCGGGATTAGTGAGGTGGCGGAGGTGAGAGCCAGGCTGCTGTGTCGGGGGGCAGGGTTTCGCCTGGTAGGGGGCCGCTTGCGATCAGGAGGTCGTGATGTGGGGGTAGCGGGACGGCCTGGTCGCCGCAGTTGAGTACGCAGGTCAGGGGGCCGCGGGTGAACATGAGCACGTTCGCTGGGGCGTCCAGCCAGGTGATCTCGGTGGGGAGTGAGCCGCGCAGTTCGCGGCGCAGGGCGATCGCCGTGCGGTGGAACTCCAGCGTGGAGTCCGGGTCGCCTTCCTGGCGTCGTACGCTCAGCTCCGCCCACTCGGCGGGCTGGGGCAGCCACGGCCGGACGCTCTCCGGCGCGAAGCCGTACGGCTCGGTCGTGCCGGACCATGGCAGCGGCACCCGGCAGCCGTCGCGTCCCTTGATCTCGCCCCCGGTCCCGGCGAAGACCGGGTCCTGGCGGACCTCGTCGGGAAGGTCCAGGATCTCCGGGAGGCCGAGTTCGTCGCCCTGGTAGAGGTACGCCGAGCCGGGCAGGGCCAGCGTGGTCAGCATGGCCGCACGAGCGCGGGGGAGACCCGCCCCAGGGTGGGTCTCGTCGTACCTGGTGCGGTGGCGTACGACGTCGTGGTTGGACAGCACCCACGTCGGCGCGGGAACGGTGCGCAGTGTGTCGTCGATCACCTTGCGCAGCGCGGTGGCCGACCAGGGCGCGAGCAGCCAGGGGAAGTTGAAGGTCTGGTGGAGCTCGTCCGGCCGTACGTAACGGGCCAGGTCGGTCACGGAGTCGGTCCAGACCTCGCCCACGGCGACCCGGTCGCCGCGGTAGGAGTCGAGCAACTTGCGCCACTCCCGGTAGACCTCGTGCACCTCAGGGCGGCTCCAGATCGGGGACTCGGCCTTGAACCCCTGCTCGTCCGGGGACGCGTCGGGCAGGCCGGCGGCCTTGAACAGGCCGTTGGCGACGTCGATGCGGAAGCCGTCCACGCCCCGGTCGAGCCAGAACCGCAGCACGTCCAGGAACTCGGCGGGGACGTCAGGGTCACGCCAGTTGAAGTCGGGCTGCCCGCGCGTGAACAGGTGCAGGTACCACTCTCCGCCGGGAAGCCGGCTCCACGCGGGCCCGCCGAAGACCGACCGCCAGTTGTTCGGGGGCGCGTCGCCGGAGCCGGTGGCGAACAGGTAGCGGTCGCGCTCGGGGCTGCCGGGCGGCGCGTCCAGGGCCCGCCGGAACCAGGGGTGCTCAGCCGAACTGTGATTGGGCACGATGTCGACGATCACCCGCAGGCCGCGCTCGTGCGCGTCGGAGACGAGCGCGTCGAAGTCGGCGAGATCGCCGAAGAGCGGATCGACGCCCCGGTAGTCGGCGACGTCGTAGCCGCCGTCGGCCATCGGGGAGGGATAGAAGGGGGTCAGCCAGATCGCGTCCACGCCGAGCCCGGCGAGGTAACCGAGCCGGGAGCGGACTCCCGGGAGATCGCCGACGCCGTCTCCGGAGGCGTCGGCGAAGCTGCGGACATAGATCTCGTACACGATGGCGTCACGCCACCAGGGGAAGGCCATGATTACGAATTGCCCGCTTCGGCTGGCGCTATGTCCCTGGACGGGGGGAGACGCCCCCTTCAGGGGCGTTCACCAGACTGTGCGCCGCGTAGACGAGATAGTCCCAAAGCCGGGTGGCGAGGTCTTTCGGTAGATCCAGCGACTCCACCGCGTCGTGCATGTGCCGCAGCCACGCGTCGCGCTCGGCGGTGCCGATGACGAACGGCACGTGCCGCATCCGTAGCCGGGGGTGGCCTCTTTGCCGGCTGTAGGTGTTGGGCCCGCCCCAGTACTGGACCAGGAACATCCGCAGCCGCTCTTCGGCGCCGGTGAGGTCTTCCTCCGGGTACAGCGGGCGCAGCAGCGGATCTTCCGCCACACCCTCGTAGAAGCGGTGCACCAGGCGGTGGAAGGTCTCCTCGCCCCCCACCGCCTCGTAGAAGCTCACCGACTCCTCGACGTTGCCTGACATGCCACCCAGCCTAGGTCACCGGCCGGGCTGGTCCGGCCGGGCGGTTCAGGTCGGGACCGTCGAGAGCGGGATGGACTCGCGGTCCAGCGCGGCCTTGACCCGCAGCCGCAGTTCACGGGCGACGGCGGCCTGACCGGCGGGGATGGTCTTGGCGCTGATCCGGAAGAGCACGGCCGTCTCCGAGATCTGCTCGATGCCGAAGACCTGGGGCTCCTCGACGATCACCCGGTCGCGGTAGTCGGGGTCGTCCCACAGCTCGGCGGCCACCTGGGTGAGGATCTCGCGTACGGCCGGGATGTCGGCGTCGTAGGCCACCGGCACGTCGAAGGAGGCCCGCGACCAGCCCTGCGACTCGTTGCCGATCCGGGTGATCGTGCCGTTGCGGATGTACCAGACCCGGCCGTCCACGTCGCGCAGCCGGGTGACCCGCAGGGTGACGGCCTCGACGGTGCCCACGGCGGGGCCGGCGTCGATCACGTCGCCCACGCCGTACTGGTCCTCAAGGAGCATGAACATGCCCGCGATGAAGTCCTTCACCAGCTCCTGGGCGCCGAAGCCGACCGCGACGCCGAGGATGCCGACGCTGGTCAGCAGCGGGGCGAGCTGCACACCGAACTGGGAGAGGATCATCAGCACCGCGGTGCCGATGATCACGATGTTGGCGATGTGGCTGAGCACGGAGCCGAGCGTGTCGGCGCGCTGTTTCCTGCGCTCGTTGAGCAGGACCGAGGCCTCGTCGGCCGCGCTCCCGGCACGCTGGCGCAGCCGTTCGGGGATCATGCCGAGGGCGGCCCGGCGGGTCGCCCGCATGATCAGCCGCCGGACGAGATTGCGCAGCAGCAGGGCGGCGATCAGGGTCACGACGATGATGACGAGCCAGGCGGCCAGCGGGGCGAGGTTGGCCGGGAGGAAGCTCTCGAACACCGGGCACAGCACGCCGCCTGTTTCACCCATGCAGACCCGCTCAACGGCGCCGGCGACATCTGGTATCGAGGGCACGGCCGGGTCGGTCGGTTTCATGATGGCGAGCAGAGACACGTACGGGATCCTCCGGATCGGTTCGGCCGGCATTGGGGGAAGGCTCCTCCATAGTGCCGACCGAACCGGCCGCCGTCACATCACGCCGGGGAAGACGGGGCCGTCCGGTCCCGGCCGATTACGGCGGGCCGGGCGGCTCCGGTGACGAACGGCTCGGCGGGGACGCGCACCCGGAAGCGCGTCCCGTACCGTTTTCCGGGGCAAACTCCCCGGAACCCTCCAGAACATACTGGAGGGCGCTTTTGTCCTAATTCGTGGGCAGAATGGCTATGGGGGATAATTCTCGAGATTGCGGAGGAATAATCCTTTTGGTGTGCGGAGCCGACGGGATCCCTGCCCCCGCGGCCTTTCGGTCGCGGGCGCTCCGCACCGGTCAGCCCGCCGGCTCCAGGAGCCGCAGCAGGCGCGGCGACGGACGGCGGTGGCTCCGCTCCACCGCCTCGTCGCCGCGGTCAGTCGCCCACCACGGCGAGCACCCTGGCGACCTTCGTCGCCGCCCCCGCCGGATCGTCGGCCCGGTGCATCTTCTCGCCCCAGGACCACCAGTAGTACCAGTCGCGATGCTCGGGAACGGGCACCTGCCTGCAGGTCACGTTCTCCGCGAGGCTGGTCGCGTCCGGGTTGATCACCCGTACGAACGCCCGGCCCTTAGGAGTCCGTACCACTCGGGCGAGCAGTCCACGGGCGTCCAGTTCCGCTACCAACCGCTCCAGACGCCCGGAGTCGTCCTCCCCCACCTCGCGTCCCTCCTCCTGTGTCACTTGCGGGGGCAACGATGTGGCGCATCTTCCCTAGGCGCCCATCGTGGCCGTTTGAAGTTCCGGTTGGCCCAACATGACTCAGTACGCCGACGCGGTCAACGAGGCTTCCGTCCCTCTCTGTAGAGCGGATCTCACAAGTGGGTTGAAAGAAACCGCTCGGAGAGGGACGATCCTTAGCCGTCACCCTTTGGGAGGACGTTTTCAAGCACTCATTAGTAGTCCATCATTCTCATAGGCGCGGTGTGCAACCTGTGGACTACGCGGCGTCAGCGAGTGAGGACGTCACGGTAACGGTCCAGCCCGCCTAGCTGGCCATCGGGAGAGGGGCCGGAATGTCCGGCAGGCAACACAGGGAGACCGAGATGGCTCGGCGGATCCGGGCCAAGGGCCTTGCCGCCGGCCGCATCGCGGCCCAGATCGCAGAAGAGATTTATGAGTCCTGTTCCTCGCACTTCGGCACGACCCGGGTCAAAAGCCACCGGCTCGCGCACGGTATCGCGCTCGCCGACGTCATCGAACAGGTGCGCGCGCTGTTCGAGCGGGACGGCAAGCCCGTGCCCGGCATCGGCGAGACACTGCTGTCGGCCTACGAAAGCGGGCTGAAACGCCCAGGGCCGGAATATCTCCACTATCTCTGCTCGGTGTACCGGGTCGAGCCCAAGGCTCTCGGCTATGACGGGCCGTGCATCTGCGGCAACGCCCACAAGGGCCCGCCGGCCGGCCGGGCCGAGGCGCACGAGGGCAAGCAGGAACCCTCCGGCGCGCGCGCGTGGGTGCCACCGCCGATCAGCGACCTGTCCGGCCAGGGTGGCGACGAGGACGAGAACGTGCTCCGCCGTACGCTGCTGCTGTTATTGCGCGGCAAGAACGGCATGCTGCTCGACGCCCCGGTGCTCGGTGCGGTGGAGAACATCCGCAGACGGCTGGACGAGACCCTGGTGTCGGCCACGGTCTCACCGGCGATGCTCGACCAGTGGGAGGAGGCCACCGCCGGGTTCGGCCGCCAGTACATGAACACCCCGCCCCTGCGGCTGCTGTGCGATGTCATGCTGGAGTTCAGCGCCGTGCGCAAGGCGATGGACAAGCGCCAGCCCATCGACCTTCAGGAGCGGCTGTGCCGGATGGCCGCGCAGCTGGCCGGCCTGGGCGGAATGATCATGATCAACCTCGGCGACCAGCGGCTGGCCCGCTCGTTCTTCAGGACCGGGCGCACGGCCGCCGACGAGACCGGTGACCGCGCGCTGCGCGCCTGGGTGTGCGCCAGGGAGGCGCTGGTCCCGCTCTACTACGGCGACCCGCGCGAGGCGCTGAGCCTGGCCAAGAAGAGCCGCGACCTGGCCGGGCAGACGCCGTGCGCGGCCCAGGCCATGGCCCCGGTCGTGGAGGCCAGGGCGCTCGCCGCGCTGTCCGGCGGCGGCAAGAAGGACGTCGTCGACCAGGCCAAGCGGGCCCTGCAACGGGCCCGGGCGGCCTTCTCCCAGATGACACCGAACGAACAGGACGACTCGGCCTTCGGCTACACCGAGCGGCAGCTCTACTTCCACCAGGGCGACGCGCTCGTCAAGCTGGGGCAGGCGATGGAGGCCGACCTGGTGCTGGAGCAGGCGCTCACCAAGTACGGCCCGACGGAGTGGCTGGACCCGCTGCTGATCCGCTTCGACCGGGCCAAGTGCAAGGTGCTGGAGGGCGATCTCGACGAGGCGATGCGGACCGGCTTCGACATCCTGCACGATCTGGAGGACAACTACCGCACCGACATCGTGATGAAACGCGCCCACGAACTCGCCAAGATGGTGGAGGTCAAGTCGCCGCACCACCACATGCTCGCCCCGTTCCTCGACCTGGTGAACGCGTTTTCCAACGACGCGCACACGCAACGTTCGGTGCTGCCGCACACGGGCCCCAAACCGGGGGATCAGGTTGAGCCGATCAGCTGAGCCGATCGCCGGCGAATCCGGTCGATCATCGTCGGCGAAGCCGGACATCCGGAACGAGGCCGCATCTGGACGCCGCCGCCCGCCACCCAGGTTCGGCACATCGTACCTGGTCAGAGTGCATCCGCCCGGGTCTCTGGGCGGCTGAAACGAGTCGTATCGTGTGGCGATATGCCACATTTATCCGCTTCTGGTGGTGATAGTTGATTAATCGCCGGAGATAGATAGGTGCCAACCCTTGTGGAATGCCCGGCGGGTCGAATAATTGGACGGGCAAGCGTGTGCGACACGAGGGGCAGCATGAAGAGAATCGTTGTGCGCAAGCCGGGTCTAGCCAAACTGAGCGGCAACTCCAGCGTGATCCACAAGGGGTGAGCGATCACTCCGGCCATGTCTGGCTCCAGGGGGAGCACTCCAGCGATCGGGCGTCACTGCTCGCCTCCTGGGGCACGCTCCCTCTGGGGGTGCTCGATGCCCACCGCCGGCGCAACGGCCCCTACACGTTCGGCGGCGCCCTGCTCGGCAGGCTCGTCCCGGCCGCGCTCCGGGAGGCTCCGGGTCTGGTCGCCGCACACGACATCGAGATCCGGGCGGCCGCGCCCGGCCTTTGCGGGCTGGTGGCCCCCCGCTGGGAGCCCTCCGACGCCCGGGTGTCCGACGATGAGCGCATCCTGGTTCCCGCACCGCGCCGCACGCTGCGGATCGCCAACGGGATAGCCGAGTTCGTCAGGGAGCGCGTGCCGGATGGAAGCGTGCTCGCCGTCGAGAACGCCCATCACGCCGACGCCACCGACCGCGAACTGCTGACCGTGCTCGCCCGCCGGATCGCGCCCGGGCGACTGACCCTCGTGGTGTGCTCGGCCGAACCTCCCCCCGCGGACTTCCCGAACCTCGCCCGGCACGCGCGCGCGACCCCCGCCGAGCCGCCGGACGCCCCCGACCAGGACACCGGCAGTGCCGCCGACCGTGCCGCCGCCTACGTCGCCTCCGACTGCACCTCCGACGATCCCCGGCTCGTCGCCGCCTACCTGGCGCTGCCCCCGCAGGCGCGGGCCGCGCTGCACGACCGCCAGGCCGGGGAACTGCTGGCCAGGGCCGAGCCCGCCCCGCTGCTCGGCGCCGTGCCGTACCACCTGGAGCACGGTACGGACCCGCGCGGCGCGGGCGCGCGGGCGCTGTGGGCGGCGGTGGACCACTGCGTGCGCGAGGGTTTCCTGGACACCGTGGCGGAGCTGGGGCTGCGCGGGCTCGCCCTGGTCGAGGAGGGCGGCGACCTCTGGTGGCGGTTCGTCCAGCGCACCGCGACGGCCCTGGGCGCGCTGCGGCGGCATCCGGAGGCGCGGGAGCTGTGGGAGCGCGCCAGACGCGGCAGCGCCGAGCCCGCCGTACACGCGGCGGCGGCGTACGGCACCGCCATGCTGGACGCGCGCCACCCCGATCCCGCCACCCGCGACCTCGGCCGGGCGACCGGCTGGATCAACGAGGCCATCGCCATCTCCACCCTGTTGCCCGACCGGGAGCAGCGGGCGTTCAAGCTGGGCTTCGACCGCAACGGCCGGGCCCTGATCGAACTTCGCCGCGGCCGGCTGCCGCAGGCGCTCGACCTCGTCGAGTCCGCGATCGAGCTGGCCGAACGCGATCTGCCGCCGGGCCGCCACCGCACCCACCGGATGGTCCTGCTGGCCAACCGGGCCCAGTTGCTGGCCGCCCTCGGCCGCGGCAAGGAGGCGCTGGACGACTACAACGCCGCCATCGCCCTGGACCCGGTCTTCCCCGACCACTACCTCGACCGCGGCAACCTGCGCTTTTCGCAGGGCATGCTGGACGACGCGCTCGCCGACTACGAGAACGCCCTGCGGCTCAGCCCGCCGCTGCCCGAGGCGTACTACAACCGCGCCCAGATCCACCTGGCCCAGGGCGAGGGGGACGCGGCCCTCGCCGACCTCGCCCACGTGCTCGAACTCGACCCCGGCTACCTCGACGCCTACATCAACCGGGCCGGGCTGCTGGCCGTCGCCGGTCGGGACGCCGGGGCGCGGGCGGACGTGGCCGCCGGACTCGCGATCGACCCGCGCAACGCGCACCTGCGGTGTGTGCTCGGCCAGCTCGAATGCGCGGCGGGCCGGCACGCGGAGGCCCTGGCCGCCTTCGCCGCCGCGCTCGCGGCCGATCCCCGGCTCGGCCCGGCGTGGGCCAACCGCGCCATCGCCCGCTACGAGACGGGCGACCTGGAGGGGGCGGTGGACGACCTGACCCACGCGCTGGAGCTGGAGGAGAGCGCCGAGCTGTACTTCAACCGCGCCACCGCGCTGCGCGCGCTGGGCAGGGAGGGGGAGGCCATGGCGGACCTGCACCGGGCGCTCGACCTCGACCCGGACGATCCGGATGTGCGCGAGGCCCTGGAAGCGGGCAATACGGACCTGAGGTAGGGGGTCTTTCACTCCTGAGATGAGGCCCGTCCACCTGGCGGTAGATGTTCCTCCCCCAGGGTGCGTTCGGTAGAGGTTCGTCCACCCAGGGCGGAGGTCTTTCCTCCGGCGGGTATGCCGGCCTCTCCCGCGTCATCGCGTCATCGCTTCATGGCGCCGTCGGCGATCGCGTCGGCCGCGTCGCCGATGGCCATCCCGACGATCTCCAGGCGGCGGACCAGCTCGCGTTCCTTCATCGCCTCGGAGGTCAGCTCCTCGGAGAAGATCCGGGCGATCTCGTACTGGTACATGCGGCGGATGTTGCCGCCGATCTTCTTGGCCTCCAGGGCGTCGGTACCGACCGCCGAGGGGTGCGCGGCCAGCGCGCGCACCGACTCCTCAAGCGCCTCGATCCCCATGACCACCTGGTCCAGCATGGGTGCGAACCGGCGCTGGCCCTTGATCCGGTACAGGTAGGACTCGCGGACGAAGTCGCGCAGTGAGTCCAGCACGTCGTCGATGAAGCGGGACAGGCGGAACAGGTCCTCCCGGTCGATGGGTGTGACCAGCGCGCCCGACAGTTCCTCGACCAGGGCGGCCCGGTAGGTGTCGCCGCGGTGCTCGATCTCGCGCATCCGCTCGTGCGCGTCGGTACGGCCCGTCTCGCCGCCGATCATGGCCATGGCCAGCCAGGCGCCCTCCTTGGTCGCCTCAAGCTGGCCGATCAGCGCGTCGCTGAGCGCGCTGTCCATCCGCCCGCGCATCAGGTCCAGCATCCGGCGCAGCCGCCGCACCATCTCACCTCCCGCGGGCCTTTCACGCGATCACACCCTTGACGATGAGCGCGCCCGCCGCGGCGAGCAGCCCGCTCGCCGGTAGGGTCACTACCCAGGCCAGCACGATCTTCGCGGCGGGGTGCCAGCGCACCCGGCGTGTGCTCTCCGCCACCCCCGCGCCGATCAGCCCGCCGGCGATGGCCTGGGTCATGCTGACCGGCGCTCCGGCCGCCGCGCAGGCGATCACCGTCGGGCCGCTGGCCAGTTCGGCCGAGACGCCGTGTACCGGGCGCGAGGCGAGGATCTCCCGGCTCAGCGTACGGCCCGCGCGCGGCAGCCCGTAGATCGTGCCGAGGCCGAACAGCACCGCGATCAGCGCGCAGACGCCGGGGGCCGCGCCGGACGCGCCGAGCGCGATCACGAAGACGGCGAGCATCTTCTGGCCGTCGTTGGCCGCGTAGGCCAGGCACTGGACGGCGAAGCCGGCGCGGTGCCAGCGGGGCAGGCTCGCGCCGTCGGCCAGCCGTACCAGCAGGGGGTTGACAAGTACCGCGACCAGCGCGCCGACGAACGGCGCGGCCAGCCCCACCACCAGCACGAACACCACTCCGCCCGCCGACACGGGCAGCCCCCAGCCCAGCCC
>NZ_POUA01000291.1 GCF_003236385.1 Spongiactinospora gelatinilytica
GACGCACACAGCGCACCCCCCGGACTCCCCCGCCGCTGTCCTTCCCACGCGACAATGACGGCAATCGCCGGGCAGCCCGACCTTTTCCAGATACCGCGCCAAGCCCCACAAAGCATCGAGCCCCACACAGCATTAAAGGGTGTTCTCACCCGCACCGTCGCGGGCGAGAACACCCTTTACATCGAGCCGCGTCACGGCCGCCGGCGGCCGCGACGCGTCCCTGTACCCCCCGGAACCCTGACGCCGCGAACCCCTTCCGGCGATCCGGATCCCCTTGCCGCCCGCCGTAGCGGGCGTCGCGTATTCAGAGTGACCCATCCGGCTTGCAGAACACTTGAAAAAGACTTGCCGCCTTCGTCGCCGCTCGCGGCATCTGCCGCGTAACCAGGGACTTCGCACCCCAAAGGCGGAGATTTCAGTCTTTCTCGGCCCCCGCGCCGACGCGATCCTGGGACGACGGGCTGACCCTGCGCACCACCACCGTGCTGATCCGGTTGCGCCGCCCGGCCAGGCTCTCCGCCGTCAGGCGCAGCCCGGCGACCTCCGCCTCCGAGCCCGCGATCGGCACCCGGCCGAGCGCATGCGCCAGCAGCCCGCCCACGGTCTCGACGTCGTCCACGTCGATCTCCCGGCCGAACAGGTCGCCGAGGTCGCTGACCGGCAGCCGCGCGGTCACCCGTACCGACCCGTCGGGCAGCGGCTCGACCCGCGGGGCCTCCTGGTCGTACTCGTCGGTGATCTCACCGACGATCTCCTCCAGCACGTCCTCGATGGTGACGAGCCCGGCCGTACCGCCGTACTCGTCGATCACGATGGCCAGGTGGATCTGCCTGGCCTGCATCTCGCGCATCAGCTCGTCGATCGGCTTGCTCTCCGGGACGTAGGTCGCCGACCGCATCAGCGAGTCGATTCGCTGCCTGCCCCCGGCCTCGCCCGCCTCGTGGACGCGGCGGACGATGTCCTTGAGGTAGGCGATGCCGATCACGTCGTCCTCGTTCTCGCCGACCACGGGGATGCGCGAGAAGCCGCTCCGCAGCGCCAGTGAGAGGGCCTGGTCGAGCGTCTTGCCGCGCTCGATGAAGACCATGTCGGTGCGCGGGACCATGACCTCGCGGACGAGGGTGTCACCGAGCTCGAAGACCGAGTGGATCATCTGGCGCTCGTCGGGCTCGATGACCCTGCGCTCCTCGGCCAGGTCGACCAGGTCGCGCAGTTCGGCCTCGGAGGTGAACGGCCCCTCGCGGAAGCCCTTGCCCGGGGTGAGCGCGTTGCCCAGCAAGATCAGGAGTTGCGGCAGCGGGCCGAAGATCCGGGTCAGGCCGTACACGATGGGCGCGGAGGCCAGTGCGATGGGCTCGGCGTGCTGGCGGCCCAGCGTACGCGGCGAGACGCCGACGATCACGTAGCTGACCAGGATCATGGTGGCCGCCGCGACGGCGTAGGCGCCGCCCTCGTCACCGAGCAGGTCGATGAAGATCAGCGTGGCGATCACGGTGGACCCCAGCTCGCAGCTCAGCCGGAGCAGGAGCAGCAGGTTGAGGTAGCGCGGCGGGTCGGCGACGATCGCCCGCAGGCGTGCCGAACCGCGCCGGGAGTCACGGACGAACTCGTCGGCCCGTACCCGGGAGATCCGCGCGAGCGCGGTCTCAGCGCTTGCGATCAGGCCGCCGATCACTACCAGAACGACGGCCGAGAGCAACCACCCGTTGGCGGCACTCACCGTTCCGGCCGCACCTCCCGCCACGACTTGAGGAGCTCATCCTGTAAACCGAACATCTCGGCGTGTTCCTCCGGCTCGGCGTGATCGTAGCCGAGCAGGTGCAGGATGCCGTGCGTACACAGTAGTTCGAGCTCCTCCTTCGCGCTGTGCCCGGCCTCGGCCGCCTGCTTGGCGGCCACCTGCGGGCACAGCACCACATCTCCGAGCAGCGCCGGATCGGTGGCGGCGCCGTCGTCGCGACGCCCGCCGCCGGACCCGGGGCGCAGCTCGTCCATCGGGAACGCCAGCACGTCGGTCGGACCGGGCTCGCCCATCCACTGCTCGTGGAGCTGGGCCATCGCCGGTTCGTCGACGACGACCAGAGACAGCTCGGCCAGCGGATGGATGCCCATCCGCGCCAGTACGTGACCGGCCAGGCCGACGAGCGCGGACTCGTCGACCTCGACGCCGGACTCGTTGGCCACCTCGATGCTCATGATCGCCCCCGTGGGCGCTTGGCGCCCTTGATCGCCGCGGGCTCGCCTTGGCGCACGGCGGCGTCGTAGCGGCCGTAGGCGTCCACGATGTCGCTCACCAGCCGGTGACGGACCACGTCGGAGCTGGTCAGCGTGCTGAAATGGATGTCGGTGATGCCGTCGAGGATCTCCCTGACCACCTTCAGGCCGCTCTCCGTGCCGCCCGGCAGGTCGATCTGGGTGACGTCACCGGTCACCACGATCTTGGAGCCGAAGCCCAGCCGGGTGAGGAACATCTTCATCTGCTCGGGCGAGGTGTTCTGGGCCTCGTCGAGAATGATGAAGGCGTCGTTCAGAGTGCGCCCGCGCATGTAGGCCAGCGGGGCGACCTCGATCGTGCCCGCCGCCATCAGCCGGGGGATCGAGTCGGGGTCGAGCATGTCGTGCAGCGCGTCGTAGAGGGGGCGCAGGTAGGGGTCGATCTTCTCGTAGAGGGTGCCCGGCAGGAAGCCGAGCCGTTCACCGGCCTCCACCGCGGGGCGGGTGAGGATGATCCGGTTGACGTCCTTGTTCTGGAGCGCCTTGACGGCCTTGGCCATCGCCAGGTAGGTCTTGCCGGTGCCGGCGGGGCCGATGCCGAACACGATCGTGTGCTTGTCGATCGCGTCCACGTAGCGCTTCTGGTTGACGGTCTTGGGCCGGATGGTGCGCCCGCGGGAGGACAGGATGTCCAGAGACAGCACCTCGGCGGGGCGGTCGGAACTCATCCGCAGCATGGCGATGCTCCGCTCCACCGCATCGACGGTGAGCGGGGTGCCGCCGCGCAGCAGCTCGATCAGCTCCTCGAACAGGCGCACCACGGCGCCGCTCTCCTCGGGGCTGCCGGTGATGGTTATCTCGTTGCCGCGGACATGGATGTCGGCGCGGAAGGCGCCTTCGATGACCTTGAGCAACTCGTCCCGCGACCCGAGAAGGCCGACCATCGCATAGTCGTCGGGGATGACCACCTTGGCCTGGGTCTTGGCCAGGGCCGGTACGGGGCTCTTTGATCGTGATTCGTTAAGCTCGGACATGGGCAGGCTCGCGGCCTGATCGCCTCCCGGTTCGGACAGCGTTCTCATCCGTAATGGTAGCCCGGAAGCCCCCGCTCGCGCTCAGCCGTTTTTCGCCCGCCCACTCCGCGGGTGCGCGCCGGGCTCAGCCCGGCGGCCAGCGCAGATCGCGCCCGCCCAGCACGTGCAGGTGCGCGTGGAAGACCGTCTGGCCGGCGGCGGCCCCGGTGTTGAAGACCAGCCGGTAACCCTCCTCGGCCACGCCCTCCTTGCGCGCGATCGTGCGGGCGGCCTTGAGCATCTCGTCGGCCAGCCCCTCGTCGGCGTCGGCCACCGCCCCGGCGTCGGCGTGGTGGCCCTTGGTGATCACCAGCACGTGCGTCGGGGCCTGCGGGTTGATGTCGCGGAACGCCAGGGTGCGGTCGGTCTCGTGGACGATCTCCGCTGGGATCTCCTTGGCGACGATCTTGCAGAACAGGCAGTCGGTCTCCACGGCCAATACCCTAGCGGCAGCCGCCGTTGCCAATCGGTAACCCGTGGCGGGCTGCAAGCAAAGATTCGGCCGGATATTGTGTCTGTGCAACACTTCTGCGTAAGAAACAATCGGGCGAGGCCACCGGCGAGGACACGACTGGGTCATGCCCCCAAACGAACCGGATGAGCGTAGTAAACCCTCCGCGAAGGCCACGCGTCCTATTGATGTGACCACCGAGACCCTCGTGGCCGACAGGTCGCTCGGGGCAGTGCCCGTCGGGTGGGACGCCGACATGGCCGTGACCGCGCTGTACAGCGCGCACTATCGGTCACTTGTGCGTCTCGCCGTGTTGCTGGTCCGCGACAACGCCACCGCGGAGGAAGTGGTTCAGGACGCCTTCGTGGCCCTGCACGGCGCCTGGCGCAGACTCCGCGACACCGACAAGGCCCTCGCCTACCTGCGCCAATCGGTCGTCAACAGATCGAGATCCGTGCTGCGCCACCGCGCGGTCGTGGAGAAGTACGCGCCCAAGGGCCTGCCGGACGCGCCGAGCGCGGAGAACGGCGCGATCGGCGAGCTTGAGCGGACCGCGGTCATCGAAGCGCTGCGAAGTCTGCCGACCCGCCAGCGAGAAGCCCTGGTTCTACGGTATTACGGTGACCTGTCCGAGGCTGAGATCGCCAACGCGATGGGCATCAGCAAGGGCGCGGTGAAGAGCCATACGGCCCGCGGCATGGCCGCCTTACGTACCGTGTTGGAGCAATTGTCATGACCGAGTCCCCCGACGAGTACGACGATCTCTTTCGTCGTGTGCTTCGCGCGGAGGCGGACGAGGTCGTTCCCTCCCCCGACGGCCTGGAGATCATCCGCGCCCGCATCGAGCACAAACGCGGGCACGGCCGCCTGATGTGGTGGCGCGCCGCCGCCTCGGTGGCCGGCGCGGTACTGGTCGCCGCCACCGTCGTGATCGCCGTGCCGCAGTTGCGCGGCGGCGATGCCCAGGAGCAGTCGGTCGGCCTGACCGAGACGACCCGGACCCCGCCGACGATCAACGCGACCTCGCGCGGCCCCAAGGCGCCGCCGCAGGCCACGAGCGTGCCGCCGGCGCCCCCGAGCCCGACGCGGATCAGCGCGGCCCCGCCGGCCACCAAGACGCCGGATCGCTCGAAGTCGCCGACGCCGACCCCGTCGGACAAGGAGACCTGCCCGACGCCCAACGGCGACCCGACGGCCGACCGGCCCGAGCCGCCGCGGCCCAAGTCGTCCGGCAAGGGCGCCGACTGCCCCTCCAAGGCGAGCCCGACGCCGACGACCGCCCCCACCACCGCGCCGACGCCGACCGAGAGCGAGCCCACACCGAGCGGCCCGTGCCCGCCGGAGGAGTGCCCGCCGTCCGATCCCGACCCGGCCCCCACCGAGGTGGCCAGCCCGCTGTCCAGCGGATTCGGCACCAACACCGCGATCGAAGACTGACCGCGCCGGGTCACCAGCGCCCGGTGCGGGCCGAGAGCAGCGCCGCGGCCACGACCCCGGCCGTCGATGTGCGCAGCACGGTGGGCCCGAGCACGGCGGGCACCGCCCCGGCGGCGCGGAAGCCGTCGATCTCCTCGTCGGTGATCCCGCCCTCGGGCCCGACCACGACGACGATGTCACCCTTGGCGGGCGGGCTCATCCCGGACAGCGGCACGCCCGCCTCCTCGTGCAGCACCACGCCCAGCGCCGCCCCGGCCAGCAACGCCGCCACCTCCGGCGTCTCGGCCTGGTCGGTCACCTCGGGCAGCCGGAACCTGCGGGACTGCTTGCCGGCCTCCCTGGCGGTCGCCCGCCAGCGGGCCGCGCCCTTGGCCGCGCGCTCGCCCTTCCAGCGGGTGACCGACCGCGCCGCCGCCCACGGCACGATGACGTCGACGCCCGCCTCGGTCATCATCTCGACGGCCAGCTCGCCCCGGTCGCCCTTGGGCAGGCCCTGGACGACCACCAGGCGCGGCTCGGCCGCCGGCACTTCGTAGCGCCGACGTACGGCGAGGCGCAGGGCGTCCTTGCCGACGTCGGTCACCACGCACTCGGCGACAAGGCCGAGGCCGTCGGTGAGATCGACCCGCTCGCCGACGCGCAGCCGCCGTACGGTGGCCGCGTGGCGGCCCTCCTGGCCGCCGAGGTCGATGGTGTCCGCCGCGAGCCGCTGCGTCTCGGCCAGGAAGACCGGCACCGTCATGGCCGCGACCGGCTCATCGGCCGTTGAAGGCGTCGCGCAGCCGCGCCAGGAAGCCCTGCTGCCCGGGGGCGAACTTGCCCGGCGGACGCTCCTCACCGCGCATCCTGGCCAGCTCGCGCAGGAGGTCTTCCTGCTCGGGGTCGAGGCGGCTGGGCGTCTCGACGTTGAAGTGGATCAGCAGGTCGCCGCGACCGGTCTCGTTGAGGCGCTGGACGCCCTTGCCGTACAGGGGGATGACCTGCCCGGACTGCGTGCCGGGGCGCACGTCGAGGTCCTCCTTGCCGTCGAGGGTCTCGACGGTGAGCACCGTGCCGAGCGCGGCCGCGGTCATCGGGATCTGCACGGTGCAGTGCAGGTCGTCGCCGCGCCGCTCGAAGATCTCGTGCGGCTTCTCGACGATCTCCAGGAACAGGTCGCCGGGCGGGCCTCCGCCCGGGCCGACCTCGCCCTCCCCGGCGAGCTGGATGTGCGTGCCGTCCTCGACGCCCGCGGGGATGCGGACCTTGATCGTACGGCGGGTGCGGACGCGCCCGTCGCCCGAGCACTCCTGGCAGGGGTGCCGGATGATGGAGCCGTAGCCGCCGCACTGCGGGCACGGTCGCGAGGTCATGACCTGGCCCAGGAAAGACCTGGTGACCTGGGAGACCTCACCGCGGCCCTGGCACATGTCGCAGGTGTCGGGGTGGGTGCCGGCGGACGCGCCCGACCCCTGGCACACCTCGCAGACCACGGCCGTGTCGACCATCAGCTCGCGGGTGGTGCCGAAACACGCCTCGCGCAGGTCGAGCTCCACGCGGATGGTCGCGTTGCGCCCGCGCCTGGCCCGCGACCTCGGAGCCCGGGCGCCGCCCGCGGAGCCGAAGAAGGCGTCCATGATGTCGCTGAACGGGAACCCCGCCCCGAAACCGGCGCCCGCTCCCGCTCCCGCGCCGGCGTAGGGGTCGGCGCCCAGGTCGTACATCTGCCGCTTGCTCGGATCGGACAGGACCTCATAGGCCTGGGTGACCTCTTTGAACCGCTCCTGGGTGGCCGGGTCGGGGTTCACGTCCGGGTGCAGCTCGCGGGCCAGCCTGCGGTAGGCCTTCTTGATCTCCTCCGCACTGGCGTCACGGCGAACCCCGAGGGTGCCGTAGTAGTCGCTCTTAGCCACTTATCGAACCTCTTCGGCCTCTTATGATGCAGTCAGGATCTGGCTGACATAGCGTGCCACCGCGCGAACCGCGCCTATGGTCACCGGGTAGTCCATACGGGTCGGCCCGAGCACGCCGAGCCGGGCGAGCTGCTTGTCACCCGAGCCGTAACCGGCCGCCACGATCGAGGTGCCGCGCAGGCCGGTATAGGGGTTTTCCGAGCCGATCCGCACGGTGATCGCGGAGGTGTCGGTGGTCTCACCGAGCAGGCGGATCAGCACCACCTGCTCTTCCAGCGCCTCCAGGACCTCGCGCAGGCCGATGGTGAAGTCGGCCGCCGCGAGGTTGGCGGCACCGGCGATGACCAGCCTCTCGTCGTGCCGCTCGACCAGCGTCTCCAGCAGCACCGAAAGGATGGTCACCATGCTCGAACGGTCTTCGACGGGCACCCGGTCGGGCAGGTCGGCCACGGTGTCGGGCACCTGGGCCAGGCCGCACCCGTCGAGGCAGGCGTTGAGCACGGCCCGCATGTGCGCGATCCGCGAGTCGTCGATCACATCGGGCAGCTCGATGACCCGCTGCTCGACCCGCCCGGTGTTGGTGATCAGGACCATCATCACCCGGCGCTCGGTCAGCGGCACCAGCTCGATGTGCCGGACCGTGGAATGGCTCAGCGCCGGGTACTGGACCACCGCGACCTGCCGGGTGAGCTGTGCCAGCAGCCGGACGGTGCGGGTGACCACGTCGTCGAGGTCGACCGCGCCGGCCAGGAAGGTCTCGATCGCCCGGCGCTCGGCCGCGGACAGCGGCTTGACCTGCGACAGCCGATCGACGAACAGCCGGTAGCCCTTGTCGGTCGGCACCCGGCCCGCGCTCGTGTGCGGCTGGGTGATGTACCCCAGCTCCTCCAGGGCCGCCATGTCGTTGCGCACGGTGGCCGGGGAGACGCCGAGGTTGTGCCGCTCGGTCAAGGCCTTCGATCCGACCGGCTCGTTGGTCGAGACGTAGTCTTCGACGATGGCGCGGAGGACCGCGAGCTTTCGGTCGTCGACCAACGTGCTCACCTCCCTGCCATCCGCGTCGGTCCCACTCGGGAACGACAGCGCTGGCACTCTGTGTTCCCGAGTGCCAAGTGTACGGCCACCGTGCGCGGGGTGCGATAACACGGGCGGGTAAGATCCTCCGCCCCGGGCGGAGAAGCCCGAGCGGGGGCTTCGGACGATGGCCGGCGCGTGGTCGCGACGCCGTCGGACGCCGCTTTTGCGATCGTCTTTGCTAGCGTCGGCGGACATGTACGGGCGTGACGTGCTCGCCGGAAACTGGCGACGGCCGAAAAAGGGACAGATCCCTCAGGTGCCCGCCGAGCGGGACCTGGTGGTGGAAGATCCCGACAGCGGGTTCTGCGGCGCGGTGGTGGCCTGCGACAAGGAGGCGGTCACCCTGGAGGACCGCTTCGGACGGCGCCGGGTGTTCCCGCTGACCCCCGCAGGGTTCCTGTTGGACGGCAGGCCGGTGACCCTTGTACGGCCCGCCGCGTCCGCGGGCGGACCGGCGCGCAGCGCGTCGGGGTCCATCGCGGTCCAGGGCCTGCGCGCCCGCGTCGCCAGGGAGAGCCGGATCTACGTCGAGGGCGTGCACGACGCGGCCCTGGTGGAGAAGATCTGGGGGCACGACCTGCGGGTGGAGGGCGTGGTCGTGGAGTACCTGGAGGGGGTGGACGACCTGCCCGCGATCGTCGCGGAGTTCGGCCCCGAGCCGGGCAGGCGCCTCGGGGTCCTGGTCGACCACCTGGTGACCGGCTCCAAGGAGAGCCGGATCGCCGCCGCGATCGACTCGCCGCACGTGCTGGTGGTGGGCCACCCGTACGTGGACGTCTGGCAGGCCGTCAAGCCCGCGGCGGTGGGCATCCCGGCCTGGCCCACGGTGCCCCGGGGCACGCCGTGGAAGGAAGGGGTCATCGCGAACCTGGGGTGGCGGCTGGATTCCGCGGAGGCGTGGCGGCGCATCCTGGGGTCGGTCACCGGCTACACCGACCTGGAGCCCGAACTTCTCGGCCGGGTGGAGGAACTGATCGACTTCGTGACCGCGGCGCCGGGCGACGACTGATCTCCTGGCTCGCAGTGACCGGGTGGCTCACACGATCAGGTCGCGGATCAGGGCGTCGGCGAGGAGGCGTCCGGGCAGGGTGAGGACGATCTGGTCGTTTCCGGCCAGCGCGCTCTCGTCCAGGAGCCCCTCGGCCATGGCCCGGTGCACCGCCGGGCGGGCCGCCGGGTCCACCTCCGAGAGCGGGTGCCCGAAGGAGAGCCTGAGCTGGAGCATCAGCCGCTCGACGGCCTGGTCGGAGGGGTCCAGGACCTCGCGCGCGTGGGCGGGCGAGACGTCCTTTGCCAGGCGGGCGGAGTAGGCGGCCGGGTGCTTGACGTTCCACCAGCGGGTGCCGCCGACGTGGCTGTGCGCGCCCGGGCCGACGCCCCACCAGTCGCCGCCGGTCCAGTACAGCAGGTTGTGCCGGCAGCGGGCGGCCTCGGAGGCGGCCCAGTTGGACACCTCGTACCAGGCGAAACCGGCCGCGGTGAGCAGTTCGTCGGCGATCAGGTAGCGGTCGGCGGCCACGTCGTCGTCGGGCATCGGCAGCTCGCCGCGGCCGATCCGGGCGGCCAGCCGGGTGCCGTCCTCCACGATGAGCGAGTAGGCCGAGACGTGGTCGGGGCCGGCGGCGAGCGCCGCGGTGAGCGAGGCGCGCCAGTCTGCGTCGGACTCGCCCGGCGTGCCGTAGATGAGGTCCAGGTTGACGTGCTCGAAGCCGGCCGCCTTCGCCAGCCGTACGGCCTCGGCGGCGCGGCCCGGCGTGTGCCGCCGGTCCAGCACCCGCAGGACGTGCTCGCTGGCGCTCTGCATGCCGAAGCTCATCCGGGTGAACCCGCCCTCGCGCAGTACGGCCAGCGCGGCGGCGTCCACCGACTCGGGGTTGGCCTCGGTGGTGACCTCGGCCCCTGGGGCCAGCCCGAACTCCCCGTCGATCGCCCGCAGGACCCGCACCAGGTCGGCCGGGGGCAGGAGGGTGGGTGTGCCGC
>NZ_POUA01000292.1 GCF_003236385.1 Spongiactinospora gelatinilytica
CGGTGGGGGCTAGCGGGAGGGCGCGGTCGATGGACGCCCTCATCTGCTGCACCGAGGAGGGCATCAGGTGGGCGTAGGTCCTCAGAAGAAGCACCCCTCCATCGCCGTGCCCCATCCAAAGCGAGACGGCCTTGGGGCTCTCGCCTTTGGCCATCAACACGGACGCGAAGTACCGTCGCAACATATGCGGGCCGTGCTCACGGAACGCCGCGCCCGACTGGCCCTTCGCCAGCTTCGGAACGATGCCCGCCCGCCTCAACGCGGATCGCCACGTCGGACGGAACGTACTGTCCCTTACTGGCCGGCCGCGGCTGGTGCTAAAGAACAGACGCGCCGCGACCAACTCGCCATCCACCCTTCCCCAGGGCAGCTTGACCTCAATCGGCGGATAGAGTCGCATGTGCTCGACCAGAAGGAGCTTGACGAGCCCGGCGAGAGGCACATCGCGCTCCTTGCCGCCCTTGGGTGGCGCGAACACCATCACGCTCTTCCGGTCCGCGCCCTTCAGCATCTTGAGCTGCCGCCGGACATGCACCACATCGAGCTCCCAGTCGATGTCGTCAGGGCCGAGCCCCAGGATCTCTCCCAGACGCAGCCCGATCCCGGCCCCAGCCGCCACCACAGCACTGTACCGAGCGTGAAGATGCTCGGCCATGGCGAAGACCTGTTCCGGTGTCCAGACGACGATCTTCCTCTCAATGATCTTCGGCAAGCTGATCGTCGAGGACCTGCACGGATTCTTCCTGATCAGTTCATCCTCGACCGCGGCGGCGAAGGCGAGGTTGACGTAGCTCATGGTTCCGTCGATCGTGTTCGGCGAGAGCCCCTTCTTCTCCATCGTGTTGATGAGCGCCTGAATCCTGCTCGGCCTCTTCGACAACTCCCCGATCGCCGTCGCCCCGATCACCGGATAGACGTGATCTTCCATGCGCTGTTCGATCAGCTCGCGGCTCGCAGGATCGAGTGAGCGAGTCTTGATCACCCCACGCGCGTGCTCCTCGAACGTGATCTTTCCGGCGTTGGGGTCGATGTAGGTGTCGGTGAGCACCTCCGCATCGACGATCTTCTTCCGGGCATCGATGGCAGTCTTCGTCGCGAACGATTCGCTCGGCCGGCCGCCTTCCAAGCGCAGCCGCCACCGCTTGCCCTTGCCATACCGCTGCGGATCCTTCTCCATGACCGGCTTGCCGCGGTCGTTGAGCAGGATCTTCCCGTCGGGGCCGCGCGCTTTCCGGTACCACCTATCTTCGATATGCGACATCCATCACTCCTTTCTGATGAACGCCTGGACTTCCTCGTCGAGAGTCCTGGCCGCCCGGCCCCGGTGCGCCGTGAGGCCGGCCGCTGCCGCCCCTGACTCCTCCGCGAGGTCGTCCCGCTCCGCCGACATCGTCCGGCCCCACAGATGGGCCGAGATGGCGGCGTAGACCTCGCCGCTCTCCTTGAGGCGAGTAGCGGCGCGATACTCCGCCTCGCCGGACGCGGCCAGGACCTCGGCGAAGGCCGGCGGCTGCGCGGGGATGCCCAGCTCGGCGCACCGCCCGCGGATCCGCTCCCACACCTCGCCCGGGTCGGATGCCCGCACGGCGAGCAGCTCGGCCAGCGGGAGAGCCATGTACCGGGACAGGTCAGCGGCGGCGATGGTCACCTGGTCGGACAGAGCGATGTCACCATCGACGAGCTCGCGCCAGGGCACGGGCCGGTCGAGCACCCAGCCGAGCACGACGGGCAGCAGCAGCAGCTCCTCGGCGCTGAGCGCCTTGTCGCCGCGCTCCAGTTGGGCGATTTTGCTGCGCGGCCAGGCGAGACCTGCGGCCCGCGCGGCGCGGGACAGGTCTTCTTGGCGTAGGCCAGCGGCCTCGCGGAGAGCGCGAACGCGCTCTCCCACGACGACTCTCAGCGGGTTTGCGTTCATCGCGTTACACGGTACTACGTTCGTGCGTATCGGAATAGACCGCTTGACAAAACGTTCACACCGTTCCATCGTTCTCAAGCGGTCGAAATCGAACCGCACGAGAGGGGGCATCGTGAGCGACGACACCGAGTACTGGACCACCAACGAGACCGCGGCCTACCTTCGCCGACCCCCCGGCACCCTCCGCCAGTGGCGGCACCGCCGCAAGGGACCACCGAGCTTCAAGCAGATGGGCCTCGTTCAGTACAACCGCGCGGAAGTCATCCGTTGGCAGAAGGAGCAGGAGGCGGCCGAGGAGGAACGGCGCGCATCGTGACCGAACACCAGATCACTCGACGCCGCCGAGCCTTTGATGGCTGGACGTACGCCATCTGCTCCTGTGGCGACTGGTCGCACCCGCACACCTACGACCTCCAAGCGCTCGCGGAGGCCATCGAGGCCCACCGCGCTGGCCCGACGGTCGGGCCGGAACTCCCGAAAGGGGAATCATGATCAGAAGGATCGTCGCCGTCTTGGCGACGTGCGTGTTCGCGGTCACCGGCTTCGCGGTCGGCACGGCCAGCGCAGGCACCGCGACCGTACGGCCGCACGCCAGCGTCACCAGCGAGTGCGGGCCTCTGGTGCTCGCCAACCCGACGCGCAGCCCGGCCGAGTTCCGCTGGCGGGTGGTCGGCCACGATCTACGGTCGGCGGCCGTCGCGCCGCGTACCAGTGAGCAGCGGTCGCTGCGACCGGAGTACGGCCAGGGCGCGCTGACCGTCCAGTGGATCGCGCGACTGCACGACTCGCAGGCCAAGGCCCGCGCTGTGCGTGCGGCGGAGGAAGCGCTGAAGGCGGCCCAGGCCGCGCGGGACACCGCCAAGGCGGCTCGGGACCAGGCCGAGGCCGCGCTGCCGGAGAAGACCGCGGACTGGCCAGGCACCTGGGCGGCCGAGCGCGACCGGCTGCTGGCCATCGTGAACAGCCCGCAGGAGGCCGAGGAGAGGAAGGCGACCGCACGGGAGAAGGTCGCTCTCATCGACACGTACCTCACTGCGGAGAACGCTCTGGCCGACGCCGTGGCGAAGGTCGCCGACGCCCAGGTCGCGCTGAACCGCGCCCGTAGCGGTGAGTACTGGACGCGGTGGTGGCGCGGCACGATCCGCGTGGACGCCTGCCCGACTCCGGGAGCGCCTCCCACCACTCCCACCGAGGAGCCGACCACGTCCGCTCCGACGCCGCCGGAGACCACCCCGCCGGCTGAGGAGCCGGAGCCCGAGCCTGCGCCGACGGCCACGACCACGACCGTTCAGCGGGTCGTGCGGGTGATCAACGAGGTCCGGGTGCCGACGCGGATCGACACCGGCGGCGGGGGACTCGCCGCCTGACCCCGGCTGGGCGGCGGAGCCGCCCTCCCGCCGCCCAGCCTTTGAAGGAGACCTTCATGAACACCTCCGCCACGGTCACGCCATTCGAGGCGGGAGACGTCCCCGCATTGCGTCGAGACCTACTGGAATGGCTACGCGACGGCCGAGGACTGCACTATCACACGCTCACGTCGCAGCATGCGGGCACCATGTTGGGACTTCCGGAGTACGACGGCCACCCGGACCTAATGGCGAGCTTCGCCGAGATCCTCTGCGACCGGGAAGCTCGCTCACTCGCCGTCGCCGAGCTGTACTTCGTCACTGCGGAGATGACCGAGATTGTCCAAGCCGCCGCCGTGGGACTGCCCGCCTTTGTGCCAGATCGCGAGGACTTCCCATCCCCGGCCGGGCTCATCGTCTTCGAGACACCACTCGTTCAATACGACCGGCTCGAAGAACCGGCAGCGGTCATCGTGGAGAACCGGCTCGCGGCCGACTTCCGAAAGCAACCCTTTGAGACGGTGGGGATCACGGCCGCCACCTGGGGGCCCTACGACGGGGCCGGCCAATGGCAAAGCGGCGGTGTGCTCATGTCGTTCTACCGCGACCGCCGGGAGATGCTGGCCAACCTTCTCGACGACCGTATTCGGGGGGATGTCCGCGGCACGCTAGCACGCCTGATGCCTGACAACGAGTTCGCTTTCCAATTCACTGCGGGCCCGGAGCGCGCTGCTCGGGAGGCGGACCTGCGGCGCCACGACTCCCCCGCATTCACTTCTTACTGGGCCAAGCATCTGATGGCCACCTTGCTGCTTATGCGTCAACCGCTGGTGTACCAGCGCGCCGAGACAATCCGGCGGAACCTGCGCCGCCAACTTCAGCGGGCCGGTTACCCCACAGGTGACGTACGGGTTCTCGATGCCCGGCCACGCCGGTATGAGCGTGTAGCGAGCGATGGTACTGAAGCCGCGGCCGGTGAGCGGAAGCTCGGCGTCCGGTTCCCGGTCGCTGGCCACTGGCGAAACCACTGGTACCCCAGGCGTCAGGTTCATCGCCCGCTGTGGATCGATGAACACTGGCGAGGCCCAGAGGATGCGCCGATCGTCCACCAGGAGCGCGTCCGGGTCCTACGGGCCCACTCGGACGCCAAGCACTAACACCTCATCCATCGTTCTCAAGATACGGAGACTCTGATGACTGACCAGCGAAGTCCGCTGGCCCAGGCCGACGACGCGAAGCAGCGCCGCGACCTGTACGGCGAGGTCGCCGCGATCAAGGCCGGCTACGAGGTGCTCACCTCCGCGCCATGGTACCCGGCCCGCGTCGGCGACATCTTGCACGTCCACTACGAGGCTGCCGGCGACGTGGCCGCGTGGGGGGAGACGTACATCGTGAGCGATGCCAGCGACGGCCTGGAGCTGCACCTGCTGGCGCACACTGCCGAGGACGACGACGCGGTGGGGGCCTACTCGCCCGGCATGCCCGACGACCCGATCATGGAAGCGTGGATGGAGGCCGGCCCTGGCACCCTCACCGTGGTCCGTGACGGGCGCGTGATCCACCCCGCAAGGGAGAGCTGATGGACAGGCTCGTGTCGTACTTACTGCTCGCAGGCTGTCTGTCGGCGCTCCTGGGCGTGGCGCTCGCCGCCGCGCTGGCCGTGTTCTTCGTCTCGGACGCGCGGCACAGCGTGCTCACCGCGGCGCTCGCCGGCGAGGAGACACCACCCAGCGAGGAGAAGCCACAATGACGAAGATCGTTTTTCTGGACACCGAAACCACCTCGCTCGATGACGAGCGCGGGGAGGTGTGGGAGATCGCCGCGATCCTCCGCCGGCCGGGCGCTGCGGACGCCGAGCATCTGTGGCAGATCCGGCCGACTCTCACGACCGCCGACCCGATGTCGCTCAAGATCAGCCGATACTACGAGCGACGCCTTCTCGACATCCACGCGCCTGGCGAGGCGGTCGAGCTGGCCAGCCCCTACCTCAATGAGCTGGAACGCCGCGGTGAGGAAACGCCTCCGGCCCTCATAGGCGCGGCGAGGGTGGCGTGCAAGTTGGCTGAGCTGCTCGCCGGGGCCCACGTCGTCGGGGCAGTGCCGGACTTCGACTTCCGGTTCCTGCGTCGCTTCCTGCGCACTCACGGCGAGTGCTGGACAGCGCACTACCACCTGATCGACGTCGAGGCCCTGGCGGTCGGCTACCTGGAGGGCGTCGCGGGCGGCAGCGGCATAGACGAGCGCCGAGGCGTGACCGTCCCACCGTGGAAGAGCGTGGAGCTGTATCGGGTGGTGGGCGTCAACCCTGACGGGTACGAGGCTCACACCGCGCTGGGGGACGCCCGGCTCGTCCGCGACGTGTACGACGCGGTCATGAGTGCGCCATGAGAAAGATCCCCACAATGTTCCTCCGGGACTGGGACAACCCGCGGCACATCACCCGGGAGCCGAACCCGGACTGCGCCTGGGTGTTCGACGGCGAAGGCATCGTCACCGTGAAGTGGGACGGGACGTGCATGATGCTCGACGACGACGGGCAATGGTGGGCTCGACGCGAGGTGCGCCCAGGCAAGGCCCACCCTCCCAACTTCCTCCTCATCGAGGAGGACGAGAAGACCGGGAAGGCGTACGGCTGGGAGCCGATCGAGCAGTCCTCGTTCGCCAAATGCCACGCTGAGGCCATCGCCGTGTCGGGCCACGAATTCGCGCCAGGCACGTACGAACTGGTCGGCCCAAAGGTCAATGGCAATCCCGACAAGTTCGCTGGTCACGTCCTTATGCGGCACGGATGGGCGCCCCTGAGCCTCCGCGAGGATGCGAAGAGCGCGCCACGCGACTATGACGGGCTCGCGGTGTGGCTCGGCGAGCGCCACATCGAGGGACTGGTGTGGCACCACCCCGACGGCCACATGGCGAAGATCAAACGGCGGGACTTCCCCACAGGCGGTGCCTCTTGACCGCGCCGACCGCCGACCAGCTCGACGAGCTGCGCGAGCTCCTCGACCGGCTCCCGGCCGGTCCGTGGCACACCACGGACTGCGAGGGCCGGATCGAGGTATGGCAGGAGTCCGCGCTGACTCGCGTCACCCGCGACGAGCACGGCGAGATCACCGGGTACAGCACGCCGAGTGCCTACCTCGCCAGCCACCTCCTGTACGAGCGCTACGTGGACACATGGGACCGTGGTGAGCGGGACGGCGAGGATGACGATCTGCGACGCGACATCGCCGAGCTGCTCGCCGCCGCGCGCAACGTGCTGCCCGGCCTGCTCGCCGAGATGGAGCGGGTGCGCGCCCTGGCCCGCGACCTCACCGATCCGGGCGAGTGCCGGTACGACCACCACGGCCATTGCCAGCCGCACGGCTGGACGCAGGCCGAGCCGCGATGTCCGCATGCTCGCGCCCGGGAGCTCCTCCGGGAGGAGACGGCATGAAGCGCGCCGTCGTCCTCCTGGCGCTCGCGGTCGCGGCGTGCGGCGCGCCTGCGACGTCCAGTGCTCCGCCACCTGCGCTGCTCACGGTCGCCAGCCCGACAGCCACGCCGAGCAGCGCCGTGGCCACGCCGGTCCGTATCGAGATCCCAGCCATCAAGGTCCGCGCGAAGCTGGTCACGCTGGGCTTGACCTCTTCGGGTGCGATGGAGACTCCGCGGTACGGTTTGGCCGGCTGGTACGGCGAAGGGCCGCGGCCGGGCGAGGCCGGCCCCGCAGTGATCGCGGCGCACGTGGACTCGAAGTCGGGACCGGATGTGTTCGCCCGCCTGCGCGAGCTGGAGAAGGGCGCGAAGGTCGTCGTCACCGACGCCAAGGGACGCACCCACGAGTTCGTCGTCGAGCGCTCCAGGCAGACCCCGAAGGAGGAGCTGCCCGCCGAGGAGATCTGGGCACCGACGAAGCGCCCGGCGCTGCGGCTGATCACCTGCGGCGGCAGCTTCGACCAGGCCAGCGGCCACTATCGCGACAACGTCACGGTGTTCGCATCCGCGGCGAGGTGATGCCGAGCAGCAAAATCCCCAGGTGATACTCGGGGTTTTGTTCGCTCACTAGGCACATTTACGGATGTTCGTGACGTTATGGATGGATACGATCCAATCTCGCCATTGGCGACCAGGCGAGGGCTTGGCCGCACGACCAGATGAGCGCTTCCCAGCAACTCTGGTCGTGCGGCCACCTTCATCATCGCAGGCGTCCACAAGCAGGTGGGCCTCGGCGGCGGGACGCAGGCCGGGAAGCGCATCACGCCCCGCCGGGGTCTACTCTTCGGCCGGCTCGTGCGAGAGAGGCATCGCCAGGGGGTGGCCCGGCCCCGGTATGCAGGTGTCCTCGCTCAGGCGAGGTACGGGGTGGCCCTTGTCGTCTACGCCGGCGAGCCGCCAGTTGTAGCCGTAGACGGTGTAGATCCCATAGATCTGCTGGCCACAGTGGCAGCACTCGGCGAGGCGATCGGCGGGCCCGAAGGCCCATGGGTGGGGAACAGGCTGCATGTCGTACCTCGCAGATCTATGCCGTGAAGGCGTGATGGTGAGCCTCGGCGGGACGCACAGGCCGGGAAGCGCATCGCGCCCCGCCGAGGGGTCTCAGGTGGGCAGGGCGGCTCGATGGACACGGTGGCCGTGCCAGATGCGCAGCCACCCGGGTGGAACGAAGGGCTCGGGCGCGAGCAGCGCACTCACAGCGCGCCGCCACCACGGCTCCGCTCGGCGGCATTGTGCGCCCTGCGCCTGGATGTCCACGAGTTCGGCGATGCGGTCGCCGTGAGCCAGGACCGCGGCCTTGTCGCTGGCCAGCTCGATCCCCCACGAAAATGCCAGGAACGCCACTCGGAGAGCGATCGCCAGCGTGATCGCCGTCCTGGGGGCGGCGGGGGCCAGCGCGCCGACGACGACGAATCCGAAGACATTCAGGAGCAGATATCCGATGCCCCACCACCCGCTGCGGAGGGCGCGGCGCTCCGCGCGGGCCAGCAGGACCCGCAGCAGCGCCGGGTCGGCCTCGTGCAGCAGATCATGCCCCACCATCACCACGTGGCGGTAGGCCCCGCCGGCCTGGTAGGGCAGGATGCTGGAATCCTCGATCTTGAGCCGCAGGTTGCGCGGCCTCCCGCCGACGGCATACGTGATCACCTCGAAGGCGACCAGCGCGGCGAATGCGAGCAGTGCGGGACGGTAATCACCGTCAGTGAGCAGGCGCAGGACGATCCCGAGAGCGGCGCACAGGAGCGGTGTCCCGTAGAGGAGGGCGAACCTCTGCCCGAGGCTGCGGCGCTGAGCGTAATGGTGAGCGGCGTACTCGGCGAACGAGACGGCCTTCTTCGGCCTGCCCGCGGGTGGCGGGGAGTGGTGGTGGTCATGAGGTCATGTCCCGGGGGTCTCTTGGTCGGTGGGTGCCCGGCCGGCCAGTGCAGAGCCGGCTGGGCAGTGGGCGGGCGCTGGCGTCAGGTGATCCGATGTCGCAGCCAGGAGCGGCCGGATCGGGCAGCGTGCTGGAATGCGGCTTGGCTGGACTCCGGCGCGTGCGCGGCCTTGTAGAGGCGAAACAGCGTCCACAGCGCGATCAGCCTCGTCACCTGATCACCGGGCGCGGCCTGCCACACGGCGAGGTTCGCCAGTAAGGACTCGGTACGCCGCACCGTATGGCCCGCGGAGATCAGCCATGGGGCGAACATCGCGAACTCGACCCATGGCGGGCCCTGGCAGGCGGCGCCCCAGCCGAACACGAACATGCTGGGACTGACCCCGTTCGGCTCGACCACACGGAGCGCGCCGGGGTGCAGCGCGAAGTGCAGCAGCGTGCTGTCTTCCAGGGCTCCCACGTCGAAGCCGTCGAGCAATTCGGCATACATGGCCCGATCGCCCGCGGGCATGACGCTCTGATCATCAAGTATCGCGTGCGCCTTGCCCAGCAGGCCGCCGACGTGGTCGGACAGCAGCGGCACGCCGGGCGGGCCCGGTGTGAGCAGGTCGCCGAGGCATGCGACCGTCTCTAGGGCCTTCCGCACGTCCGGTGAGCCGGGCGACAGGTCCGCCGCCCGCCCGTCGATGAACGGGTGGGCCATCGCGATCCACCCGTGATCGGTGCTGGACCACTGCATCCGCGGAGTGGGCACCGCGACGGGCAGCACCAGGCCGACCTGGCGTTCCCGCTCGTAGACGCGCGCGATGGGGTGGCGTGCGGGGCACGCCTTGAGCCACGTACTCCGGCGGCTCTCGTGCAGGAGGCGGATCCCTGCGCCGGCCGCGTGCCCGCGAACTGGGGTGGTCTTGATGACCGGCCCTAAGTGCGTCTCCACGTCGTCGCGGAGCGGCTGCGGCAGCCGCTCCCATTGGATACCCATATTCCTATTTCTTCTTTGGTGGTTTCGGCAGCTTCTTCAACTGCTTCTTAATGCTGATCCTCTTTGCGAAAGCTTTATTACAGATTGGGCACTCTCCACACTTTCCGGGGCCACGGCACGTCATGTGCCCGCAATCTCGACAAAAATCGTTCGGACCAATGGTCACTCGGTGCGCTTTCCGTGGTCAGGCTGCGCCTAGGCTCATCAAAATGCCCTGCTGCACAGTGAGGGCGGCCAGTAACTCAAATGGCCCCGGCCGGGCAAAGTCGGGCAGCACGCCGGCCGCAATCTGCTCCGGTGTGGGCGGGACACGCTTGGTGGCCCACCACCAGCCGTCGCGTACCACTAGGGCCCAGCCGGGAAATGTGGCTTCCATCGAGGCGAGGTGGACGCGATGGCCGGGGGTCAGCGCGTCCACTGCACGCTTCGTCGGGGAGTGCGCGGGCGGGCGGCGGGTCGTGGTGTGGTGGGCCGCCCGCCCGCGCGGGCACAGGGGCCAGCGGGTCCCTGTGCGG
>NZ_POUA01000293.1 GCF_003236385.1 Spongiactinospora gelatinilytica
CGTCGGGGCCGTGGCGGGTCACCCCCGTCCCCGGCCCCGACGATCACCTCGCGGGGGTACGGCGGGCCCTGCGCCTGCTGGACCAGGGCCGGTTGGACAAGGTCGTGCTGGCCCGATCGCTGGAACTGTCCCATCCCGACCCGCCGGACGTCACCACCATGGTGGCCCGCCTGGCCGCCCGCGACCCCGACGGGCACGTCTTCGCCGTCCCGCTGCCCGGCCGCCGCACGCTGGTCGGCGCGAGCCCGGAACTGCTGGTCTCGCGTACCGGGCCGATCGTCGTGGCCGGCCCGATGGCGGGCTCGGCCGCGCGCAGCGCCGACCCCGTCGAAGACCGGCGGCGCGCCGCGGCCCTGCTCTGCTCGGCCAAGGACCAGCGTGAGCACGCCCTGGTGACCCAGGCGGTGGCCGACGCCCTGGCGCCGTTCTGCCGGGCCCTCAGCGTTCCCGACGAGCCCTCGCTGAGCTGCACCTCGACCATGTGGCACCTGTCCAGCCGGATCACCGGACGGCTCGCCGACCCCGACACCACCGCGCTCGCCCTGGCCGTGGCCATGCACCCCACGCCCGCGGTGTGCGGCACCCCGACCGCGGACGCCCGCGCCGCCATCGCCGAGATCGAGCCCTTCGACCGGGGCTTCTACACCGGCATGGTGGGCTGGTGCGACGCGTCGGGCGACGGCGAGTGGGCCGTCACCATCCGCTGCGCCGAACTGAGCGAGGACGGGATTCGGCTGTTCGCGGGCGGCGGCATCGTGCCCGGCTCGGTGCCGGAGGACGAACTCGCCGAGACCACCGCCAAGTTCCGCACCCTGATGCACGCCCTCGGCCTCGACGAACGGGCGGCCCTGGCCGCCTCCACGGGGGAGTGAGAGGACCGCGATGGACGTCGTTCCCTACCCGCCGGAGTTCGCCGCCAGGTACCGTGCCGCCGGGTACTGGCGCGGGGAGACCTTCGGCGGGATGCTCCGCGACCTCGCCGCCGCGCACGGCGAGCGGACCGCCCTGGCCGGCGACGGCGAGCGGTGGAGCTACCGGCGGCTCGACGAGCGCGCCGACCGGCTCGCCGCCGGCCTGACCCGCCTCGGGGTCCGCCCCGGCGACCGGGTCGTGGTCCACCTGCCCAACCGGCCGTCGTTCTACGAGGTGTGCTTCGCCCTGTTCCGGATCGGGGCCCTGCCGGTCTTCGCGCTGCCCGCCCACCGGGCGGCGGAGATCGGCTACTTCTGCGAGTTCACCGAGGCCGTGGCGTACATCGCGCCCGACACGCACGCCGGCTTCGACCACAGGGAACTGGCCGCCGGGCTGAAGGTGCCCAACGTGCTCGTGGACGGCGACCCCGGGCCGTTCCTCGCCCTGGACGAACTCCGCGCCGCCGGACAACTGCAGGAAGGCGACGTCGGCGTGCCCAAACTGATCCCGCGCACCCACGACGACTACATCTACAGCTTCCGGGCCAGCGCGGAGATCTGCGGCCTTTCCGAGCGGTCGGTCTACCTGTGCGCGCTGCCCGCCGCGCACAACTTCCCGATGAGCTCGCCCGGCGTGTTCGGCACCATGTCGGTGGGCGGCACGTCGGTCCTCGCCCCGCACCCCGGGCCCGACGCCTGCTTCCCGCTGATCGAGGCCGAGCGGGTGACGATCACCGGCCTGGTGCCGCCGATGGCGCTGCTGTGGGCGGATTCGGCCGGCCGTACCCGGCACGACCTGTCCAGCCTGGAGATCCTCCAGGTCGGCGGGGCCAAGTTCACCGAGGAGGCGGCCCGCAGGGTCGGCGGGGTGTTCGACTGCGTCTTGCAGCAGGTGTTCGGCATGGCCGAGGGCCTGGTCAACTACACCCGGCCGGACGACCCTCCGGAGATCGCGCTCACCACGCAGGGCCGCCCGATTTCGCCGGACGACGAGATCCGCGTGGTGGACGACCAGGACGCACCGGTCCCCGACGGCGAGCCCGGCCACCTGCTCACCCGCGGGCCGTACACCATCCACGGCTACTACCGCGCCGCCGAGCACAACGCGACGGCCTTCACCCCCGACGGCTTCTACCGGACCGGTGACATCGTCCGGGTCACCCCGGGCGGGTACCTGGTCGTGGAGGGACGCGCCAAGGACCAGATCAACCGGGGCGGGGAGAAGATCGCCGCCGCGGAGGTCGAGAACCACCTGCTCGCCCACCCCGCCGTCCACGACGCCTCCGTGGTGGCCGTCCCCGACGCCTACCTGGGCGAACGCACCCGCGCCCACATCGTGGCCCGCGCCGAGGTCACCGACGCCGAACTCCGCGCGTTCCTGCGCGAGCGCGGCCTGGCTGGCTACAAGATCCCCGACCAGTTCGCGTTCGCCGAGACCCTGCCCGCCACCGCCGTCGGCAAGGTCAGCAAGCGCCGCCTCCGCGAAAGGACATGACGACGATGGCAATTCCGGCGATCGCCCCGTACCCGATGCCGGCCGAGACCCCCGCCAACCGCGTGGCCTGGGAACCCGACGCCGGTCGCGCCGTCCTGCTGATCCACGACATGCAGAACTACTTCCTGCGCGCCTTCACGCCCGGCGCCTCGCCGCTGGTGGAGCTGATGGCCAACGTGCTCGCGCTGCGCGAGCTGTGCGGGGGCCTCGGCGTGCCCGTGGTGTACTCCGCGCAGCCCGGCGGGCAGAGCTCCGAGGAGCGCGGCCTGCTGCTGGACTTCTGGGGGGACGGCATCGGCCCCGACCCCGAGGAGGCCGCGATCGTCGCCGAACTGGCCCCGCGCCCGGGCGACGTACTGCTCACCAAGTGGCGCTACAGCGCCTACCAGCGCACCGGCCTGGCCGAGCTGATGACCGAACTGGGCCGCGACCAGCTCATCGTGTGCGGCGTCTACGCCCACATCGGCGTGCTGATGACGGCGTGCGAGGCGTTCATGCGGGACGTGCGGCCCTTCGTGGTGGCCGACGCGGTGGCCGACTTCTCCCTGGAGCATCACGAGATGGCGATCCGGTACGCCGCGCAGCGCTGCGCGGTCACCACCACCACGGCCCGCATCGGCCGCGCCCTGGCCGGGGCGGTGGCCGGGGTCTGAGTCCTTTCGCGGCGGGCTAGCCGCGCAGCGCGGCGGTGACGGTGTCGAAGACCCGCTGGCTCAGCCCGCTGAGCGCGCCGACCGCCTCGCTGCGCCGGCGCGAGCGGGTCGCCAGCTCGACCGGGCCGGACTGGCCCGCGGTGGGGGCGGTCATGGCGAGGCTTTCCAGGCGGAGCAGCGGCAGCGCCTCCGCGGTGGCCTCGTAGGTGCGGCAGATCAGCCGCAGCTCCTCCTCCTGGGCGCGGGAGACCACCGGCCGGTGGCCGCTGGCGAGCTGCACGTTCTGGATGTAGTCGGCGACCCGGGAGCGGAAGGTCTCGACCAGCTTGCGCAGGAGTACGGCCACGCCGACCGCCTCGAACAGCTCGCGGGAGGCCAGCCGCCTGCGCAGCCGGGTGCCCGCGCTGCCGGGGTCGGCGAAGGCCGCGCGCAGCTCGGCGTCGATGCCGCCGAGCGTGCTCACCGCGACCAGCGCGCGCTCGAAGTGCTCGGCCACCCGGGGCGGCAGCAGCCGTTCGGCGGCCGTGTCCTCGTCGTGCGCGGCCTGCGGCGCGGCGATCGAGGAGTGCAGGCCGCCCACGCTGCCGCTGAGCGCCTCCAGCATGCTCTGCGTGGCCGACTGTTGCAGGCTGAGGCGTTCGAGATTGCGGCTCAGGCTCTCCAGGGTGTACCCGCGCTCGCTGCGGTCGAGCCGGCGGACCGCGTTGTGCATCACCGCGCGGAAGTCGCCGCCGAACCGGCTCTCGTCGAAGACCAGTGGCTGCCGCCCGATCAGGTGCGAGACCTCGCCCTGGAGGGTCGCCGACACGTACCCGTTGACCACCACGATGACCTCGGCGGACGGCGTCGCCACCCGCACCGCCTCGATCTGCCCGCGCAGCGTGTCCACGTCCTCGGCGCGCAGCAGCGAGCGGGTGATCAGCACGGCCACGCCCGCGCCGCCCTCGCCGCGGGTGATCCAGAAGTCGACGGTGGTGTTCTCGCCCAGCATCACATCGGCGTGGAAGTCCCAGCCGCCGGCCTCGATCAGCCGGCGGATCGTCCCGCCGACGTAGTCGAGCCCGGCGCGCTCGTAGTGCCGGCGTACGGCGGAGCGCACGATCGCCGGCGTGATCGCGCCCGACCGCTCCTCCTCGGCGAGGTCGGCCGCACGCCGGTAGAGGGTGAGGCTCATCCGGGGCAGGCCGCCGCTGAGCGACCGGATGTAGCCGGCGATCTCCAGCGAGATGTCCGGCTGGCCGGGGCGGCGCCGCCTGCGCAGCAGGTGAAGGGTCTCCTCGGGGGTGAACGGATCCAGCCGGGCGACGCCGATCCGCTGGTGGACGCTCTGCGGCAGCTTGGACAGGCTCTCCGGCATGCCGCAGAACACCAGCAGCCCGCCGACGCTGATGAAGACCTTGATGAGCTGCTCGAAGGCGTTGACCGCGCTGACGTTCCATTCGCCGGGGTGGCCGAGCAGCTTCTCGTACTCGTCGATGATGAGCACGACCCGGCGGTTCTTCCTGCTGTAGAGGAAGGTCAGCACGCTGAGCGCGTCGTAGGCGTCGAGGTCGCTGGAGATCCGGTCGTGTACGCCGAGGGCGCGCAGCTCCTCTCCGGGCGGCTCGCCGCTCAGCCACTCCCACACCGCGTCGGCGTACTCGTCGGTGGCCAGCAGCGCGAGCGCCCGCCCGAACTTCGCGTACTCCACCTCGGTGCGCAACCGGCGTTTCAGGTCGGCCTGCAGAGCGGGCCCGGACAGGTGGAGGCTCGCGACGACCTTCTCCGGGTCGATGGCGCGCTCCCGCAGCCCGGCGGCGACCTCGCGGAAGATCTGTATGTCGTCCAGCGAGCTGGCCACGACCTCGGAGAAGTAGTCGGTCACCAGGTCGCGGACGTCGGCCTTGCCGAGCATGTCCAAGATCGTGTTGCGGTAGAGGTAGCTGAAGCGCCGCTGGGAGGCGTCGATGGCGAGGATCTTGGACTCCGCCCCCGGCACCTCCGCCGCCGTCTCCTTGATCCGGATCGCCAGGTGGGTCTTGCCGCTGCCGTAGCCGCCCACGATGGCCATGGCCCGGCCCGCCTCGGCGGGGGAGGTGGGCGGCGGGCCGCCCAGATAGGCCGCGACGTACTGAAGAGCGCTTCGGACCGCCGGGGTCGCCACGGTCAGGTCGTGCAGGCTCTCCTGGTCGGCGAGGCGGGTGGTGAAGGTGACCGGCAGGAGCATGTGCCCACCCTCGCCTTCGCCTGCGGACATGCTCATGCCTCGTCCTTCCGTGGTGTCCGCACCAGATGGTTCCAGGACATTATCCTCTTGTATAACACCCGGTGGAAAAAGTTCTCGTCTACCTTCTCGACATTCTCTTCTATCGCGGCGTCGATGAGGATCTTGAAGAGGTTGTCGAAAACCCTGATGACCGGCTCGGGCATATAGCTCATGTTCTGGATGATGTAGTTGAGAGTGGGTGCCGGGATCTCGGGAAATCGGTGCGGCAGGTCGGTGCGTTCCCGGCGGGAGCGTACGAACTTCGCGACGTCACCGTCCTGGAGCAGGCCGACCCTGGCGAAGAAGGTCGTGCGGTTCTGCGCCGTGCCGACGACCGAGTCGAACGTGGGCTTGACGATGTCGTCGCCCTCGATCAGGAAGGTCACCCGAGGCCAGGCCACCGCCACGAAGTCCTTGACCCAGGCGAGCGGCATCTGCGGCGGCAGGATGATCACCACCACCGCGGCCCGCTTCTGAAGGGTGGAACGCAGCTTGAAGAAGCCGTTCTTGAAGGTGAGGCCCTCCAGCTCGCCCCATTCATCGTCGCTCAGCCACAGGCCGTTATCATCTCCCGCCACCTGTTCCAGGGTGTCGTTGTAAACATGCTGGCAGAAGGCGGCGCGGGCGGCGTCGGAATGATCGGAAGGCGCCGGGGAACCGGCGAGATCGACGATTCTTACCGTGGAATCGGTCAATTCACCCCGGTCGTCGGACTCCTGCGGGGGATTGCGGAGAATGTGATAGACGCAATGTTCGATAAAACTGGTCTTCCCGGCGCCGGCCCGGCCGGCGACGTACACCACGTGGCCGCGCAGCGGCCGGCGGTCCCGCTCCTTGAGCATCTCGGTGAACTGGACGTACTGCCGGTGGGTGTCGTCCAGGAAGACGAACAGGTCCTTGCGCACCTGCATCTGCCAGATCCGCAGCGGCGCGTCCCACGCGCTGCCCGCCTCGCCCGTCGGGTGGAACGGGTTGCACCACTCGCGGGTCATGACGCGGCGCCCGGAGTGGCGGGCCGCCGCATCGCCGAGTGCCGCAGCCAGGGTCTTCTGAGCCGGACCGCCATCGCCGCCGTCCGTGCGGTGAAGGCGGCCGCGCTTTCGGCCTCCCGCCTGGCGATCTGCGCCCGGCGTTCCATCGGCACCTTCCTCCAGTCGTTCGCGGAGCGGGCGGTCAGCCCGCCGAGCATGGCGAGCAGCCGCGCCGGTTCGGTCCAGGCGGGGCGGGCGAGCGCGGCGTTGCCGATCTTGGCGGCCAGCGTCTCGCGAGCCGCCTCCAGCGCGGCGACCTCCGCGTCGCCGCGCCGCCAGCCGGCCAGGAAGGCCGCGTGCGCGGCGGCGAACGCGGTGGCCGCCGCGAACAGCTCGTTCCCGGTCTGGGCGCCCGCGCCGGCGGCGGCCCGCCACTCGGTGGTGGCCAGCGTCAGCAGCGCGCCCGCGACGACGGGGATGAGCACCGAGAGCATCGCGGTCAGCGGCCCCGGGCTCTCCGGGCCGCGGATGTCCGGCTCGGCCGTGGCCAGTGCCCGGCACGCCCGGTCGAAGTCATCGGGGCGCACCGTCCGCCACCGCTCCAGGGTGAGCGGTCGCCCGGCCAGCCGTACCTCGTCAGGCGCGGACCCGGGGGACACCAGCCCGAGGGTGGTCGCGGCGGCGGCGAGGTCGGCCCGCTGGCGCTCGCCGAGGCAGTAGACGAGCAGCCGGTCGGCCTCGTCGGGATCGGTGGAGTCCGCCCGCGCGGGCGCGCCGAGGGCCAGGATGAGGAACATGAGCACCATCGGCCCCGACGTGCCCAGCCGTCGCATGCCACCGCCTTCTGAACCGCCGTTCAGCCGCCGCCTTCAGAAGAAAAGATATCCCCCCGGTCGACATTTGTGGTGGAATCTTGAGCCGTGCTATAAGGTTGTGATCCGCGGCGAATTGTGAATCTTATTCAGATGATCTGCTGGCTGCCCGCGGTGGCCCGCGCCGCGCCCCAGAAGCGGCCCGCGCGCAGGTGGGAGCCCCCGGGAAAGCGCGACGCCGGCCGCGCCGCTAATGGTGGACAACGCTATTCATGTGGCGGCAAGTCGCTTTTATTGCTCCTGGTGGCCGGACACGATCCGCTTGGCCGGGCCCCACACCGATTCGTCGTCGAACGCCTTCTCGAACACGGCGTGATAGGTGCTCACCGCCTCCACCACCGGCTCGATCCAGCGCGGTTCCATACCCGTGCGGGTGAGCGCGAAGCGCACCCAGTGCCGCAGTGCCTCGGGCAGCCGCTCGCGCTGCGCGGCGTCGAGCATCACCTTGCGCGGCAGGAAGTCGGCCAGGAACAACGCCACCCTGCCGGGGCTCCAGGCGAGCGGGCCGGGGCGGATGTAGCCGTCGCCGTAGTCGAGGAACAGCCCGGCCAGGGAATGCGTCACGTCGTCGTCGGGCAGGCCGCTGTGCCGTACGAACTCCGCGGTCAGGTCCTCCCGCTCGGCGGCGGGGGTGGGCGCCCAGTCGGGCCAGGCGGGCAGATGAGCGCGGCCGCGCGTCCAGGCCAGCGCGCGCAGCTCGGCGTAACCGCCCTCCTCCTGGTGCGGCCAGGCCATGTCGGTCTCCCGCATCGCCAGCGCCAGCTCGGCCAGCACGGCGGCCGGCTCCGCCGGGCGGACCGGCATCGGCGGATCGTCCGGCCCGCGCAGCCGCTCCCACTCCTCGTGCGCTCCCGGCTCCACCAGCCGCAGCGCGGCGATCACCGGCTCGGCCTCGTCCACGATGACGGCCATCAGCGTGTGCGGGCGCGGCCCCGCGTCGTAGTCGACGAACAGCACGCGCTCGCGCCGCCAGACGTCGGTGCCGCGGAACGCGCGGGTCGGCTCCCAGCAGGGCGTATCCGCCCATTCCGGTCGCGGCTGGGACGCCGACAGGATGTCGGTCGCCTGGGTCAGCATCTCCCGCTCGCTCCCGGGCGCGACGCGCGCCAGCGCGGCCACGGCCGCCATCGCCGGAACCGAGGGCCGGGACGTCGCCCGCCCCGCGACCTCGGTGCAGATCAGGTGCTCCGGCTCGGTCTCGCCGGGCGGCGCGGCCAGCCACACCTCGCCGAGCCGGCGGCTCGCCCAGACCTCCGCGGCCAGCGCGTCGGCGTCGTCCCCGGCCAGGCCGCGAGCCTCGAGCACGATCTGTTCCGACAGGCGCAACCGGGCCACGGTGCGCTGTGGTCGTCTCTGTCTGCCTCGCCCCTCCGGGCGTCCGCGGCTTTTGGGACTCATACCTCCGAGTCCATCACATCGCGGGCCCCGCCCGGGGAAGGCCCGCGCATACCGGCGGGCTCAGTCGCCCATCCGAGGGTTGGCCAGCGCGGTGACCACGCAGTGGCCGATCGGCCCGGACTCGTCGTGTACCACACAGACCCCGGTCGAGACGCCCTCCTCGCTCAGCCGGCCGGTGACCTCCAGGCCGACCAGCTCGCCGAGCGGCGGCCTGGAGAGGGTGAGGGTGTAGTCGGCGTTGATGTAGTAGAGCCCTTCGGGGCCGAAGTTGCTGAGCGGGCTGGCGAAGTCGGCGGCCAGCGCGGCGCGGACCAGCGGCGAGACCGGCTCGCCCGCCACCAGCGGGTGGATCTCGCGGGTCCAGGCCACCCGGCGGGCGTCGCCGTCACCGTTGTCGGCGAGCCGCCAGTGCAGGTCGAACGGCGGAGTCCAGCCGGTCACCGGCCCCGCCCCCGTGGTCAGGTCCCCCGGCGGCGGCATCTCGCGGGGCGGTACGACGGCGACCTCGCCGGGCATCGTCCCGCCACCGCGCAGCAGCACCACCGAGGCCCGCCCGATCGCGCCCCGCGCCGAGGCGATCTCCACGTCCACGACGCGGATCCTGCGGCCGTCGCGCACCGTGCGCGACTCCACCCGCAGCGGGACCAGCGGCGAGCCGCGGAACAGATCGACCGTCACACGCGCCGCCCGCAGGCCGTCCGTGAGATGGCCGCGCTCCACGGCACGGGCCGCGAGCCCGCCGATCAGCCTCCCGTGCAGCATGTCGGCCGACCACGGGCTCTGCGCGGCCGGGGAGGGGATCAACTCCCCGTCACGCTCGGTGAAGAACGCCGGGGGCTGCTCGGTCTGCGTCACGCGCCTCATCTTCTCCGCTAGGTTCCGGGCTACCCGGAATCCTAGAACAACGCTCTGTGCGCCTCCCCCCGGCCCGGCTCGGTGCAATAGCGGGCGGACACGTACTATCGTGACCAGCATGCAGAATCTCCCCGAGCGCGGCGACGGGTCGTCGCAGGTGCGCGCCTCTGACAGCAACAGGGAGCAGGTGGCCGCGATGCTCGGCGAAGCCATGGCCACCGGGCAGTTGAGCCACGACGAATACTCCGAACGCCTGGACGATCTCTACACCGCCAAGACACTCGGCGAGCTGGAAGTCCTCACCCGCGACCTGCAACTCGGCCAGGAGCGCGGCCCGGCCCCCGCCCCGGGCGGCGCGCCGTTCTCCTACGCCCCGGCGAGCGGCACCGAACGGGACAACGTGGTCGCCGTCTTCGGCGGAGCCCACCGCAAGGGCAACTGGCGGGTACGCCGCCGTTTGTTCGGAACGGCCGTCTTCGGCGGCATCGAACTCGACCTCAGCGAGGCGGTCTTCGAGTCACGCGAGGTCGAGATCCGCATCTTCGCCGTGTTCGGCGGCGTGGAGCTCCGCGTCCCCGAGGGCGTCGAGGTCCGCTCGGAGGGCAGCGGCATCTTCGGCGGCTTCGACGTCCGCGGCTCCTCCCAC
>NZ_POUA01000294.1 GCF_003236385.1 Spongiactinospora gelatinilytica
AGATGTGTATAAGAGCCATCCTCGATCGTCTCCTCGATGCCCTCGCCGGAGGCCAGGCGGCCCAGCGCCGGGTTGGCCTCGGCCATGTCGATCGCGGGCAGGATGTGCCACAGGCCGAACAGGGCGGAGGAGACGGCGGTGGCGGTGGCGGCCCCGTGGCCGCGGGCGATCGTGCCGTACACGACACCGCGGAACCCGACCTCCTCCAGCAGCACCGTGCCCACCGGCACCTGGAGCAGAGCCTCCTCCAACGCCCGCGCCCTGGTCAGGCCGAGCGCCCGGTCATCGCGGAAGAACCTGCGCGTCGCGGGCAGTGCCACCCCCGCCGTGTACGCCGCGACGACACCGGCCGCCAGCGCGCCGCCCACGACGGCTCCCCGCCTGCCGCGGTGGAACCCCAGATCCTCCCAGCTCGCGCCGGACCTCCTGGCCATCGCGACGAGCAGGGCGGTGGCCGCGGCCGAGGTGAGCGGCCCCAGGCGGGGCGCGATCCGGTTGTTCAGCACGTTGGCGGCCACCAGCACGGCGACCTGCTTTGGCAATGTCACACGTGGCACGCTACGGCACAAACACCCCTAACGGCTCAACTGGCCGCGGGCCGCCGCCAGTTCGCCGGGAAGCGCGACCGGCGCCGCTCCTGCGGCGTCATCCCGCCCCAGATGCCCTCACGCTCACCCGCGCGCAGCGCGTAGGCGCGGCACTCGGCCATCACCGGGCAGCGGCCGCACACCGCCTTGGCCCGCGTCTCCTGGTCCGGGGACGGCGCGGGCGGGAAGAACAGCTCAGGGTCGCTCGACCGGCATGCCCCGCGCCGCGCCCAGCCGATCTCCCCGGAAGCCTCCCGCATAACGCCTCCCCGACGTCGCCAGCGCCACGCCTCGACCCTAGGCCGGCGCGCCGCCGGGTCGCATCCCCCGAAAGGCGGAGCCGGGTGTCGGCGTCCGGATGTACGCCGGGGGCTCCGGTCAGCAGGAATCGACGCCCTGGTTGTAGCCGCCGGCGAACGCCTGCTGGCGCTGCCCCGCGGTGCCGTGCGCGTCGGGCCGCCACCAGGCGTCGGACGGATCGCCCGCGGAGGCCAGGTTGATCAGCAGTTCCTCTTCGTCGCCCTCCTCCGCGTTGAGCGCGCCCGCCGAGACCAGCGTGCCGAGCGCGCCGCCCGCGTAGCAGTCGGCCTGCAACTCGCGCTCGACGTTGAGGCGGAAGTCGCTCATCGTCTGGGCCTGAACGGCGTGTCCGATCTCGTGCAGGATGATCAGGTAGATCGAGGCGTCGCCGAGGCGGTCGTTCATCTCCCGCATCCACCGCTCGTCGAAGGCCACGAAATGGCCCTCGGGGCAGTAGAAGGCGTTGTTGGGCAGCGCGGGCTCCCCCGCGCACGCCGGGCCCTTCAGCGGCTGGTAGGCGATGAAGTCGCGCAGCGGCTCGTAGCGCAGGCCATCGGCCTCGAACCGCCGCCGCCAGAAGTCCTCGCCGAGGCTTCTGGCCAGCTCGACATCGCTCTCGAAGGTCTCCCCGCCCGCCTCACTCGCGGCCGGGGTGGCGCTCGCCGAGCGCTCGGGCGACCCTTCGGCCGCAGGGTCGCGAGCCGGCCCGCCGCCGCATCCCGCCGTCAGTACGGCCAGCGCCAGCGCCGCCAGTGCCGGGAGGAGTCTGCTCAGCACGGCCCCATCGTGACCCATCGAGGCCCGTCAGACCAGACGGCGTGCGGTGGCCCAGCGGGAGAGTTCGTGCCGGTTGGAGAGCTGGAGCTTGCGCAGCACCGACGACACGTGCGTCTCGACCGTCTTGACCGAGATGAACAGCTCCTTGGCGATCTCCTTGTAGGCGTAGCCGCGCGCGATCAGCCGCAGCACCTCGCGCTCGCGCTGGGTCAGCGAGTCGAGCTCGGGGTCGATCGAGGGGGCCTCGCTGGAGGCGAACGCGTCCAGTACGAAACCCGCCAGCCGGGGCGAGAAGACCGCGTCGCCCTCGGCCACGCGCTTGATGGCGTCGGTCAGCTCCCGGCCGCTGATGGTCTTGGTGACGTAGCCGCGCGCGCCGCCCCTGATGACCCCGATGACGTCTTCGGCCGCGTCGGAGACCGACAGGGCCAGGAAGCGCACGGAGGAGCCGGAGCCGAGGACCCGGCGCAGCACCTCCTGGCCGCCGCCGCCCGGCATGTGGACGTCCAGCAGCACGACGTCGGGCTCCAGCTCGGCGATCCTGGCCACCGCGGTGTCGACGTCCTCGGCCTCTCCGACGACCTCGATGCCGTCGCCCAGCTCCGCCCGTACCCCCGACCGGAACAGCCGGTGGTCGTCCACGATCAGGACCCTGGTACTCACGAGTTCTCCACCTTCATGGTCAGCATGACTTCTGTGCCTTCCCCGGGCGCGGTGCGTATGCGCGCGGACCCGCCGTTGCGCTCCATCCGGCCGATGATCGACTGCCGGATGCCCATCCGGTCGTCGGGCACCGTGTTCAGGTCGAAGCCCTTGCCCCGGTCGCGCACGAAGATCGTCACCTCTTCCGGCTCCACCTCGGCGTACACGGACACCACCGCTGATTCAGAGTATTTCGCCGCGTTGACCATAGCCTGCCGGGCGGCGTGGACCATGGCCGAGAAGCGGGAGTCGAGCTCGCGGTCGCCGACGCAGACGATCTCGATCGGCACGCCGTGCGCGTCCTCCTCCTCGGCCGCGACCCGGCGCACGGCGGCGGCCAGCGTGGCGTCGGCGTCCTGTTCGGGCTGGTAGAGCCAGTTGCGCAGCTCGCGCTCCTGGGAGCGGGCCAGGCGCTGGACCTCGCGGGAGTCGTGCGCGTTGCGCTGGATCAGGGTCAGGGTGTGCAGCACGGAGTCGTGGACGTGCGCGGCGAACTCGGCGCGCTCCTCCTGCCTGATCCGCTCGCGGCGTTCGAGCTGGAGCTCCTTCCACAGGCCGGCCAGCCAGGGCGCGGCGATCACCGCGAGCCCGCCGACCACCACGGCGGTGAACAGCAGGCCGGGCCGCATCTCGGCGAACTCGCCCTGGACGTACAGGAACCCGCTGGCCCCGATCACCACCAGGGCCATGCCGATGAGGCTTCTGATGTGGTTGTGGCGCACGCCCTTGACCGCGCCGCTCATCCAGCGCCTGCGGCGGTCGGGGTCGGCCTGCTGCCACAGGATCAGCGCGCCGATGCCGACCACGGCGATCGGCCAGGTGGCGATCCCGCCCCCGGACGCGCCGGTGAGCCAGCCGAAAACCATCAGCGCCATGCCGATCGCGGTGAAGGCGGCGATCTGGCTCCAGTCGCGCTGGGGCGGCACGCCCTCGTACGGCCGGCGCGGCGTGAACAGCCACAGCGCGGCGTAGGCCACGATGCCGATGCCGTTGACCACCGTGAGCAGCACGAAGGCCAGCCGGATGACCACGGGATCCAGGTTGAGCTGCTGTGCGATGCCCTTGGCCACGCCCGCGACGAGCTGCCCGTCCACCGGACGCGTCATCCGGTGCTCGGGGGCCTCCGGCGGGGGAGGCGGCGGCGCCACGGGCGGCGCGTCGCGAAGAGTTTTTCGGTCAGCCATATGTCAGCATCGTCACACGTCGCGCGGTATCTCGCATCAGGCATCGCCCTGAGGCCGCCCCTGACCTCCATTGTGCTGCGTGCCGGGTATCGCGGCCACCTGGGCGTCTCGCGCGGCACATGAGCCTCGGGGATGAGTCAGGGGTGTCCCGGATAGTGACGCGCCACACCGAACCACCACGATGGAGGCATGAGCGATACCGGGAATGACGCGCGCGAGCCTGCTTCGGACGAGGCCCGTGAGCAGCGGCATGCCCCGGACCAGGACACCCCGGCCGCCGGGCGGTCCCAGCAGCACGAACAGCGCGAGCAGCACGACACGCGATCCGGGCAGGGCAAGCCGGATTCCTCGGATTCCTCGGATTCCTCGGATTCCTCGGATGACGACGGGTTCTGGAACGGTGTAGCACGCAGCCAGGAGGGCCGCATCCTCACGGGGGTGTGCGCGGGCCTGGGCCGCCGCTCGGGCATCGACCCGGTGCTGTTCAGGGTGGCGGTGACCGCGCTGGTGATCGCCTCCGGCATCGGGATCATGCTTTACATCGCGGCCTTCCTGCTGATGCGGGCGCCGGACGGCGGGCCCGGATACGTCGAGCAGTGGACCAACCGCATCTTCGACGCCGAGACGGTGATGGCGCTGCTCACCGGCGTGTTCGCGGTGGGCCTGATGGTCAACCTGGCCGCCGACGGGATCGGCCCCGGCACGCTCGTGGTGGGCACCCTGTTCGCGCTCGCGCTGCTGGCCGCGCACGCCGGGGGGATCGACATCCTGGCGCTGCTGCGTTCGGTGCCGGAGCGGGTGGCCGGCCGCCGGGGCGTACGGCACGCGTCGGCGTACGCCCGCCCTCCGGTGTACGGCCCGCCGGTCCCCTACACCGAGCCCTCTCGCCCGCAGACCTCCTACCTGTGGTCGGCCGCTTCGCCCACGGCCCCGCCGCGGCAGGCACCCGCGCCGCCGTACGGGCCGCCGCCCCAGCCGCCGCGCGCGCCCGAGCCGCAGGACGTACCGGGCAGGTCCATGCCCCCGCACCCGTCGGCGGGCGCGCCCTTCGCGCCGCACGGGCCCTACGCCCAGCAGCCGTACCAGCCGTTCTACCAGCCACTGGACCCGCGGCGGCGGGGCGAGTACCCGGGCGGCCCAGGCGGCACGGCCTACCCGCTGGTCCCCGGCCAGGCCCCGCAGGGGCCGCCACGGCCGCCGGAACGCCCCCGGAAGGCGCGCAAGCCGCGCCGCCCGCGGACCTTCCTCGGCACCATCACCGTCTTCGTGTCCGTACTCGTTGGGGGGATCATCATGGCGGGCCACTCGGGCCCCGGGGAGTACGTCGGCATGCACGTGGTCGGCGGCGCGATGCTGATCACGGTCGGCGTGGGGCTGCTGGTGGCCACCTGGTTCGGCCGGGGGGCCGCGCTGGTCGCGGCCGGCACGGTCATGGCGCTGGCCGTGGCCATCGCCGGGTCCGGCCCGGACATGCCCAGCTCGTTCGGCGCGCGCCAGTGGCGGCCCACGGATCTGACCGCCGCCGGGCGGGTCTATCAGGTCGATGTCGGCGAGGGCAGGCTCGACCTGCGCGAGCTCGCGTTCCCGGCGGGTTCGCGCACCTTCTTCACGCTGGAGGTGTCGGTCGGCGAGCTCCAGGTGATCCTGCCGACCGACGTGCGCGTCGAGGTGAAGGCGAGAGCCAGGCTGGGCGATATCAAGATCGATCACTCCCTGAAGGGCGGGTCCAACGTGCGGTTCGAGAAGACGCTGGAGCCGGAGATCAAGCCGGAGGGCGTGCCCGCGACGGTGTACCTGGAGATCAACGCGGGTCTCGGCGACGTGGAGGTGCGCCGTGGGGCCTGAGACCCGTCCCGACGCCCTGGGCGACCAGGAGCCGCGCCCGCGCCGCACCCACCGCACCGACTGGATGGCGCTGCTGAGCGGCCTGCTCTTCCTGATGCTCGGCATCGGGTTCGTCTCCGGGAGGCTGACCGACCCGTTCGTGGCCGTCCCGCTGCTGGTGGCCGGGCTGGGCCTGGCCGGGTTCGTCAGCGTGATCGCCCGGGTGATCCGCCGCAGGTAGGCCCCGCGGCCGGGGCCGGGATTTTGCCATAGGGACGGCGAGGGGAGCTTGACCGGCGGGAGCAGGGGCGTACGTTCGCAGATGTCGGCTCGTCATCGGCGCGCTGGGAGGACGTATGGCCCGAATCACCGTCAATGTGGACGGAATCCGCTTCGAGGAAGAGGTCGAGCCACGGCTCCTCCTCGTCCATCTCCTGAGAGACCGCCTCGGTAAGACCGGCACCCCCATCGGGTGCGACACCTCCAACTGCGGGGCCTGCACGGTACTGCTCGACGGCAAGAGCGCCAAGAGCTGCGCGGTGCTCGCCGTACAGGCCGACGGCTGCGACATCGCCACCGTGGAGGGCCTGGCCGCCGGGGGCCGCCGGCATCCGGTGCAGACCGCGTTCCACGAGGAACACGCGCTCCAGTGCGGCTACTGCACACCTGGCATGATCATGGCGGCCATCGACCTGCTGCGCACCGACCCCGATCCCTCCGACGAGGCGATCCGGGAGGGCCTTGAGGGAAATCTGTGCAGGTGCACGGGCTACCAGAACATCGTCAGGGCGGTACGGCGAGCGGCGTCCATCGACGGGCCCGTCAACGGCGAGCAGGCCGCCGCGCGGGAGGTGCCGGCATGACCGCCGCGGCCGAGAAGGCCCCGCCGGACGGCACGCGCGAGGAGGTCGGCAGGGCCAGGCGGCGCAAGGAGGACGCGCGGCTGATCACCGGGCGCACCCAGTGGACCGACAACATCCAGCTCCCCGGCACGCTGCACGTGGCGTTCCTGCGCAGCCCGCTGGCGCACGCCCGCATCCAGCAGGTGGACACCGCGCCGGCCCGCGGCCTGCCCGGCGTGGTCGCCGTCTACAGCGGCGCCGACTTCGCCGCCGAGCAGGGCAGCCTGCCGTGCGCCTGGCCGGTCAGCGACGACCTGGTGGTGCCCGACCACCCGCCGATGGCGGTGAACGAGGTCCGGTACGTCGGGGAGGCGGTGGCGTGCGTGGTGGCCACCGACCGGTACAAGGCCGCCGACGCCCTCGCCGCGATCGAGGTCGACTACGAGCCGCTGCCCGCCGTGCTCGACATGAACGAAGCGCTCGCCGACGGGGCCGACAAGGTCCACGAGGCCGGGAACAAGGCGTTCACCTGGACTTTCGCCGGAGGCGACATCGACGCGGCGTTCCGCGACGCCCCGGTGGTCATCCACCGGACCTACGTGCAGCAGCGGCTCATCCCGAGCGCCATGGAGCCCCGCGCGGTCGTGGCCACCACCGACGGCGACACCTGCACCCTCTACTCCGCCACCCAGATTCCGCACGTCCTGCGGGTGATGCTGGCGCTGACCACCGGCATCCCCGAGCACCGGCTGCGGGTGATCGCCCCCGACGTCGGCGGCGGCTTCGGCTCCAAGCTCCAGGTGACCGCCGAGGAGGTCCTGCTCCTGCTGATGACCCGCCGGCTCGGCCGGCCGGTCAAATGGACCGAATCCCGCTCCGAGGGCAACCTCACCGTCCACCACGGCCGCGACCAGATCCAGCGCGTGAAGCTGGCCGCCGATCGCGACGGCCGCGTCCGCGGCCTTTCCGTCGATCTGCTCGCCGACATGGGCGCGTACCTGATGCTGGTCACGCCGGGCGTCCCGCTGCTCGGGGCGTTCATGTACAACGGCATCTACAAGATGGACGCCTACGACTTCCGCTGCACGGGCGTGTTCACCACCAAGATGCCCACCGACGCCTACCGGGGCGCGGGCAGGCCGGAGGCCACGTACGCCATCGAGCGGGTGATGGACGAGCTGGCCGCCGAGCTGGGCATCGACCCGATCGATGTGCGCAGGCGCAACTGGATCGCCCACGAGGAGTTCCCCTACACCACGATCGCCGGGCTGACCTACGACTCCGGCCACTACGAGGCCGCCACCGACCGGGCGACCGCCCTGTTCGGCTACGCGGACCTGCGCGCCGAACAGGCCCGCCGCCGCCAGAGCCGCGACCCGGTGCAGCTCGGCATCGGCGTCTCGACCTACACCGAGATGTGCGGGCTGGCCCCCAGCCGCATCCTGGGCAGCCTCAGGTACGGCGCCGGTGGATGGGAGCACGCCGAGGTCCGCATGCTGCCCACGGGCAAGGTGGAGGTCGTCACGGGGTCCTCAGCGCACGGGCAGGGGCACGAGACGGCGTGGAGCCAGATCGTGGCCGACTCGCTGGGCGTGCCGTTCGAGGACGTGTCGGTACTCCACGGCGACACCGCCGTCGCGCCCAAGGGCATGGACACCTATGGGTCGCGGTCGCTGACCATCGGCGGCATGGCCGTGCTGCGGGCCTGCGAGAAGGTCAAGGACAAGGCCCGGCACATCGCCGCCCACCTGCTGGAGGCGTCGGCCGAGGACGTGGAGTACACCGGCGGCTCGGTACGCGTACGGGGCACCGGCGCCGGCCGGACCATCCAGGAGAACGCGCTGGCCGTGTTCACCGCCCACGACCTGCCGGACGGCGTCGAACCGCGGCTCGACGCCCAGGCCACCTTCGACCCGGAGAACTTCTCCTTCCCGCACGGCACCCACCTGTGCGCGGTGGAGGTGGACACCGAGACCGGGATGAGCCGCATCCGGTCGTACGTGGCCGTGGACGACGTGGGCAAGGTGGTCAACCCGCTGATCGTCGAAGGCCAGGTCCACGGCGGGCTGGCCCAGGGCATCGGCCAGGCGCTGTTCGAGGAGGCCGTCCACGACGCGGACGGCAACCTGCTGACCACGACGCTGGCCGACTACCTGGTGCCGTCGGCGGCCGACCTGCCCGATTTCATCACCGACCGGACCGAGACCCCGGCGGTGAGCAACCCGCTCGGCGTCAAGGGCGTCGGCGAGGCCGGGACCATCGCCAGCACGCCCGCCGTGGTCAACGCGATCGTGGACGCGCTGCGCCCGTACGGCGTCAACGACGTGCGGATGCCGTGCTCGCCGGAACGCGTCTGGCGTGCGCTGAACGGAGGCGCCTCGTGATCCCGCCCGCTTTCGACTACGTGCGCCCTGCGTCGCTCGGGCAGGCGTGCCGGGCGCTGGCCGAGGCCGGCGAGGACGCCAAAGTCCTTTCCGGCGGGCAGTCGCTGATCCCGCTGCTGCGGCTGCGGCTGTCCTACCCGACCGTGCTCGTGGACATCGGCAGGCTGCCCGAGCCGCGGGCGATCCGCGACGAGGACGACCACGTGTTCATCGGCGCGACGGCCACGCTCGACGAGGTCGTCCGCTCGGCGGTGGTCAACGCCGAGGTCCCGCTGGTGGCGCTGGCCGCGCGTACGGTCGCCGACCCCGCCGTACGCCACCGCGGCACCTTCGGCGGGTCCCTCGCGCACGCCGACCCGGCGGGCGACCTGCCGGCCGTGGCCCTCGCCCTGGACTGCGAGTTCGTGATCGCCTCGGCGCGCGGCGAGCGGACCGTACCGGCCGCCGGGTTCTTCCAGGACTACCTGGAGACCGCGCTCGCGCCCGACGAGATCCTGGTGGGCGTCAAGGTGCCCAAGCTCGGGCCCGGGTGGGGCTTCCACTACGAGAAGTTCCACCGGACCGCCCAGGCGTGGGCGATCGTGGGCGTGGCCGCCGCGGTACGCCGGGCGGACGGCGGCGTGGCGGCGGCGCGGGTCGCCCTGACCAACATGGGCGCGACGCCGCTGCGGGCCACGGCGGTGGAGGCGGCGCTGCGCGGCGTACCGGCCGACGCCGATGCCGTGGCGGGTGCCTGCGCCGGGGCCGACGCGGGCACCTCTCCCCCGGCCGACCTGCACGCCCGGCCCGACTACCGCAGGCACCTGGCCAGGGTCCTGACCCGGCGGGCGGTGCTGGCCGCGGCACGCGCCCGGCCGTAGTGTCGGAAGGGAGAGAGCGAGGAGCGAATCGATGGCGATGCGGTTCGAGCACGAGTTCACGGTTCCGGTGCCGGTCGAGCGGGCCTGGGAGACGCTTCTCGACGTACGGCGGGCGGCCACGTGCCTGCCGGGCGCGTCCCTGGAGGCGGTGGAGGGCGACGAACTGGCCGGGCGGATGCGGGTGAAGGTCGGGCCCATCACGGTGACCTACAAGGGCACGGCGGTGCTCGCGGAGGTCGACAAGGACTCACGCACGGTCACCGTCCGCGCGTCCGGCAAGGAGGCCCAGGGCTCCGGTACGGCGAGCGCCACGGTGGTCGCCCGGCTGACCCCCGGCGACGGCGCCACGACGGTCGCGGTGGAGTCCACCGTCAACGTCACGGGGCGTCCGGCGCAGTTCGGGCGCGGGGTGGTGAACGACGTCGGGGCCAAGCTCATCGACCGGTTCGCGGGCAACCTCGCCGCCCTGCTGGCCGAGGCGGAACCTGAGCCCGCGGAGCCACCCGGCCCGCCGACTCCCTG
>NZ_POUA01000295.1 GCF_003236385.1 Spongiactinospora gelatinilytica
TTCCACATCCGCCCCGCCACCCCCAAAGGCTCCGCAAAGAACGGCCAAGGCCCTCTGGGTGGCCGTCAAGAGCCGCCAGAGGGCCGTAAGGGCAATTTGGGTCCCTTGGGTGGCCCGCCGATCAAGCCGGGCCCCTGCCGCGCTTCTGGCGGCTCCGCCCGCGCGAGCGCTCAGTACGCGGGCTCGTGGACATGCCCCGGCTGCCGCAGCAGCAGCGCCGCCAGCTGCCTGGCGTCCTCCGCGTCCAGCCCGAGGACCACGCGCGGCCGTCCCCAGGGGTGGTCGATGGAGTGGGCCACGTAGCTCGCCACCGATTCGGCCGCCGGGTCGCTCTCGTGGCCGTGAGTGGCGCGCCAGCCGGTCCATGCCCGTTCGAGTTCCGCCGCGGCGCGTTGGGCGCAGGCCACCAGCTCCGGATCACGCATGTCTTCCCCCCCGCTTCGTACGCCTACCTGCGACCCGGCGTACGCGGGGAAAGCCCCGCTCGCTGCCCCTTGAACAGGCGGACGACCGGCCGGCCTGCGCGGGCCCGACGGCGACCCGCCGGGGGATCGACGTCACGGCCCCGAGTCAACACCAGGCGCACGGGGGCGCTTCGGGTGATTGACCCGGCCTTGAGGATTCCTTTCCGTGTTCTCGTGCGGGGGCAGCGGGCGGGTCAGGCGGGCGCGGGACCCGCGCTTCGCCGTACGACGAGCTTGGGGGTGACCTGGCGCATGCGCGAGACCTTCCCCGGGTCGCCGATCCGGTCGCTGAGCAGGGCGGCGGCCGACCGGCCCATGGCGCGGCGCGGCTGGTCCACCGTGGTAAGCGAGATGTGGTGGACGCCGGAAAGGTGGCTGTTGTCGTAGCCCACCACCGAAAGGTCCTCCGGCACCCGCAGGCCGAGCTCGCTCGCCGCGGTCAGCACGCCGAGCGCGGCCATGTCGTTCACCGCGAAGATCGCGGTCGGCCTGGGATCGCGGCTGAGCAGCGCGTGGGCCGCGCTGCGCCCGCTCTCCTCGGTGAAGTCGCCGTGCTCGACCATGATGTACGGCGCGAGCGCGTGCCTGCGCATCGCCACCAGATAGCCCTCGCAGCGGAACCTGGCCGCCGAGGACCGCGCCCCCTCGATGTGGGCGATCCTGCGGTGGCCGAGTTCCACGAGGTGATCGACGGCGAGCCGGGCGCCCAGTTCGTCATCGTCGACCACGATGTCCACACCCTCTAACTCGGTGTGGCGCTCGCCGACCACGACCGTCGGTGTGTACGACGTGGCCTCGATGAGCGTCGCGCTCACCGGCGCGATTCCGAGAAGGACCAGGCCGTCCACCCGTAGTTCGAGGAACGCCTCGACGGCCTCGTCCTCCAGGGTGGGCTCCCACTGGCTGTTGCCGATCAGCAGCCGCAGTCCCTCGCCGTGCAGGCTCTCCTGCAGGCCGTCGAGGAATTCGGCGTAGAACGGGTTGTGCAGGTCTGCCACGAGTGCGCCGACCAGGTGGGTCCGGCCCTCGACGAGGCTGCGCGCCACCGCGTTGGGGCGGTAACCGAGTTCCCTGGCCGCCTGCAGCACCGCCTGCCGGCGATGCTCGCTGACGTGGGGCGATCCGCGCAGTACCAGCGAGACCAGCGATTTGGAGACGCCGGCGCGTTCGGCCACGTTGCGAATCGTGGGCCGCGGGCGGGGTTGCCCGTAGCCCTCTGACGCGACGGCGTCGGCCATATTGCCGGCTCGTGTCGTGGTGGTGATGTTGACGGGCGGTCCTGACATGTGTCTCCCCGCGGAGCGTGGATGGGCACCTGCCACACCAAACGATCGAGTTACCCGCAGGGTACGGCTCGGCGTGCGGGAACCGTGTTTTCCTTCCATGGCGGACAAGAATCCCGAGGTACCCCATACCGGATTCATGCGACATTTCATCAAAACTTCAAGGAATCGCCCGCCCGTATTCCGGGAAATCGCACACGGTGACTCCCCGCGCTCTCTTCGCTATCGTCGGAGCGTGGGTGCGAGATCCGAGGCGGCCGGATACGGCGGCGCCCGGGAAAGGCCCGATTCCGGCGTCGCGCGCCGCCGCAGGCTCGGCGGGGACCGCAGGCGCGACGAGCTGATGGCCGCCGCCCTGGAGCTGTTCGGCGCCCGCGACCCCGACGACATCTCGATCGACGATGTGGCGGCGGCGGCCGGCGCGTCCCGCGCGCTGGTCTACCACTACTTCAGCGGCAAGCGGGAGCTGTACGTGGCCGCGCTGCGCAGCGCGGCGGCGGGGCTGGAACGGCGCCCGCCCCCGGCGGGCGGCGCCGGCTCGCTGGACGCCCTGGCGGGCGCGCTGGCACGGTACTTCGACTTCGCCGAGGAGCACGCCGCCGGATTCACCGCGCTGCTGCGCGGCGGCGGCGCCGGGCGTTGCGGTGAGGTCGGGAAGATCGTGGAGGGGGTGCGCGGCGAGCTGTTCGCGTCGCTGACCCGGCGGCTGCCGGTGCGCGAGCCGGGCGCGCTGCTGCGGGTGACCCTGGGCTCGTGGATCGCGATCGTGGAGTCGGCGGCGCTGGACTGGCTGGAACACCGCGACGTCGAACGGCGGGCGCTGGAGCGCCTGCTGGTGGATCAGATGGTCGCCACGCTGACCGCCGCCGCCCGCCATGACCCCGAGGCGAGCCACGTGCTCCACAACCTCAAGAACGACCGCTGAGCCGACCAGGCGGTGAGGGGTGAACGGCGGGGGCGGGGGATTTCGGGTGACCTGTGATGGAGGGGGAGCCCCCAGTGGGGCGGCGCCGGGCGGGCGGCGCCGCTTGGTCCCCCCTGGGGCTGACGGTTGTCGTCCTCCTCGCGCCTACTCCGAGCGCTGCTGCGGAATGCCCGCGAGCAGCGCCCGGACCTCGGTCTCCCGGTAACGCCGGTGACCGCCGAGGGTGCGGATGGACGTCAACTTGCCCGCCTTGGCCCACCGGGTAACGGTCTTGGGGTCGACGCGGAACATGGTGGCGACCTCTGCCGGCGTGAGCAGTGGCTCGGCCTCGGGTGTACGAGCTGACATTTGTGCGGCCTCTCCTCCGTGTGGATCGGCGAGCGATCCTGCGACTGCGTTTGCGCTTGTCACGGATGTCCCCCTATGGCCCTTCGCGTGCGGCTTTCCCGGACCATATGCGGCATCACCCGATGTGACCATACAGCCACGTAGAGCGATTGGCGAGCCCTTCTGGGGCCCAACTAGGTGTCCACGCGGTGATGTCACGCTCGGTGATTCTAGCGACACGTTTCGTGGTATCGCAGTGAAAACGGCAAACTACTCAGTTCGCAGATGCGTGGCTGGGAGTCACCTGACCAACAGATGCAGGTCAGAGGGACGATTTGGGGCTCAGTTGGCAGATTCCAGGACCTGGATCGACTTCCATCTGAGGATGACCCTCTGATACATGGCGAAAGCAAGTTCTTCTTGACCGGTGTCCAGCCCGGTGAGGGCCGCCGCCAGCTCGGCCACCGACTGGTCGGTGCGCAGGGTGTCGTCGTCCATCAGGTGGACGAGGCCGCCGTAGTCGAGTTCCACCAGCGAATGCGGATGGAACTCCTCCAGCCAGCGCCCGACCTCCTCCACGTCGGCCGTGGTGGGCACCTCCCCGACGTGCCTGCGGATCACGTTGAGCGACCGGGCCACCCGCCTGCGGGCCTGGGCCATGGAGGTGACGTAGATCAGCGTCCGGGTGGGCGAGGTGGGCGGCGCGGCCGTCGGGGACGACGGCGAGCCCGCCTGCTCGTGCCCGGCGTCGGCCTTGGGCGTGCCCGGCCTGGGCGGCGCGCCGTCCAGCACCAGCCAGCGCTCCGCCCCGTCGAACAGCACCAGCCACGGCGTGGGAACGTGCCACGTCGAGGTCAGGATGTTGGTGCGCAGGGCCTCCGAGCCGCCGTCCCGCTTGAAGCGGTCGAAGTCGTCGGCGGTCTGCTCGACGATGGCCTTGGGCATGAACCTGTCCATCAGCTTGACCGGCGTGCTCCCCCGGAAGCGGGAGAACGCCAGCCAGGAGCGCAGCCTGCTCTGCCAGGGACAGACGTAGAGCACGTCATCGACCCTGCGCAGGTAGGCGTTCCCGCTCTCCTGGGCGGGAGCGGGCAGCGGGGGCACGCCGAGCAGACGCCGTACCGACTCCACTTGCTCGGCGCGCAGGGCGCCCGCGCGGCGCGGCCTGTCGGGCGACGCGGCATAGGCATCCCAGTTGTGCCTCTCGGAGTCGGGGAACGCGCTCAGCGGCTCGTAGACGCGAAGGTACGCGGCATAGGGCAGCACGATGGCATCGTGTCATGAAGGACCCCCTGTTGTCCGGTATCACTGCCGGGCATGCGGTTACGCTGAGGGTGATCTCCGCCGCGCAGGAGCGGCGGACCGGACCGGGAGTCACCACCGTGACCGACGTCTTCGGGCTGTCCCAAAAGGACACGAGTCCCGTAAGTGGCCAGGCCGCGCATGAGCAGGTCGTGTTCTGCGCCGACGAACGCAGCGGCCTGCGCGCCATCATCGCCATCCACAACACGGCACTGGGACCCAGCCTTGGGGGTACCAGGTTCTATCCCTACGACAACGAGCAGGCGGCGCTCGCCGACGTGCTCAACCTCTCCAGGGCCATGGCCTACAAGAACGCCCTGGCCGGGCTCGACCTCGGCGGCGGCAAGGCCGTCATCATCGGCGACCCGCTGAAGGACAAGTCCGAAGCGCTGCTACGCGCTTACGGGCGCTTCATCCAGTCGCTCGGCGGGCGCTACATCACCGCCTGCGACGTGGGCACCTACAGCGAGGACATGGACCTCATCGCCCGCGAGAGCAGCTACGTCACCGGCCGTACCCCGGCCAACGGCGGGGCCGGCGACTCCTCCATCCTCACCGCCTTCGGCGTCTTCCAGGGGATGCGCGCCGCCGCCCAGCACAAGTACGGCACACCGTCCCTGAAGGGCCGGCGGGTCGGCGTCGAGGGGGTCGGCAAGGTCGGCCACCGCCTGGTGGACCACCTGGTCGAGGCGGGCGCGGAGGTCGTGGTCTGCGACGTCGGCGAGCAGGCCGTCGAGCGCGTCCGGGCCCGCCACCCGCAGGTGGAGGCGCTGGCCGGGCAGGGGGACATGATCGCCGCCGACATCGACGTCTACGCCCCCTGCGCGCTCGGCGGGTCGCTCGACGACGACACCGTGGCCAAGCTGCGCGCCGGGATCGTCTGCGGCGGGGCCAACAACCAGCTCGCCCACCCGGGCGTGGAGAAGCAGCTCGCCGAGCGTGGCGTCCTGTACGCGCCCGACTATCTGGTCAACTCCGGCGGTGTGATCCAGGTCGCGGATGAGATCGGCGGCTTCGACATGGAACGGGCGCGGGCAAAGGCGTCCCAGATCTTCGACACGACTCTCAAGATTTTCGCGATAGCCGCGGAGGAGGGGGTTCCTCCCGCCGTCGCAGCCGATAGGCTAGCTGAGCGCAGAATGTCGGAAGTCGGGCGGATTAGGGCCATATGGTTGGGCCACTGATGGCCCGCGCCCATACGGCGTACCGAGCTGAGCGCAAAACAGGTACGGTAATAGGCGAACGAGGAGCTGACGCCGGAAGTCAGGTGGCGTCAGTGCGTGGTGCGTTAGCGACGAGGGGTCGGGTGCGACCCCGCATGAGGGGGTCGAGCCGATGGGGCGCGGCCGAGCCAAGGCCAAGCAGGTGAAGGTTGCCCGGCAGTTGAAGTACAACAGCGGGGGCACCGATCTTGAGCGTCTTCGTGAGGAGCTGGTGGCGAACAACGGCTCCGGGCACGACGACGATGCTTCGGGATATGACTCAGACGAGGTGGCCGATCGGTACGCCGATTACGCCGACACCTACGCCGACGACGATGATGACCGCGACGACGGGAAGCCTCGCCGCGGCTAGGTGATTTGTTGGTCACGTGAGCGAGGCACCCGGGAGGCCACGGCCACCGGGTGTCTTCGCCTGCGCGTGACCTCACCGCGCCCAGGGGCCCTTTCCGGTCCCGGGGCGCGGTTCGTCATGTCCGTCAGCGGTAGGCGGCCTGTCCCTGGCCGGGGACGATCTCGCCGAGGACCCACGCGGAAACCTCGCGCTCCCGCAGCAGGCCCAGGGCGTCGTCCACCGCTGTGGGCGGCACGATCGCGCACATGCCGACGCCGAGGTTGAAGGTCTGGTCGAGGTCGGCCTGGGCGATCCCGCCGTGCCCGGCGAGCGCCTGGAAGATCGCCGGTGGGGTCCAGGACGAGCGGTCGAGCACCGCGTCCAGCTCCGGGGGCAGCGACCTGGCCAGGTTGGCGGTCAGCCCGCCGCCGGTGATGTGCGCGTACGCGTGCACCTCGTGCGTCCGGGCCAGCGCCAGGCAGTCGGCCGCGTAGATGCGGGTCGGTTCGAGCAGCTCCTCGCCCAGCGTGCGGCCCAGCTCGGGCAGCTCCCGGTCGAGCGTCAGCCCGGCCGACTTCATCACGTGGCGGACCAGCGAGTAGCCGTTGGAGTGAACGCCGCTGGACGCCAGCGCCAGCACCACGTCGCCCGCGCGCACCCGCGCCGGGCCGAGCAGCGCGTCGGCCTCCACCACGCCGGTGCCCGCGCCCGCGAGGTCGTAGTCGTCCGGGCCCATCGCGCCGGGGTGCTCGGCGGTCTCCCCGCCGACCAGCGCGCACCCGGCCAGCCGGCAGCCCTCCGCCACCCCGCCCACGATGTCGGCGATCCGCTCGGGGACCACCTTGCCGCAGGCGATGTAGTCGGTCATGAACAGCGGTTCCGCGCCGCACACCACCAGGTCGTCCACGACCATCCCGACCAGGTCGCGGCCGATGGTGTCGTGCCGGTCGAGGGCCTGGGCGATCATCACCTTGGTGCCCACGCCGTCGGTGGAGGTCGCCAGCAGCGGCCGGGTGTACCCGCGCAGCGCGGAGACGTCGAACAGCCCGGCGAACCCGCTGGCGTCATCGACGACCTCCGGGCGGCGGGACATCGCCACCCGGGCCTTCATCAGCTCGACCGCACGGTCACCCGCCGCGATGTCCACGCCCGCGGCGGCGTAGCTCGTCATCAGGCGTCCACCTTCTCCAGCAGGTACTTGCCCAGGCCGTCCTCATCGATCGGGATCGGGTAGGAGCCGTCGAAACACGCCCGGCACAGCCGCCCGGCCGGGATCGTGGTGGCCGCGGTCAGCTCCTCCAGCGAGATGTACCCGAGCGAGTCGGCCCCCAGCGAGTCACAGATCTGCTCCACCGACAGCGACCCCGCGATCAGTTCGGCCCTCGTCGCGAAGTCGATGCCGTAGAAGCACGGCCAGGAGACCGGTGGCGAGGAGATGCGCACGTGCACCTCGGCCGCGCCCGCCTCGCGGAGCATCCGCACGATCGCCCGCTGGGTGTTGCCGCGCACGATCGAGTCGTCCACCACGACCAGGCGCTTGCCGGCGATCACCTCGCGGAGCGGGTTGAGCTTGAGCCGGATGCCGAGCTGGCGGATGGTCTGGGAGGGCTGGATGAAGGTGCGGCCGACGTAGGAGTTCTTCACCAGGCCCTGGCCATAGGGGATGCCGCTGGCCTCGGCGTAGCCGATGGCGGCGGGCGTGCCCGACTCCGGGGTGGGGATCACCAGGTCGGCCTCGACCGGGTGCTCACGGGCCAGCCTGCGGCCGATCTCGACGCGGGTGGACTGCACGCCGCGCCCGGCGATCGTGGTGTCCGGCCTGGCCAGGTAGACGTACTCGAACAGGCAGCCCTTGGGCTCGGCCGGGGCGAACCGGCGGGCCCGCACGCCGCGCTCGTCGATGGTCAGCAGCTCGCCCGGCTCGATCTCGCGGACGAACGCGGCCCCGACGATGTCGAGCGCGGCCGTCTCGGAGGCCACCACCCAGCCCTGCTCCAGGCGGCCGAGCACCAGTGGGCGGATGCCCTGCGGGTCGCGGGCCGCGTAGAGCGTCTTCTCGTTCATGAAGACCAGCGAGTAGGCGCCCTTGACCTGCGGCAGCAGCTCGGCCGCGGTGTCTTCCACCGACCGCTCGCGGTCATTGGCGTCGTTGGCCAGCAGTGCGGTCAGGATCTCGGTGTCGGAGGTCGCGCGGGTCGTGCCGGGCGCCAGGCGCTCGGCCAGCGCGGCGGTGTTGATCAGGTTGCCGTTGTGCGCGAGCGCGAGGCCGCCGCCCGCGGTGGAGCACAGCGTGGGCTGCGCGTTCTCCCACACGCTCGACCCGGTGGTGGAGTAGCGGCAGTGGCCCACCGCGATGTGGCCGCGCAACGTGCTCAGCACGGACTCGTCGAAGACCTGGGCCACCAGGCCCATGTCCTTGTAGACCAGGATCCGGTCGCCCTCGCTGACCGCGATGCCCGCGGACTCCTGCCCGCGGTGCTGCAGCGCGTACAGCCCGTAGTAGGTGAGTTTGGAGACATCCTCCCCAGAGGCCCATACGCCGAAGACACCACAGGCGTCCCGCGGAGCGCGGTCGTGGGGGTCAAGGTCATGGCCTAGCCGGCCGTCGCCTTTTAGCACGTACTTAAGTCTAAGTCGGGCTGTTCCGCGCTCGCGCCCCGGGGCGGCTGACACAAATGGACGTTCCTGTGTTCAGCGGGGTGACATACCAGTAACTTTGGGCAGACTTAGCAAAGGATCACCCGCGCTTTGCCGTGTCAGCCGCCGGTAGGCCGCCACGCCGGGCGAAGGTGAGGGATACCGGCATGCCTGTTCGCCGAAGGTCGGGAGATCACACGTGACGACACCAGGGGATCCCAACCAGCCAGAGTCCGGCCGCGAGCCGGACCGGCCCGCAGAGCGGCCCCCCGAGGGTCCGCCGGGACAGCCCGGCCCCTACGGCGAGCAGGGCCAGTACGGCCAGCCGCCGCCCTACCAGCAGCAGACCCCGTACGGCTACGGCCAGCCGTACGGCGAGCCCCCCGCGCCCAAGCGCGGCGGCGGGCTGGCCACGACGGCACTGGTGCTCGGCATCCTCAGCCCGTTCCTGCTGTTCGCGTGCGGGTTCGGGACGCTCACCGCGATCGTCGGCCTGATCATCGGCATCATCGCGCTGACCCGCCGGGTGCACCTGGGCAGGGCCTGGGCCGGCATCGTGCTCAGCGCGCTCACGCTGATCGCGGCCGTGGCCGTGGTGACCTGGTCCTACGCCAACTTCAGTGACTGCATGGGCCTGTCCACGCAGGCCGAGGTACAGCGCTGCGTGGAGGCCAAGCTCGGCCTGACCGGCGCCGTCACCCCCCAGTGACCCGCTACAGGACCGGCAGGTACTCCGAAACGTCGGCGCGCGCCCCGCTCGCGCTGATCCGGCCGGCCGCCATCGCGTCGTCCCAGGACAGCTCGCCGGTGGCCAGTTCCAGCCAGGTCAGGCCGTCGGTCTCGATCACGTTGGGCGGGGTGCCGCGGGTGTGGCGCGGTCCAGGTACGCACTGCACGGCCGCGTACGGCGGCACGCGCACCTCCACCGACCGGCCCGGGGCCGTCGCCGCGAGCCGGTCCAGCAGGTGCCGTACGGCGTAGCGGGCCGCGTCGCGCTCGGGCCGCAGCCCGCGCCGGTAGGCCCGCAGCACCACCGGGACGCAGGCGGTCAGCATCGCCGTGGCGGTGTCGGGCCCGTCGTAGGCGGGTTCGTCCAAAGCGGACAGTTGCGCGTCGAGCGCCGCGCGGACCTTGCCGGGCACGGGTTTGAGGGCTGGCACATCGACCATCATGCACGGTCCCAACGGTTCATCGGTCGGGCAGGCGTCGTTCACCCGAGGTTTGGACGGCCGCCGTAGCGTCCCGGCGGGACAACTTGTGAATAATTTGGAGGACCGGTGGCGAATCCCTCGCCGCGCGGGCTGCTGCCGCTGCTGACGACCCCGCACCAGGGTGGTCGTAGCGCGCTGACTTGCCAGTTCCGCTGCGGTAACGCCTGCTCGCACGACATTCCCAACACGTCAGAGAACCGATACTTCGGGGAGATCGTCACCGAGGCCCTGTCGCGGCGTGGCGCGCTGCGGGCGGGGGCCCTGGGGGCGCTCGCGGTGGGCGTGGG
>NZ_POUA01000296.1 GCF_003236385.1 Spongiactinospora gelatinilytica
AGGCCGCCACGCCCGCCCCTGACAAGGCCAAGGCCGCAAACCGCGCGATTCGCAGAGAAACACTCCCCCGACGCCGGGTTCCCAGCCGACGCGAACCGCCGGGCCTTCGCCACGCCATACCGTCACCCTAAGAAGCCGTCCTGCGAGGGAGAGCACGATGAGCGGCCCACGATGGGGCAAACACGAAGATCCCAACAGCGGCGACAAGGACCCGACGCCACAGCCGTACAACCCCGACCAGCGTCCCGAGCTGCCCGCGGACAAGCCGGACGACGCGAAGTGACCGGCACCGCCGGCCGTATCGAGCGGATGATCAGCGACATCACCGCCCTTGTCGGCGACATCCCCGGGCCGGTCAGGGCGGCGTTCCAGGCGATGCCACGCCACCTGTTCATCCCGCCGGTGGCCCTTGTGGACGAGGCTGGTATGACCGCGGGCATCGACCGTCACGCCGACCCCGCCGCCTGGATGAACGCGGTCTACTCCGACATGCCGATCGTGACCCAACTCGCCGACGGCGCGGTCCCCATGATGATGCGCTCCCAGCGCCCGGCCACCACCCCCGACGACCGGCGCGGCGAACACACCACGACCGTCGATCCCCGGACGATCGCCGCCGCCCCCGCCGGCGCGAACCTCGCCATGGCCGCCATCACCGGCCTGGGCTGCTACTCCTACCGCGAGGACGACACCTGTCGGGTCGTGGTCACGGATCCGCCGACCGGCAATTGGTCGGTCGCCACCTGGCGGCCCGGCCGCGACGAGTACACCGTGCGGCAGGCGGGCGGCCGTCCACTGTGGGAGGAAGCCGTGGACGCCTATTTCCGCTGGATGAGCTGGGGCGAGCCCGGCCGCGACCGGTTCGGCATGACGGTCACCCCGAAAGGACAACAAGTGTGGCTGGACACACCCGAGCGGCCTGTCACACCATGACTCACCGCACCGCCGCCCAGAAGGCGTGGCCCGGCTCTGGCCGGAACGAAGTTCCGGTGCCGTAGGAGCCGCGCCTCTCCATGTGGATCGCGGTTGGTCCGAACCGGTCGAGCAAACCGCTGAACTCGTCGCACGTTTTCGCACGTTACGGCAGGCAGCACTAGGGATGCCTACGGTGAACGCGCCGAAGAAAGGCCAGGCCGGGCGGAGGCGATCAGGGGGAGGCGATGGCGTCGTGGGGGGAGGTAAGCGTGGCCGACACGCCACCGCGCTCAAGGCCATGAACCCCCGGATGCGGGAGAATCGGTGTGGTGAAGACCGTATTGGTGCTGCACCCGGGCCAGATGGGAGCCGCGATCGGCGCGCAGGCGCGCCGTGGCGGCGTGCGCGTGCTGTGGTGTCCCGGCGATCGAGGCCGGGCGACCGCCCGGCGTGCCGCGGAGGCGGGCTTCGAGCCCGCGCCCGACCTGGGGCAGGCGGTGGCGGCGGCCGATGTCGTCATGTCGATCGTGCCGCCGGCCGCGGCGGAGGAGACCGCGGAGCGGGTCGCGGCCGCGGGCGTCCCCCGGATCTACCTGGAGGCGAACGCGATCAGTCCGCGGCGCGCCGAGCGGATCGCCGCGCTGTTTCCGCGGCAGGGCTTCGTGGACGGCTGCGTCATCGGCCCGCCGCCGGGCGACCGCGTCAGCGTGCGGCTCTACCTGTCGGGCCCGCAGGCCACCGTCGAGGCCATCGGCGGCCTCTTCCACCAGAGCGCCGTTGAGACCGTCGCGCTGGGCGAGACGGTCGGCGGCGCGTCGGCGCTGAAGATGGCCTACGGCTCCTACCAGAAGACGAGCCGCGCGCTCGCCGCGGTTTCGCACGCCCTCGCCGCCCATCACGGGGTGGAGCGCGAGCTGCTGGCCGAGGCCGAACGGATGGCGCCCTCCGCCCTGGCCGAGCCCGGGCACCTGCCGGGTGTCGCCTCCCGGGCCTGGCGGTGGGCGCCGGAGATGGCCGAGGTCGCCCATGCCTTGCGCGCGGCGAACCTCCCCGCGGATCTCGCGCTGGCCGCCGAGGAGATACTCCACCGCTGGGACCCTGACAAGGACGCCACCGACCTCACCCTCGACGAGGTACTGAGCCACCTCCGCGACCCGTCCGGGGAGGACTGACGGCGGTGGCGGGCTCGAAGACGTCCGGTTGATCGGTCGGGTCCCGGTCGTCGCCGCGCGGGTCGGGGCCGGGGTCTTCGGAGGGGTCGTCGGCGCCCTCGACGCCCACGGTGATGGTGATCTTCGCGCCCGGGGCGGCGCACGAGCCGGGCGGAAGGCTCTGCGCGAGTACCTTGCCCACCTGGTCCGCGGAGTCGGTGACCCGGGTCCGCCGGTCCACGGTGAAGCCCAGCGCCGAAAGGGCGGTACCGGCGTTCGCCTCCGGCATGCCGACCACACCCGGCACCTCCTTACCGCGCCGGGAGACCACCAGCGACACCGCCGTGCCGCCCGCCACCCTGGCGCCCGCGGCCGGACGGCTCGCGATGACCTGGCCGCCCGGGAGTTCGGAGCAGGCCCGGCTCACCTTGCCCGCCGCCAGCCCGGCGGCCGACAGCGCCGACTCGGCGGCGGCCCGGCGCAGGCCCGCGACGGCGGGCACCTCGATCCCCGCCGACACGCGCAGCCGTACCTTGGACCCCTTGCGCACCGACGTGCCCGCCGCCGGGGTCGCGGACAGCACGCGGCCGATCCTCTCCGGGGAGTCGGCCTCGGTGATCTCGCCGGGCCGCAGCCCGGCCCGGCGGATCGAGCGGACCGCCGCCGCCCGGTCCAGCCCGGCCACCTCAGGGACCACGACCGTGACCGCCACGGGCGCGGTGGACGCCGCCGCGGGCGGTGCGACCTTGTCGGTCACGGTCGTGGGGGCGTCGGTGGCGGGCTTGTCCGCCTTCCGCGGGGTGACGCCGAGGGTGCCGGTCGTGGCCGGGGACGGCCCGGATCGGGCGCCCCCCTGGGTGAACAGCGCGGGTACCAGCACCACCGCGAGCACGATCGCGCTCACCAGGATCGCGCCGAAGGCCGCCACCGACATCCTGGCGACGGCTCTGCGCGACCTTCCATCTGAAGGATCACCGCCTTCAGCCCCTACCGGGCCGGTGTGCTCGATGTCCTCCTCCGGGCGCTCGGGCGCGACGCCCGCCGCGGCCGCCCCCAGGTAGTACGAGCCAGAGCCGGAGGGCGCCTCCCCCAGCAGCGCGAGCACCAGTTCCCGGCTGGCCGGCCGGTTGCGCGGCGTCTTGTCCAGGCACTGTTCCACCAGGCCGCGCAGACGCCCGGGGATGCGCCCGGTCTCCGGATGCGCGGTGAGGATCCGGTGCAGCACCGCCGCCACCGAGTCCTGCCCGAACGGCGCCTGCCCGGTCGCGGCGAAGCAGATCGTCGCCCCCCAGGCGAACACGTCCACCGCCGGGGTCAGGTCCTCCGCGCCGATCTGCTCGGGCGACATGTACGCGGGAGTGCCCATGCCGCGCCCGCTGAGGGTCGCCGCGGCATCGAGGGCCCGGGCGAGGCCGAAGTCGATCACGCGCGGCCCGTCCGGGCCGAGCAGCACGTTCTGGGGCTTGAAGTCGCGGTGCACGATTCCGGCCCGGTGGATCGCGGCGAGCGCGGTCGCCGTACCGACCGCCAGACGCTCCAGCGCCCCGCCCGTACGCGGCCCGGCCAAGACGACCTCGCGTTGCAGGGACGGCCCGTCCACGTACTCGCTGACGATGAACGGACGCCCCGCCTCGACCCCCGCGTCGATCACCTGCGCGGTGCAGAATCTGGCGACCTGCTTGGCCAGCTCGGCCTCGCGCAGGAACGCAGCCTCCTCATCGCCGACCGGCGCGTACAGCAGCTTGACGGCATAGCGCTCGGCGTCGCCGTCCGCGGGACGGGTGGCGAGGAACACCACGCCCTGGCCGCCCTCACCAAGGCGCCCGGACAGCTCGTAGTCGCCCAGTCTCAGCGGGTCCCCCGTCCTGAGCGGCTGCGCCTGCGGCACCGGCAGCCTCCCCTCGCCGCCCCCCCAATGGTCGCCCCTCTACTCAAGGGGGTGGACCAGCCGCCGTCAACGGCCATCACCTGCATGTATCCACCAGGCGAGACCGAAAGGCGGCAAGGGATCAGAAGAGCACCGACATGAAGGTGCCGACCTCGGTGAATCCCACCTTGCGGTACACCGCCCTGGCCGGATGGTTGAAGTCGTTGACGTAGAGCGTGACGACCGGCGCGAAGTATCTCAGCGCCTGGTCCACCACCGCGGCCATCCCGGCCACCGCGTGCCCTTGGCCGCGCCGCTCGGGGTGCACCCACACCCCCTGGATCTGGCACGCCTGCGGGGTCACCGCCCCGATCTCCGCCTTGAACACCACCTGCCGGCCGTCCAGCCGGGCGTAGGAGCGGCCGATCCGGATCAGCTCGGCCACCCGGGTGCGGTACAGGGCGCCGCCGTCGCCGGTGTCCGGGGAGACGCCGACCTCCTCGGTGAACATCGCCACGCACGCGGGCAGCAGCGCGTCGAACTCGTCCGGCCGCACCCGGCGCACCAACGGGTCGGGGGCGGCCAGCGGGGCCGAGGCGATCCGCATAACCGGCTGCTGCCGGCGGATCGCGCGGGCCGGCCCCCAGTACGGTTGCAGGATCTCCCACATCGGCTCGACCGCCTGCACCGGGCCGACGATCGACGAGCAGCGCCTGCCCTGCCTGCGGGCGCGCTCGGCGAAGGCCTGTACGGCCTCCAGGCCCGCGTTGACGGGCACCAGGTTGGCGCCGGCGTAGCACAGTGAGGTCAGCCCGCCGCGCGGGCCGAATCCCCACATCTGCCCGCCGAGCCTGGCCGAGTTCAGGCCCACCGAGCGCACCCTGGAGGCGACGAAGACGTTGGCGACAGGATCGAGGTCGAGAAGGGCCAGCACTTCTTCACGATCGTTGTCGTCGAGCACGCGCGACGCCGATGTTCGCAGCATCACGCGCCAAGCGTACGCGACCTCCCCGAATTTGGCAGGAACCGACGCAGACCCCCAGATCGATGCCGCCCTCTCGCGACCCTTCCGGTCGCCTGAAACATCCTGGGTCAGCCCGCCGCGGAAGTGGGCGCGGGAGCGGCGTTCGCGGGGCATCTGGCGTCGGGCCCCGCGCCCCTGCGGGCGGGCAGGGTGCCTTCTCTCAGGTAGGCGACCAGGTGCCGATCGACGCAGGCGTTTCCGGCGAGTCCGGCGCCGTGGTTGCCGCCGCCCTCCACGACCATGCTGGCCGTGCCGAGCGCGCGGCGCAGGCGCAGCGCCCCCGCGTACGGCGTGGCGGCGTCGTGCCGGGTCTGGAGCATCAGGATCGGCGGCAGCGCCCCGCTGGACCTGACCCGCACGGGGCCCGCGGCGGGCACCGCCCAGGACGCGCACGGCGCGTTGTACCAGGTGTTCGGCCAGGCCAGGAAGGGCGCCTTGGCATGGATCTCGGTGGTGTCGGCGCGCCAGGCGCTCCACTCGCGGGGCCAGGCCGCGTCGCGGCACTGCACGCTCAGGTAGACCGCGTAGTTGTTCTCGGCGGCGGCGTCGTTCTCGCCGTGCCGGTGGTAGGCGTCGATCAGGCCCTTGGTGCCGCCCTTGCGGACGTACGCGGAGAACGCGTCGGCGAGCGTCGGCCACACCCGGTCGGAGTAGCCGGCCACGGTGTAGATGTCGTCCAGCTCGCTCGGGCCGACCAGCCCACCCGCCGGGCGACCGCGCAGCCGGTCGCGCATGGAGTACCAGGCGAAGCGGACGTCGGCCGCCTTCGCGCCGAGCCGGTAGACCCGGTTGTGCCGGGCGACCCAGGCCAGGAAGTCGCGGTGGCGCTGGTCGAAGGCGTAGTTCTGGGCGAGGTTGGCCTTGTACCAGACGCCTTGGGGATCGACCGAGCTGTCCAGCACCAGCCGTCTGATCCTCGCCGGGTAGAGGGTGGCGTAGACGGCCCCGAGGTAGGTGCCGTAGGAGTAGCCGAGGTAGCTGATCTTCTCCTCGGCGAGCGCCACCCTGATCGCCTCGATGTCGCGGGCGGAGTTCTCTGTGGTCATGTGCGGCAGCATCCACGACCAGCGGTTGCCGCACGCCGTGGCGTACTCCCTGGCCTGGGCGAGCAGCCGCTGCTCCTGGGCCGCGCCGCGCGGAACGTGGTCAAGGCGCGGCGGCGCGTAGTAGGTCTTGGCGTCCACGCAGGTGAGCGCGGGCTTGCTGGCCCCGACGCCGCGCGGGTCGAACCCGATCACATCGAACCGGGCGGAGATCGCGGCGGGCAGCCCCGCCGCGACGTGCCTGGCCAGGTCGCGCCCGGACGCCCCGGGCCCGCCCGGGTTGACCAGCAGTGCGCCCAGGTGGTTGTGGTCGCGCGAGGCGGTGCCCTTCACCCGGTTGAGCGCCAGCTCGACGGTCTGGCCGTACGGCTCGCGGTGGTCGAGCGGCACCCGCAGGGTCGCGCACTCCACCTTCTGTTCCGGAGCCGCCCGCACGCCGGCGGCGGCCAGGCCAGCGGGGGCGGCCAGGCCGGGGAAGGCGGAGTGGCCGGGAAGCCGCGCGGCGGTGTGCCGCTTGGCCGGCTCCGGGCAGGGCCGCCAGACGAGGGTGGACGGCTTCGGGGCGCCCTTGCCCACCGGAACCCGCGCCGGCCAGATCGGATCGTCCGGCCCGGCGGAGGAGCCGGAGCCCGGCAGCCCGACCGGCCCGGCCCGCCCGTCGTCCACGCCCGTGGGATCGCCGTCGGCGCCGGCCGCTCCGCCGGGCACGCCTCCCATCCCCAAGGTAAGTACCGCAACGCCCGCGACAACTCCGACGACGCGCTTCACTCGACAGCTCTCCTCTGTTCATGCGACAGAGGAGATGTTCCCCTAGGTCACCGTGCGCTCACATGGAGTCATGCCCGATGATTGCCAACCTGTAAACGATCCATTGCTCTGCGTGCGGTGGCGGGAACGCCCCAGGAATCATCAGTGGACGGTGACCTCGGGGCCGGCGGCGGACTCGTCGTCGAGATCGACGTCGACGCCCATCTCCTCGGCCAGCCGCAGGGCCTCCTCGATCAGGGTCTCCACGATCTGCGACTCCGGCACGGTCTTGATGACCTCGCCCTTGACGAAGATCTGGCCCTTGCCGTTGCCGGAGGCCACCCCGAGGTCGGCCTCGCGCGCCTCCCCCGGGCCGTTGACGACGCAGCCCATCACGGCGACCCGGAGCGGGACCTTGAGCCCGTCGAGCCCGGCGTGCACCTGGTCGGCCAGGGTGTAGACGTCCACCTGGGCGCGCCCGCAGGACGGGCAGGAGACGATCTCCAGGCCGCGCTCGCGCAGGTTGAGCGACTCCAGGATGCCGATGCCGACCTTGACCTCCTCCACCGGCGGGGCCGACAGCGACACCCGGATGGTGTCGCCGATGCCCTCGGCGAGCAGCGCGCCGAAGGCGACCGCCGACTTGATCGTGCCCTGGAAGGCCGGGCCCGCCTCGGTGACGCCGAGGTGCAGCGGGTAGTCGCACTTCTCGGCGAGTTGCCGGTACGCCTGGATCATCACGACGGGGTCATGGTGCTTGACGGAGATCTTGATGTCCCGGAAGCCGTGCTCCTCGAACAGCGAGCACTCCCACAGCGCGGACTCCACCAGCGCCTCGGGGGTGGCCTTGCCGTACTTCTGCATCAGGCGCGGGTCGAGGGAACCGGCGTTGACGCCGATGCGGATCGGCACGCCGTGGTCGGCGGCGGCCCTGGCGATCTCGCCGACCTTGTCGTCGAACTTCTTGATGTTGCCCGGGTTGACGCGTACCGCGGCGCACCCCGCCTCGATCGCGGCGAACACGTACTTGGGCTGGAAGTGGATGTCGGCGATCACCGGGATCTGCGACTTCCTGGCGATGGTCGGCAGCGCGTCCGCGTCGTCCTGGGAGGGCACGGCCACCCGCACGATCTGGCACCCGGAGGCGGTCAGCTCCGCGATCTGCTGCAAGGTGGCGTTGACGTCGGCGGTCACGGTCGTCGTCATGGACTGGACCGAAACGGGGGCGTCGCCGCCCACCGGGACCGGTCCGACCATGATCTGTCGTGATTTCCTGCGCTCGGCGATGGGCCGGGTGCGCACGGAGGGGATCCCAAGATCAATAGACATCTCAGCACCTTGACTGGTTAGCGTCGCAACGGGCCCTGGCAGCCGCATTCGTATGCCAACAGTCTAGGTAGTCCCGTGAACGCACGGCCCGCGAAGGTAACAACCGTCACTGTGACGTAGATTGCCGTTCATCCCCTAATCGCCATATCGGGCCGTCCGATTTACTAACACGTGATGTGATACGTCACTTCAGACGGCTCCGACATCATCCGCCTTGTGCTCAGCGACCGGCCAGCTCACCGGCCCGGACACGAGCCCAGGCGTCGGCCGCGAGCACCTCCTCGACCGTGCCCGCCTGGGTCACACCGTGCTCGGAGACCACCTTGGCCACGGTGTCCACGATGCCGAGGAACGGCAGGCGTCCCTGCACGAACGCCTCCAGACACACTTCGTTGGCCGCGTTGTAAACGGCCGGCGCGGTACCGCCCTGAGTGCCGACGTGCCGGGCCAGCGCCACCGAGGGGAACGCCTCCTCGTCCAGCGGCTCGAACGTCCAGGACTGGGCGACGTCCCAGGCCACCGTGGGCGCGGCGTCGGGCACCCGCTCGGGCCAGCCGAGGGCCAGCGCGATCGGCAGCCGCATGTCCGGCGGGCTGGCCTGGGCGACCACCGCGCCGTCCACGAACTCCACCATCGAGTGGATCACCGACTGCGGGTGGACGACGACCGTGATCCGGTCGAAGCCGATGTCGAACAGCAGATTGGCCTCGATGACCTCAAGGCCCTTGTTGACCAGGGTGGCCGAGTTGATCGTGATGACCGGGCCCATCGACCAGGTGGGGTGCGCCAGCGCCTGCTCCGGCGTGACGCCGGCCAGTTCCGCGCGCCTTCGGCCGCGGAACGGCCCGCCGCTCGCGGTGACGATCAGCCTGCGCACGGCCCGGGCGTCCTCTCCGCCGGGCGTGGCCGCCCACAGGCACTGCGCCAGCGCCGAGTGCTCGGAGTCGACCGGGATCAGCGCGCCCGGCTTGGCCAGCCGCTTCACCAGGGCGCCGCCCATGATCAGCGACTCCTTGTTGGCCAGCGCCAGCACCCGCCCGGCCTCCAGCGCGGCCAGCGTCGAGGTGAGCCCGAGCGCCCCGGTGATGCCGTTGAGCACCACGTCGCACGGCCGGGCGGCGACCTCGGCCACGCCCTGTTCCCCGGCCAGGACGGTGGGCGAGACGCCGTGCGCGGCCAGCGCCTCGCGCAGCTCGGGCACCGCGCCCTCGTCGGCGACGGCCACCACCGCCGCCCCGGTGCGCGCCGCCTGCTCGGCGAGCAGGCCGACCCTGCCGCCGCCGGCGGCCAGCCCGGCCACCGTGAACCTCCCCGGGTTGCGGTGGATCACATCGAGGGCCTGGGTGCCGATCGACCCGGTCGATCCCAGCACGGAGACGGAACGCGTGGTGTCTGACTGCACCACCCCATTGTCCCTGTCCCGGCGGGCCGTCACGACGAGTTGATCCTTGTCGCCGCGACGAACACGGCGATGCCGAACAGGGCGAGGGTGAGGTTCGCGTACAACTCGTACCCGGTCAGAAAGCCCAGGCGCGGGATGACCAGGCGGTTGACGGCGTTCAGGAAGATCCCCATGATCGGCTGTACGGCGAGGTGGTCGATGGCCCCGCTGATCCCCTGCAGGGCCAGCACCACCCCCACGACCTGGAAGGCTTTGCGCATACCGGACACGCTAGGGACATGGCCGGGGCGCGCGGATCGGCCGTCGGGCCCGGGGCCGGTGACCCTCGGAGCCGTCCGCCGGGGCGGCGTGCGACCAAAGTACCGAACCCGCCGACTTCGGTACCGAACCCCCGGCCGGCCGTCCACCGCCCGCCCGACCTGCGCATAGGCTCCGATCAGGATGAACGCCTCCGCGACCGGTGCCCTCGGCCC
>NZ_POUA01000297.1 GCF_003236385.1 Spongiactinospora gelatinilytica
GCATGGGCGCACGCGCGCCCCCGCCCCGCGTGCGCCCATGCCGCATGCCCCTGTCCGGAAGGGCGGTGCGCCTTCCCGGACGAGGGGCATGCGTCACGGCTCAGGCCAGGGAGATCGCGTCGCCCTCGACCTTGATCTGCTTTTCCGGGAGCGGTTTCGTCGCGGGCCCGGCCGCCACCGAACCGTCGGCGATCTTGAACTTGCTGCCGTGGCAGGCGCAGTTGATCGTCCCGCCGCTGACGTCCTCGACCGCGCACCCCTCGTGCGTGCAGGTCACGCTGAACGCCTTGTACTCGCCCGCGCCGGGCTGCGTGACCACGATCTGCTGCTCCTTGAAGATCGCGCCACCGCCCTCGGGGATGTCGGACGTCCGCGCGAACCCGCCCGCGCCGCCGCCCTCGCCACTGTCGTCGCCACTGCCCTGGCTCGTCGCCGGAGCCAGCGGAGCGGACGCGGTGGCCGAGTCGGTGCCGGCCGCGCCGCCGGGATCGCCGTACGACGAGCAAGCCGCCAGCACGGCCGCGAGGCCCGCGCCTCCCGCGCCCACGACCAGCACGCGGCGCGTGGGGTCTGAGGCCCCTGTGTACGTCTGCGCGGCATCCCGCCCGGGTGAGAGGTCGCTCATCGCGCGCCTCCCCGAGGACCGGACCCGACGTTCGGTGCGTGTCGCCACCTGTTCCTCACAAGCCCCTCCAAGCTGTTTCCTTACATTGACGTACGGATCAAACCGTCCGAATGGTTCAGCTTGCTCGGGCCGGATTGCCCGGTTCCACGCACATTTACCGATAGGGGCAGGGTGTCGTGACCGACGTCAGCCGACGACGATGCCGTCGTTCTGCACCTTCAGCGGGAAGGCCACCAGGGGCGCCTCCGCGGGACCGGCCACGCACTTGCCGGACTCGATGGCGAACTGGCTGCCGTGGCAGGGGCACTCGATCACGCCGTCCCCGACCTTCCCGACGGAGCAGCCCGCGTGGGGGCAGGTCGCGGTGTACGCCTTGAACACCCCCGCGCTCGGCTGGGTGACCACCAGTTTCCAGTCGTCGAACACCTTGCCGCCACCGACCGGGATGTCCGCGGTCTTGGCGATGACCTTCCCCTTGATCCCCGGCGGCACGGCGGGTGTGGCGGGGGCGTTCGAGCCGCAGGCCCCCAGTACGGCGGCCCCGCAGGTCACGCCCACGGCGCCGAGTGCGCCACGGCGCGTCAGATCGCGTCCGGGCATGACGAAACCACGCGTCGAATCCGACATGATGTTGCGGCCCTCCTCGCAACTCCCCCGATCAACCGGGCTCGCACCAGCGTATTGACCGCCCCCCTCGCTCCCGGATCCAGCCCTCTCCCGGCCCTGCGGCGAAACCGGCCGCGGCGAAACTGTCGGTGCCGGGGGCCATGCTTGTCCCATGGGCGAGACGGAGAGCGAGGGCGTGCGACTGCGGGCGGTCCGGCGCAGCGACCTGAAGGTGTTCCTGGCCCAGGAGCACGACCCGGAGGCGGCGCGGCGAGCGGGATTCGCACCGAAGGAACGGCCGAGCCGGTATCCGATGAAACGCCGCTCGTCGCCCCACCGTGAGATGACATGGCCCCCGGCTCGCCGTCCACCGCGATGGTGCGCACCAGGACGGCGGGATCGGCCAGGATGCGCTCGGTCCAGTGGGCCATGAAGGCGGCCTCCGGCCGAACTGGGGCCGCGGCATCGGCACCACGGCTCTGACCCTCTTCCTCAAGGAGGAACCGGTCCGCCCGCTGTACGCCGATCCCTTCGCCGGCAACACCGCCTCGGTGCGCCTGCTGGAAAGACTCGGTTTCCGGCGGCAGGGCATCGTTGCCCACGCCGCCGCCGAGCACATCCTCCTCGCCCTGCACGGCACGCCATGACCGTGGCCCCCACCCGACCGGCCCGGGAAGCCCCGCGCGCGGGCCGCAGGTGGCCCCGCCGCCCTTGGGGAGGGCGGCGGGACAGAGCGGGCCGGTCAGCCGGGGAGGATCTTGCGCAGGAAGCGGCCGGTGTGGCTGGCGTCGACCTGGGCCAGGTCTTCGGGGGTGCCGGTGGCGACGACGGTGCCGCCCCGGGAGCCGCCCTCCGGCCCCATGTCGATGACCCAGTCGGCGGTCTTGATCACATCGAGGTTGTGCTCGATGACGATCACCGTGTTACCGCCGTCCACCAGGCGGCCGAGGACGCCGAGCAGCCGGCGGATGTCCTCGAAGTGCAGGCCGGTGGTCGGCTCGTCGAGCACGTAGACCGTGCGGCCGGTGGAGCGGCGCTGCAGCTCAGAGGCGAGCTTGACGCGCTGCGCCTCGCCGCCCGACAGCGTGGTGGCGGGCTGGCCCAGCCGCACGTAGCCGAGGCCGACGTCGTTGAGGGTCTTGAGGTGCCGCTTGATCGCGGGGATCGCGTCGAAGAACGACAGGCCCTCCTCGATCGGCATGTCGAGGATCTCGGCGATGGTCTTGCCCTTGTAGTGGACCTCCAGCGTCTCCCGGTTGTACCGGGCGCCGTGGCAGACCTCGCACGGCACGTAGACGTCGGGCAGGAAGTTCATTTCGATCTTGATGGTGCCGTCGCCGGCGCAGGCCTCGCAGCGCCCGCCCTTGACGTTGAAGCTGAACCTGCCCGGCTGGTAGCCGCGCACCTTCGCCTCGCTGGTGGCCGCGAAGAGCTTCCTGACGTGGTCGAAGACACCGGTGTAGGTGGCGGGGTTGGAGCGTGGGGTGCGGCCGATGGGCGACTGGTCGACGTGGACGACCTTGTCCACCAGGTCCATCCCGTTGATCCGGGAGTGGCGGCCGGGCACCGTGCGCGCCCCGTGCAGCTCCTTGGCCAGCGAGGTGTACAGAATGTCGTTGACCAGGGTCGACTTGCCCGACCCTGACACGCCGGTGACCGCGGTGAAGACGCCGAGCGGGAACTCGACGTCCACGCCCTTCAGGTTGTGCTCCCGCGCGCCCTTGACCACGATCTGCCGCTTCTTGTCGCGCTTGCGCCGCTCGGCGGGCACCGCGATGGACCGCCGCCCGCTGAGGTAGGCGCCGGTCAGCGACTCCTCGCTGGACAACAGCTCGCTGACGGTGCCGGAGACCACGACCTGCCCGCCGTGCTCACCGGCCCCCGGGCCGATGTCGACGACCCAGTCGGCGGCGGCGATGGTGTCCTCGTCGTGCTCCACCACGATGAGCGTGTTGCCCATGTCGCGCAGCCGGATCAGCGTCTCCAGCAGCCGCTGGTTGTCGCGCTGGTGCAGGCCGATGGACGGCTCGTCGAGCACGTAGAGGACGCCGACCAGGCCCGACCCGATCTGCGTGGCCAGCCGGATGCGCTGGGCCTCGCCGCCCGCCAGGGTGGCCGCCGCACGGTCCATGGTGAGGTAGTCGAGCCCGACGTCGAGCAGGAACCCCATCCGGGCGTTGATCTCCTTGACCACCCGGGCGGCGATCTGCGCGTCGCGCTCGGACAGTGTGAGGTCGGACAGGAACTTGGCGCACTCGCCGATGGACATCGACGCGACGTCGGCGATGGACCGGTCGCTCACGGTGACCGCGAGCGTGACGGGCTTGAGCCGCGCGCCCTTGCAGGCCGGGCACGGGATCTCCCGCATGTAGCCCTCGAACCGCTCGCGGCTGGTGTCGCTCTCGGCCTCGGCGTGCCGGCGCTGCACCCAGGGGATGATCCCCTCGAAGGTGGTGTAGTAGGAGCGCTGCCTGCCGTAGCGGTTGCTGTAGCGGACGTGGACCTGCTCGTCGTGCCCGTGGAGCAGCGCCTTCTGGGCCTTCTTGGACAGCCGGCCCCACGGCGTGGCGAGGGTGAACCCCATCGCGTTGCCCAGCGCCTCGACCAGCCGGTTGAAGTAGTCGCTGGTGTGGCCGTTGGACCACGGCGAGATGGCGCCCTCGCCCAGGCTCTTGTCCGGGTCGGGCACCACCAGGTCGGGATCGACCTCCATGCGGGTGCCGAGGCCGGTGCACTCGGGGCAGGCCCCGAACGGGGAGTTGAAGGAGAACGACCGCGGCTCCAGCTCCTCGAACGACATGTCGTCGTAGGGGCAGTAGAGATGCTCGGAGTAGAAGCGCTCCCGGCCGGGGTCGTCTTCCGGCAGATCGACGAATTCGAGGGTGATCGTGCCGCCGGAGAGCTGGAGCGCGGTCTCCACCGAGTCGTTGAGCCGGCGGCGGGCCGACTCCTTGACCGCCAGCCGGTCGACGATCACCTCGATGTCGTGCTTTTCATACTTCTTCAGGGTGGGCGGCTCCTCAAGCCGCACCACCGTGCCGTCGACCCGCGCCCGGGCGAAGCCCTTGGCCTGAAGCTGGGAGAACAGCTCCGCGTACTCGCCCTTGCGCCCGCGCACGACCGGCGCGAGCACCTGGAAGCGGGTGCCCTCCGCGAGCTCCAGCACCCGGTCGACGATCTGCTGCGGGCTCTGCCTGGCGATCGGCCTGCCGCAGGCCGGGCAGTGCGGCTTGCCGATCCGCGCCCACAGCAGGCGCAGGTAGTCATAGACCTCGGTGATGGTGCCGACGGTGGACCGCGGGTTGCGGCTGGTGGACTTCTGGTCGATGGAGACCGCGGGCGAGAGCCCTTCGATGAAGTCGACGTCGGGTTTGTCCATCTGACCGAGGAACTGCCTGGCGTATGCCGACAGTGACTCGACATAGCGCCGCTGGCCCTCGGCGAAGATGGTGTCGAAGGCCAGGCTGGACTTACCGGAGCCGGACAGGCCGGTGAAGACGATGAGCGAGTCTCGTGGCAGATCCAGCGAGACGTCTTTGAGGTTGTGTTCGCGTGCGCCACGCACGATCAGGCGATCAGCCACGGTGATCCCGATGTAGGAGGTTGGAAGGGTCGATCCTGCTGCACGGGCAGGTTAGCGGGAGGCACCGACAAAATCTCGCCGACGGCCGCCGGCGCCGTCCACACACTTCGGGCGCACAACACCCCAGCGCAGGTCACTGGCTTCAACGCGGGGAAGGGACGGGTTATGCCCGGTGAGCATGATCCGGGTGGGGGAGGATGGGGCGGACCATGTGGGCGGTACGCCCCGACGGCAGCGAGGAGGATCACCATGACCTATACCGGCGACGTCAGCCAGGGCGGCCCCGCCGACGTCCGTGAGCTGGACGACATCACGATCGGCAAGCTGGAGGTGGGCGGCTTCGGCAACAACGCCTACCTGCTGCGCTGCAAGGAGACCGGCGACGGCCTGCTGATCGACGCCGCGGCCGAGCCGGAGCGGCTGCTGGAGTGGATCGGCGACGCGCCGATCAGCAAGATCGTGACCACGCACCGGCACCAGGACCACTGGCAGGCCCTGGCGGAGGTGCACCGGGCGACCGGCGCGACCGTGGTCGCCCATCCGCTGGACGCGCCGCACCTGCCGGTGCCCGCCGGGCTGGAGGTCGAGCACGGCGACCACGTCACGCTGGGGGTGCTCACGCTGGAGGTGATCCACCTGCGCGGGCACACGCCCGGCTCGATCGCGCTGCTCTACCAGGACGGCCACCTGTTCACCGGCGACTCGCTGTTCCCCGGCGGAGTGGGCAACACCGAACGCGACCCGGCGCGGTTCACCCGGCTCTTCGGCGACGTCAAAGAGCGGATCTTCGCCCGGCTGCCCGACTCGACGTGGGTCTACCCGGGGCACGGCAAGGACACCACGCTGGGCGCCGAGCGCGCGTCGCTGCCCGAGTGGGAGGCCCGCGGCTGGTAGCCCGGGCAGCGGTGCCGCAGGCCCGCCTGGGCGCTCAGCCCAGCCGGGCCCGCTGCTCGCGGCGCTGTTCGCGCTTGAACATCAGCACCCGCAGCGGAATGGCGGTCACCAGCGCGATCTGCATGCTGGCCCCCACCTTGATCAGCGTGTCGCCGCCCTCCGGCCAGGCGGCCCAGACGGTGAGGCAGGCCACGTTGATCATTATCCAGGCGAGCACCACGGCGGCGAGCTGCCCCTTGGGCTTGGGGTACTCGATCCGGCTGACCATCAGCCAGGCCACCGCGAAGATGGCCAGCAACGCGAAGTAGGACGGCGGGAACAGCAGCACCACCGACACCACCGTCATCGCGCCCATCGGGATGGGCAGGCCCATGAAGTCGCCGCTCTTGGTCTTGACGCAGGCGAATCTGGCCAGTCGTACGACGCCGCCGATCAGCACCGACCCGGCCGCGGCGAGCACCAGCCACAGCGGCAGCGCGGAGGAGAACCCCGCCCACATCACCACCATGAACGCCGGCGCCAGCCCGAAGCTGATCACGTCGGCCAGGTTGTCCAGCTCCGCGCCCATCGCCGAGGCCCGGAACCGCCGGGCCACCAGGCCGTCGAACAGGTCGCAGGTGGCGCCGATCAGCAACAGCACCACCGCGGTGGCGAAGTAGCGCGAGTCGGGGGCGAAGGTCCGGGTCTCCTGGAGCTGGCTGATGGCCGACCAGGCGAGCACGCACACCGCCAGGAAACCGCACAGCGCGTTGCCCAGCGACAGCGAGTCGGCGGCCGAGAGGCGGAACGCCTTGCCCACCGGCCCCTTCGGCTCGTCGTCGACTTCACCGGCGGTGTCCACCCGGTGGACGTCGTCCACCGGCCACCCCGCGTCAGCCGTGGTCAAGTCCGGTCACCCCCGCTATGGTCTTCTCACCGACGGTCACCGCAGGGATGATCCCCTCCGGCAGGTAGGTGTCCACCCGTGAGCCCAGCCGGATGAGCCCGATCCGCTCACCGCGCGCCACCTTGGCCCCCGGCGTCAAGTAGGGCACGACCCTGCGGGCCATCGCCCCGGCGATCTGCACCAGCTCGATGTCCCCGAGTGCGGTGTCGAAGTGCCACACAACGCGCTCATTCGCTTCGCTGTCCTTGTTGAAGGCAGGGAGGAACCCACCCGAGACATGCTCTACCGACGTGACGGTTCCAGCAAGAGGCGCACGGTTCACGTGTACGTCGAGCGGGCTCATGAAGATCGCCACTCGGGTGCGGCCGTCCGGCTGCGGGTCGACGCTCAGTACGACGCCGTCGGCGGGCGCCAGCACGCGGGCGGTCCCGGGGACGCGCTCCGGGTCGCGAAAGAACCAGAGCATGCCACCGGTGACCGCCGCCAGCGGTGCCGCCGCGAACGCCCAGCGGCGATCGCGGCGGGTCAGAAGCGACGTCACCGCGGTGGCCGCCACGACGGGCCCGAGCCAGGGCGAGACACCGCGGGCCAGCCGCACTCGACGGGAGAAAGTGGTTCGTGCTGAATCGTGGGACACGGGGAACCTTATGTGAGGATTTCCGGCTATTTGGTCGCCGCCTTCAGAAGGATGTTACCGATCCCACACCCCATAGTTGGCGCAATGAGACAAGCAAAGAGCCTGACACCCCGGGTCGGCTACCCCTGCTGAGTGGTCTGCGGACTGGTGGGAGCGTCCACGTCACCGCCCTTGCGCGCGTCGCTGCGCGCCTTGAGCAGGCTGGCCACCGTGGTGACGACCATGGTGACCCCGATGACCGTCAGGGACAGCCAGATCGGCACTTCGGGGGCCCAGGAGACGTGGTTGGAGTGCAGTGCCTCCAGAAGCAGCTTAACCCCGATGAAGGCCAGGATGAACGCCAGACCGTAGCTGATGTACACCAACCGCTGCAGAAGACCGCCCAGCAGGAAGTAGAGCTGGCGCAGGCCCATCAGCGCGAACGCGTTGGCGGTGAAGACGATGAAGGCGTCCTGGGTGAGGCCGAAGATGGCCGGGATCGAGTCGATCGCGAACATCAGGTCGGTGGTGCCGATCGCGATCATGACGATCAGCATCGGGGTGACCATGCGCCGGCCGTCCACCTTGACGGTGACCTTGGAGCCCACGTAGTCGTCGGTGGTCGGCAGCGCCCGCCGCGCCCACCTCAGCACGATGTTCTCGTTGACCTCCTCCTCCTTGCCGTGCTGGCGGACGATGCCGTAGGCGGTGTAGAGGAGGAAGATTCCGAACACGTAGAACAGCCAGCTGAAGTTGGCCAGGGCGGCGGCACCGAGCGCGATGAAGATGCCGCGCATCACCAGGGCGATCAGGATGCCGATCAGCAGCACCTTGTGCTGGTACGCCTTGGGGACGGCGAACCGGCTCATGATGATGAAGAAGATGAAAAGGTTGTCGACGCTGAGGCTGTACTCGGTCAGATATCCGGCGAAGAACTCACCCGCCTTCGCGCCCCCCGCCAGCACCCACATGCCGATCCCGAAGAGGGCGGCGAGGGCCACATAGAATCCGACCCAGAACCCGGCCTGGCGCATGGAGAACTCTCGGGGTTCTCCCCTGTCCACGATCCAGAGGTCCACGGCCAGCACGACAAGAAGGCCGCCGATCACGGCGGCCCATGCCCACACGGATACGTCCACGTTAGATTAACCTCCGGCGTGCGTGACAGACTGCCGGAGGTCTCTCCCGCCCGCGGAAAAGGCATGGCGGACCGACAGCCCCGGGGGCCTCGTGGGGTGAGGCGGCACCGTGATGACGAGACAGTCGCGAAAGGGATACTCCCCCCCTAACCCACGCAGTATAGGTGACAGGCGGGGTGGTACCTAATCTCGCTGGCCCGAAGCCGTCCCCAGGATAGACCGGTAGACGGCCAGGGCCGCAACCACCGCGTCTTCCTCGCCGGGAAGCGCCGCGCCGCGCCGCGCCGACGCCTCGGCCAGCCGCGCGGCGAGGCCGGATTCGCCGAGGACCCGCCGCACCGCCCCGGCCAGCGCCGCGACGTCGCCGTACGGCACCAGCAGCCCCGCCTCCCCGACCATGCCGGGAAGCCCGCCCACCGCGGTCGCGATGACCGGGCGGCCGGCCCGCAACGCCTCCTGAAGGCTGAGCGGCTGGCCCTCCCAGCGGCTCGGCACGACCACGGCGTCGGCCGCCGCGAGCAGGTCGGGGATGTCGGCGCGGTCGCCGAGCAGCCGCACCGGCAGGCCCTCGGCGGCGATCCTGGCTTCCAGCGGCCCGCGCAGCGGCCCGTCGCCCGCCACCACGAACAGCGCGTCCGGCACCGCCGCGGCCGCGTCGAGCAGCGTCTCCAGCCCCTTCTGCTGGGCGAGCCTGGCCACGGTCAGCAGCAGCGGGCGAGCGGCGGGCACGCCCAGCTCGTCCCGGGTCCGTCCCGGCGTACGGCCCGCGGCCGGCAACGGCGGCGCCGGGACGACGGCGGGCACCACCCGCCGCGCCCCCAGGCCGGTCATCCGCGCCCCCAGATCCGGGGAGACCGGCAGGACCACCTCGGCCCTCCTGGCCACGACCCGCTCCAGCGCGCGGTACACCGCTCCCACCGCTCCTCCGGCGGTGAGCGCGTTGTGCAGCGTCACCGCGACGGGCACCCGCCTCCCGGTGAGGGCGAGCGCGGCCAGCGCCCCGGCGCGCAGACCGTGCGCGTGTACCAGGTCCGCCCCCGCCCCGCGCAACGCCGCCATGGCCCGCAGATCGCTTCCCGGATGCGGCCGGTCCGCGATCGGCACCGCCAGGAAGCCCGCGCCCACCTCGGTGAAGGCGAACCGCTCCTGGGTCTCGCGCGGCCCGGCCACCGCCACCCGGTGCCCCCGGCGCGCCAGGCCGGACGCCAGGGTCCGCACATGCCGTCCGACGCCGCCCGCGCTGGTCCCCAGCACGAGCAGAATCCGCGCGTCATCCATCCACTCGCTCCTCGATCGCCTCGCCGCGCCCGCCGGGCCGTACCTTCGCAAGGGCCGCCAGCGCGTCGCGTCGGTCCACCAGCACCGCCACCGCGCCGCCGGCCACCGCCGCCGCGAGGCCCGCGAGCAGGGCGGGCGGCACGTTGGCCCACACCCCCGCGGGCGTACCGGACAGCGCCACCACACCGGCCCCCGCCGCGTACGCGGCCAGCCCGCCGAACAGCGCGGCGGCCCCGGCCCTGCCCATCCCGCGCAGCGCGGCCCGCCCGCGCGTCCGCAGCAC
>NZ_POUA01000298.1 GCF_003236385.1 Spongiactinospora gelatinilytica
GAGGGTGGCGCGGCGGGTCCAGCCCCACTTGGCGTAGGCGGAGCAGGCCGCGATGTTGCCCGGGCGGACGAGGAGGGTCGCCCGGGTTTCCGGGCGGTTCAGCAGGAGTTCGTCGTGGAGGGCGCGGGCGATGCCGCGGCGGGTCCAGGCGCGGCGCACCATGAGCGCCGAGAGCGCGAACGTCCGGTGCCCGTCCTCGCGGTCGAACCCCGGCTCCGGCGGGCACACCAGGCCCTTCCACCAGGTGGCCCCCGAGCGTACGTCCAGTGGCCAACCCCACGCCTGTCCCACCGGCTCGCCGTCCTCGTACGCCACGACGAGTTCGAACCCCTGGTTGGCGACGTACCGATCGAAGCGCCCGATGAACTCCGCGTCCCCGGCGGACGGGTCGCCCCCCGCGATCCCCCTGACGCACGCGCCGCGGTGGATCAGTGAGACGACGGCACGGACGGCGCGGGCGTCGTTTCGGCTGTGCCGTCTGACCACCAGGCCGGCCATGATCGATCACTCCTCTGCTCGATGACCAATACGTGCAGTCCCTCCGCACATCCACTATTCCGTGCGGTGTCAGGGTTGAATGTGGTGATTTGGGGGATGTTGTGGGACGGCGTCGTATGAGCGGGAACTAGCTTGACAGGTCGCCTTTGCTTGCCCGTTACCTCTTCGACGCTTAATCTCGACGACAGTGAGGAGTCACTCCGCGCTGTGCGGATTGCCATAACGGTGTACGACGGACGAACGGGCTCGATGGTGAGGCGGGCACGGCGTCGATCGGTGACGGTCGGTGCCTTACCTGACGCGGGTTGATATCTGTCCTGGCGGCGCCAGCGGTTGGTGCTTCCGTGCCGTGGGTGTGACCTTCGCGGGCTTGAAGATCGCTACGCGAGGAGGCTGGGGGCGCGCATGGAGACTGCTGTGGTGGTCGCCCTGACGGTGGCGGTGCTCGTCTTCGCCGTGGTGGCGATCGCCGCGCTGGTCGTACTCGCGCGCCGTACCGGAGCCATCGGCCCCCGCGCGACCGGGCCCCGGGCGGAGGAAGTGGCCGAGGTCCAGGCGGAGCTGGAGCGGGCCAGACACGAGGCCGGCGAGATCCGCACCCGCGCGGAGGCCGAGGCGAGCGAGATCGTCAGCCGCTCCGAGGCCGCCGAGAAGAGCGCGATCAAGCTGCGCCAGGAGGTCGAGGAGGAGACCCGGGTCCTCAAGTCGGAGCTGAAGGAGTTCCGGGCCGACCTGGAGCGGCGGGAGAACCGGCTGGCCGAGCGCGAGCAGCGGCTGGACGAGGAGGCGCGTCGGCAGGCGGAGCGGGGCAGGAAGCTCGCCGAGACCGAGACCGAGCTGGCCGACCGGCGCGAGGACCTCCTGCAGATCGAGGAGGAACGGCGGGCGATCCTGGAGCGGGTCTCCGGCCTCACCGCCGAGCAGGCCAAGAACGAGCTGGTCAAGGAGATCGAGAACCAGGCCAAGCGCGAGGCCGTGCTGTTGATCAGAGAGATCGAGAGCGAGGCCCGCAAGGAGGCGGAAAAGCGCGCCTGCAAGATCGTGACGCTGGCCGTGCAGCGGGTCGCGACCGAGCAGACCGCCGAGTCGGTGGTCTCCGTCCTGCACCTGCCGGGCGATGAGATGAAGGGCCGCATCATCGGCCGGGAAGGGCGCAACATCCGGGCGTTCGAGTCGACGACGGGGGTCAACCTGATCATCGACGACACCCCGGAGGCGGTGCTGCTCTCCTGCTTCGACCCGGTTCGCCGGGAGACCGCCCGGCTGACGCTGGAAAAACTGGTGCTCGACGGGCGCATCCACCCCCAGCGCATCGAGGAGGCGCACGAGCGCAGCCGGGCCGAGGTCCAGGACCTCTGCGTCCGCGCCGGTGAGGACGCCCTGGTGGAGCTGGGCATCACCGACATGCACCCCGAACTGGTCACGCTGCTCGGCCAGCTCCGCTACCGCACCTCCTACGGCCAGAACGTGCTCAAGCACCTCGTCGAGTCCGCGCACATCGCCGGGATCATGGCCGTGGAGCTGGGCATGGATGCCAAGCTGCTCAAGCGCTGCACGGTGCTGCACGACATCGGCAAGGCGCTCACCCACGAGGTCGAGGGCAGCCACGCGCTGATCGGCGCCGAGATCGCCCGCAGGTACGGCGAGCACGAGGACGTCGTCCACGCGATCGAGGCCCATCACAACGAGGTCGAGGTGCGCACCGTGGAGGCCGTGCTCACCCAGGCCGCCGACGCGATCAGCGGCAGCCGCCCGGGCGCGCGGCGCGAGTCGCTGGAGGCGTACGTCAAGCGGCTGGAGCGCCTGGAGCAGATCGCCCAGTCCTTCGACGGGGTGGAGAAGGTGTTCGCCATGCAGGCCGGCCGCGAGATCCGCGTCATGGTCAAGCCCGACACGGTGGACGACATCCAGACCCAGGTGATCGCCCGGGACGTCGCCAAGCAGATCGAGGAAGAGCTGACCTACCCGGGGCAGATCCGCATCACCGTCGTGCGGGAGTCGCGCTCGACGGAGTTCGCGCGCTGATCAGTTCACCGGCCCGCCCAGAAGATCTGCTGGTAGAAGGCCAGTTCGGCGGCCAGCGCGGCGCTGCGCGTCTCGGCCCGGCGAAAGCCGTGCGACTCGCCCTCGAAGGTCAGGTACGTGCACGGCACGCCGTGCTCGGCCAGCGCCGCCGCGAACGCCTCGGACTGCGCGGGCGGCACCACCGGGTCGTCGAGCCCCTGGAGCAGCAGCATCGGGCAGCGCACGTCGCCCGCGCGGGCGAGCGGCTCGCGGGAGGCGTACAACACCGGGTCTTCGGCGCCGACCAGCCATTCGACGTAGCGTGACTCGAAGTCGTGCGTGGTCGCGTTGAGCGGCGCGAGGGCGCTCACGCCGTAGTAGGACACGCCGCCGGCGAAGGCCCGGGAGGCGCAGCAGGCCGCGAGCGCGGTCCAGCCGCCGGCGCTGCCGCCGCGCACGGCGATCCGCGTCTCGTCCGCCAGGCCCTCGGCGACCAGCCACTCGGCGGCGGCGATGGTGTCCTCGACGTCGATGACGCCCCACTGGCCGCGCAGCCGCTCCCGGTAGGCGCGGCCATAGCCGCTGGACCCGCCGTAGTTGACGTCGATGATCCCGATCCCGCGGCTGGTGAAGAACGCGCGTTCGAGATCGAGCGCGCGGACCGCGTGCGCGGTGGGGCCGCCGTGCACCACCACGACGTACGGCGGCAGGCCCTCGCCCTGGGCGACCGGATTGGACGGCGGGTAGACGATCGCGTGTACGCGCCGCCCGAAGCGGCTCTCGAACTCCACGGCCCGCGCCTCCGGCAGGTAGGCGATGTCGGGAAGCTCCTCCACGTCGCGGCGCAGCCCTTCGACCCGGCCGGTCACCGTGTCGATCCGCACCACCGAACCGGGCACCGCCGCGCCGTACGCGATGCCGGTGAGCGTCATCCCGTCGGCCGCGAGCGAGGGCGCCCAGCCGTCGTAGGGTACGTCGAGGTCGGTGAGCGTGCCGGTGTCCGGGTCGAGGATGGCCGGCCGGAGGTCGCCGCGGCCGTGCAGCACCGCGAGCCGTCCGTCGCCGAGCACGGCGTACGGCGCGTAGCCCAGCCGCCACAACGCCCCGGCGAACTCCTCCTCGGCCGGATGAAGCGCCTGCGATGAAGTGCCGTAAATGCCGATCTGGTAGAGATTCCACCAGCCCGACCAGTCGGAGACCAGGTAGAGGTGCCGGTCATCGCGCCACTGCGGGGCGAGCACCGACTCGCTCTGGCCGCCCTTGACCGTCCAGGAGTGGCCGTCGGAGAGGCGCGTGACCCGCAACTCGGTGCCCTGCCACGGCATCCGCGGGTGGTTCCAGCAGATGTAGGCGAGATGTGCGCCATCAGGGGAGATGGTGGGGAAGGCGTAGAAGTCGCTGCCGGTGACGTGCTCGATGGGTTCTGCCCCGGCATGACCGATGCCGGGATCGTCAAGGGGGATCGACACGATCGCCCGGTCCACCTTGCCGTCGTCGTGGTGGCGCTCGCGCACCGCCCACACCCGCCCGTCGCGGATGTGCAGGTCGGCGTACCGCAGCCCGGCGTGCCGCTCGGGATCAGGGGTGAGGGCCACCGGCGCCGCGTCTGCGGTCATCAGGTAGAGCCGCTGGTCGGAGTGGTTGGCGAAGACCAGCAGGCCACCGGGCGCGACCGCGTACGATCGCCCGCCGTACTCGTGTACCCGGGACCTGGCGCTCCATGGCGCGGACAGCAGCTCGCGGCGGGCGCCGTCGGCGGCGCGGTGCATGATCGTGGTGCGCCCGCCCTCTGCCGGACGGTCTTCGCTCCACCACACCTCATCGCCCAGCACGCTGGGGAATCCGAGACTGAGACCGGCTCGGGCGACGTCGGAGGTGGAGATCGGTGAGGGCCAGGCGGTGTAGGGCACGGTGGTGGTCCGGGTCGGCGGTCGCTCGGGGGACATAGCCGCATCCTGCCGGAAAAGGCGGCCGTCCGTCTCCCTTTGGCCGTCCCTTTACGTGGGTACGCCACTTGCTCAGGTGTTCAGGTAAATGGCGAGGCGGTCGCCGCGAAACTCCGGCGACCGCCTCAGGGGACCCTCAGAGCTGTCCCACGCCGGCCCCGGCCGGGCCGGGCACCGCGGACAGCCCGATCGGCCGTGCCGCGCTCTTACGGCTGCGCCTGCTGCGCCGCTCCAGCCAGGTGGCCAGCGCGCTGAGCAGCATGTTCAGGCCGATGTAGATGATCCCGATGACGATCGCCGCGGGGATCAGCGACCCGGGGAAGTTCGGCGGGATGATCTTGAAGCCGAAGTTCAGCAGGTCCACGTAGGCGATGATGTAGCCGAGCGCGGTGTCCTTCAGCAGCACCACCAACTGGCTGACGATGGCCGGCATCATCGCGGTGATGGCCTGCGGCAGCAGGATGCGCCACAGCACGCCGGTCTTGCGCAGCCCGATCGCGTACGCCGCCTCCGACTGCCCGCGCGGAACCGCGAGCACACCGGCCCTGATGATTTCCGCCAGCACCGACCCGTTGTAGAGGGTCAGCCCCACGACCACCGCGATCAGCGTGTAGTCACCGCCGCCGAGCACTGAGGGCAGCAGGTAGAAGACGAAGAAGATCAGCAGCAGCAGCGGAATCGCCCGGAAGACCTCCACGACCACCCCGGCCGGGATCCGGACCCAGCGGTGGTCGGACAACCGGGCAAGACCGAAGATCGCGCCGAAGAACAGCGCGAACACCGCCCCCAGCGCGGCCGCCTTGAGCGTGCCGATCAGGCCGGGAACGATGAAGTTGGTCCAGGTCGTGGGCCGGAGGAAGGGCTCCCAGATCTCCGCCCGCCACTGCCCCTTCTCGTCGAACCTGCTGTAGACGAACCACGCGATCGCCAGCAGCGCCACCAGCGCCACCGCGGTCAGCAGGTGGTTGCGCAGCCGCGCCCGCGGCCCGGGGGCGTCGAAGAGGAGGGACGCGCCGCCGTTCATCGGGCCACCGCCAGTCGCTTGGCCAGCCAGCCGGTCAGGAATCCGATCGGCAGCACCACCACCATGAAGGCCACCACGATGCCGAGGAAGATGGGGATCGACACGCCGGTGGTGTCGAAGGTGTCCTTCATCACGAACGCCACGTCGGCCAGGTAGCCCGCGGCGATGGCGACCGTGGTGTTCTTGATCATCGCGATCATCACGTTGCCGAGCGGCGCGATGACGGCCCGGAACGCCTGCGGCAGGATGATCAGGCTGAGCGACTGCAGGAACGTCAGCCCGATCGCCCGGGCCGCCTCCGCCTGCCCGAACGGCACGGTGTTGATGCCCGAGCGCAGCGACTCACAGACGAAGGTGGAGGTGTAGGCGGTGAGGCCCAGTACCACCAGCCAGAACCCGTTCGTGCTCGGCTCATCGGAGAAGATGAGCCCGATCTGGTCGCTGAGCCCGAGCGAGGAGAAGGCCAGGACCAAGGTCAGCGGTGTGTTACGCGCGATGTTGACATAAGCCGTGCCCGCCGCCCGGAGTACCGGCGTGGGGGAGACCCGTATGCCGACCAGGATCGTGCCGAAGATCAGCGACAGCACACCGCACACCGCCGACAGCTTCAGGTTCTCCGCGAAACCGGCCAGCAGGTCCGGCGCGTATTCGATCAGTTCATCCATCGTGCTCCAGCCACGGGTGCGGCGGCGGCGGGCGCCGGCTGGCACCGGTCACCGGCCGCCGCGTACGTGAGAGAAGTGCGAAGAGTCGCGGCGAACCCTACGCGCAGGTCTCGAACTGCGGCGCGGCCGTGGGCGCGGTGAGCCCCTTCGCCTTGCCGAACCACTTGTCGAAGATCTGCTTGGCGGTGCCGTCGCTGTACATCTTGGTGATGGCCTTGTTGACCGCCTCGCAGGTCTTGGTGTCGCCCTTCTTCAGGCCGACGCCGTACTTCTCGTCCGTGAACGGGTCGCCGAGGATCTTGTAGTTTCCGCCCTGCGCGGCGAACCCTGCCAGGATCAGGTCGTCGGTGGTCACCGCGTCCAGGTTGTTGCCGCTCAGCTTGGAGACGCACTCGGAGTAGTTGCTCGCGCCGACCAGTTTGGCGTCCAGGTCGAGCTTGCCGTCCGGCGGCGGGTCGGTGATCCGCTTGTAGGAGTTGGAGCCCGCGGCCTGGCAGATCCGCTTGCCCGCGAGGTCGGTCGCCTTGGCGATCTCCGCGGCGTCGCCGCGGACCATGGTGTCCTGGTGGGCCACGATGTACGGCCCGCCGAACGTCACCTTGGCCTTGCGCTCCTCGGTGATCGAGTAGGTGGCGAAGATGATGTCGACCGTGCCGTTGGCGAGGAACGGCTCACGGTTGGAGGAGGCGGACTCCTTCCATTCGATCTGGACGTTCGGGTCGCCCGAGATCTCCTTCACGACGTACTTCGCCACGTCCACGTCGAAGCCCTGCGGCTCGCCGCCGCCGGTGTTCAAGCCCAGGCCCGGCTGGTCCCATTTGGTGCCGACCACGATCCGCTTGGTGTTCTTCACCTTGTCGACGACCGAGGTGGCCCGATCGGTCTTGGCGCCGGTGTCGCCGCCGCCTCCACTGCCGCCGCCGCACGCCGCCAGGCCCAGCGTCAGCGCGCCCGCTGCGGCGAGCGCCGCTCCGAAACGTCCTACCCGCATTTACGTACCTCTTCTTCCTAAAGGATGGGGCCTAAAGGTTGGAGCCTAAAGGTGGGGAGCCTAGGGGGGTGAGAGTCGTGTTCGCGCGAGATCGGTGGTTCAGTGGGTGAGGATCTTCGACAGGAAGTCCCTGGCCCGGTCGGTCCTGGCGTTGGTGAAGAACTCGTCGGGGGTGTTCTGTTCGATGATCTGGCCGTCGGCCATGAACACGACCCGGTTGGCGGCCCTGCGGGCGAATCCCATCTCGTGGGTGACCACGACCATGGTCATGCCGTCCCTGGCCAGGCCGATCATGACATCGAGCACCTCCTGGACCATCTCCGGGTCCAGCGCCGAGGTGGGCTCGTCGAACAGGATCAGCTTCGGGTCCATGGCCAGCGCGCGGGCGATGGCCACCCGCTGCTGCTGCCCGCCGGAGAGCTGCGCCGGGTACTTGTCCGCCTGGTTGGCGATGCCCACCCGGTCGAGCAGCTCCATCGCGCGCGTGGACGCCTCCTTGCGCGCCTTCTTGCGGACCTTCATCGGCCCCAGTGTGACGTTTCCCAGGATCGTCTTGTGGGCGAAGAGGTTGAACGACTGGAACACCATGCCGACCTCGGACCGCAGCCGGGCCAGCGCCCTGCCCTCCTCGGGCAACGGTGTCCCGTCGAAGATGATCTGGCCCTCGTCGATCGTCTCCAGGCGGTTGATCGTCCTGCACAGCGTTGATTTGCCCCCGCCGGAGGGCCCGATGACGACCAGCACCTCGCCGCGGTCCACGGTCAGGTCGATGTTCTTCAGCACATGCAGCGCGCCGAAGTGTTTGTTGACCCCGACCAGGCTGACGAGTGGAGTCGCGTCCCCGTTCTCCGTCATGGTGGTCAACGTTATGCAGGTGAAGGGCACCCGTCACTAACCGCCGGGTACCGATCCGATCACGGCAGGTTGACGAACACTCTGTTGGCGCCCCAGGTCACAGGGGCAGGGGCCCGTCCTGTACGTGAGTGATGCCCGCTCCCGTCCGGATGACGCTTAGTCTTGTCATCGAGATGAATGTCACCGAGGAGAGCGCCCACGCCGGCGATGGCCGCACCTACGAGGTCCGGACCTACGGGTGCCAGATGAACGTACACGACTCCGAGCGGCTCGCCGGGCTGCTGGAGGACGCGGGCTACGTGCGGGCGCACGACGGCGAGGCCGCCGACGTGGTCGTGTTCAACACCTGCGCGGTGCGCGAGAACGCCGACAACCGCCTCTACGGCAACCTCGGGCACCTGCGCCCGGCCAAGACCCGCAACCCGCACATGCAGATCGCGGTCGGCGGCTGCCTGGCGCAGAAGGACCAAGGGGAGATCGTCCGCAAGGCGCCGTGGGTGGACGTGGTGTTCGGCACCCACAACATCGGGTCGCTGCCGGTCCTGCTCGAACGCGCCAGGATCGCGCGCGAGGCGCAGGTCGAGATCAAGGAGTCGCTGGAGGTCTTCCCCAGCACGCTGCCGACCAAGCGCGAGTCCGCCTACGCCGCCTGGGTGGCGATCTCGGTCGGCTGCAACAACACCTGCACCTTCTGCATCGTGCCGTCGCTGCGCGGCAAGGAGAAGGACCGCCGCCCCGGCGACGTCCTCGGCGAGGTCCGCACGCTCGTCGAGCAGGGCGTGCTGGAGGTGACGCTGCTCGGCCAGAACGTCAACACCTACGGCGTCGAGTTCGGCGACCGGCTGGCGTTCGGCAAGCTGCTGCGCGCCTGCGGCGAGATCGACGGCCTGGAACGCGTGCGGTTCACCTCGCCGCACCCGGCCGCGTTCACCGACGACGTGATCGCCGCGATGGCCGAGACGCCCAACGTGATGCACCAGTTGCACATGCCGCTGCAGTCCGGCTCCGACACCGTGCTGCGGGCGATGCGCCGCTCCTACCGCGCCGAGCGCTACCTCGGCATCATCGAGAAGGTCCGCGCGGCCATGCCGGACGCGGCCATCTCCACCGACATCATCGTCGGCTTCCCCGGCGAGACCGAGGCCGACTTCCAGCAGACCCTCGACGTGGTCCGCGCCTCGCGCTTCGCGCACGCCTACACCTTCCAGTACTCCATCCGCCCCGGCACGCCCGCGGCCACCATGGACGGCCAGGTGCCGAAGGAGGTCGTCCAGGAGCGCTACGAGCGGCTGGTGGCGCTTCAGGAGGAGATCTCCTGGGAGGAGAACCGCGGGCAGGTCGGCAAGGTGGTCGAGGTCCTGGTGGCCGAGGGCGAGGGGCGCAAGGACGACGCGACGCGCCGCGTGTCCGGCCGCGCCCCGGACAACCGGCTCGTCCACTTCGCGCCGGGACAGGAGCAGCCGCGGCCGGGTGACATGGTCCGTGTCGAGATCACCTATGCGGCTCCGCACCACCTGGTCGCCGACGGCCCGCCGCTGTCGCTGCGCCGCACCCGCGCGGGCGACGCGTGGGCCGCCCGCCAGGCCGGTCCGGCGTCCAGTCCCGGCGTCATGCTGGGCATGCCTGCCGTCGGCCGACCCGCCGCCACCACCGTCCAGCCCACCGGCTGTTCCTGAGCCGCCGGGCCCGGCCGCTCAGCGCCTGCGGAGCCGGTCGAGGAACTGGTCGCAGTACGGCCGGCGGAAGTCGTCGAAGGTCGCGCACGGGTTGGGGCCGCGCCAGGTGACCGAGGGGCGCGGCGCGGGCTGCGGCTGTGGTTGTGGCTGTGGTTCGGGGGCCGGGGCCGGTTGACGGCGGGGAGTCTCC
>NZ_POUA01000299.1 GCF_003236385.1 Spongiactinospora gelatinilytica
GGGTGGGGGCCTGGCGGGGTCGGTGCCAGGCCCCCTGGGATCAGGTGGGCTCGTTGCCCGGCTTCCACTTGATGCCGCAGCCCAGGCTGGGGTGTTGGGGCTCGGGTACGGCGGTGCCGGAGAGGACCGCGTCGGTCGCGGCGCGGAGGGAGGCGCCGGTGACCGGTACGTCGTTCTTCGGGCGGGCGTCGTCGAACTCGCCCCGGTAGGCCAGCCGCAGTTCGCCGTCGAAGAGGAAGAAGTCGGGCGTGCACGCCGCCCGGTACGCCCGCGCCACCTCCTGCGTCTCGTCAATGAGATAGGGGAAGGTGAACCCGGCCCTGCCGGCCTGCTCGGCCAGGTGGCCGGCGTCGTCGTCAGGGTAGTTGACCACGTCGTTGCTGCCGATGGCGACGATGGTCACCCGATCGGCGTAGTCGGCGGCGAAGGCTCCGATGCCCGCCTCGATCCGCCGGACGTACGGGCAGTGGTTGGACAGGAAGACCACGAGCGTGGCCGGAGCGCCCTTGATGTCGTCGAGTGAGAGGTGTCCGCCACCGACCGCGGGCAGGTCGAAGCCGGGGGCCGGCGTACCGAGTGGGACCATGAACGAGGTGACAGGCATGCCCTCATTGTCGCGCACCTCGGCGGCATGTCCCCGCCCGACCCGCGAAGGCAGGGCGAGGACATGCCGCCGACGCGCTCAGAAGGGGTCGTCGGAGTCGTCCTGGGCGGCGGTCGTCGGCGACCCAGTGATCGGGTGCGTGCCCAGCCCGCCGCCGATCGCGGCCACGGCGTTGGTGATGCGGATCCCCGACCCGTCGCGGCGGCCCAGCTCCTCCGGCAGTGGCACCGGCTTGCCGGTGGTGGACGCGCCCTTGGCGGGAGCGGGCCCCGCCCAGGCCAGCAGCAGGGTGTCCTCGCCCTTGAGGAAGCGCTGGGCCCGTACGCCGCCGGTGGCCCGCCCCTTGGCGGGGAACTCCGCGTAGTCGGACACCTTGCCGCCGCCGGTCTGCGTGCCGGGCAGGGCGGTGGCCGAACCGGCGATGGTGACCACCCGGGCGGGCAGCGCGGGGTCCACCGCGCCGAAGAAGATCACCTTGGCTCCCTCGTCGAGGCGCATGCCCGCCATGCCGCCCGCAGGCCTGCCCTGCGGGCGCACGGCCGATGCCGGGAACCGCAGAAGCTGTGCGTTGGAGGCGATGAACACCAGGTCGTGGTCTTCGCTCGGCAGCTCGACGGCACCGACCACCCGGTCGTCGTCCTTCAGCCCGATCACCTCGAACTCATCTCGGTTGGCCGGATAGTCCGGGGCGACCCGTTTGACCACGCCGCCCGCCGTACCGAGAGCGAGACCGGCCCCGCCGGCGGTGAGCGACCCGATGCCGACCACCGTCTCTCCGGGGACGAGCGTGACGTATTCGCTCACCGGATGCCCGCCCGACAGGGTGGGCGGGGCGGCCACGGACGGCAGCGTGGGCAGGTCGACCACGCTGACCCGGATCATGCGGCCGTGCGAGGTGACGACGCCGATCTCGCCGCGCACGGTCGAGGCGACCGCCGACACCAGCACGTCGTGGTTGGAGCGCTCGCCCTCGGTGGCGAGCGGGGTGGCGTCGGCCGTACGGGCCAGCAGGCCGGTGGAGGACAGCAGCACCCGGCACGGGTCGTCGGCCACCTCCAGCGGCACGGCCACCGTGCCCGCGGCCCCGGACGACTCCAGCAGGACGGTACGGCGAGGCGTGCCGAACTGCTTGGACACCTCCGCCAGCTCCTTGGAGACCACCGCGCGCAGCCGGGTGTCGGAGGACAGGATCTCGCTCAGCTGGGCGATCTCCTCCTGGAGGGTCTGCCGCTCCCGGTCGAGCTCCAGCTTGTCGAATCTGGTGAGCCTGCGCAGCGGGGTGTCCAGGATGTAGGCCGCCTGGATCTCCGACAGCTCGAAGACCTCCATCAGCCGCGCGCGCGCCTGCCCGGAGTCGTCGGAGGACCGGATGACCTGGATGACCTCGTCGATGTTGAGGAGCGCGATGACCAGGCCGTCGACCAGGTGCAGCCGCTCCTCCCGCTTGCGCCTGCGGTAGGCCGAACGGCGGCGCACCACGTCGATCCGGTGGTCGACGTAGACCTGCAGCAGCTCCCTCAGCCCCAGCGTGCGGGGCTGGCCGTCGACCAGGGCGACGTTGTTGATGCCGAAGGTCTCCTCCATCGGGGTGAGCCGGTAGAGGTCTTCCAGCACGGCCTCGGGGTTGAAGCCGTTCTTGATCTCGATGACCAGGCGAAGGCCCTTGTGCCGGTCGGTGAGGTCCTTCAGGTCGGAGATGCCCTGCAGCCGCTTGGCGGTCACCAGCTCCCTGATCTTGGTGACCACCCGCTCGGGGCCGACGTTGAAGGGCAGCTCGGTGACCACGATGCCCTTGCGCCGCGGTGTGACCTGGTCGATGGCGCACTTGGCGCGCATCTTGAAGGTGCCCCGGCCGGTCTGGTAGGCGTCGCGGACGCCGTCCAGGCCGATGATCGTGCCGCCGGTGGGCAGGTCGGGGCCGGGGACGAACCGCATCAGCGCGTCGAGCCCGGCGTCGGGGTGCTTGATCAGGTGCCGGGCGGCGGAGATGACCTCGACCAGGTTGTGCGGGGCCATGTTGGTGGCCATCCCCACGGCGATGCCGGCGGCGCCGTTGACCAGCAGGTTGGGCAGCGCGGACGGCAGGACGGTGGGCTCGGTCTCCTGCCCGTCGTAGTTGGGTTTGAAGTCGACCGTGTCCTCGTCGATCGACTGCACGAGCATGGTGGCGGCGGTCGCGAGGCGGGCCTCGGTGTAACGCATGGCGGCGGGGGCGTCGTCGGGCGAGCCGAAGTTGCCGTGCCCGTCGATCAGCGCCAGCCGCATCGAGAACGGCTGGGCCATCCGCACCAGCGCGTCGTAGATGGCGGTGTCGCCGTGTGGGTGGAGCTTGCCCATGACGTCGCCGACCACGCGGGAGGACTTGACGTGCCCCCGGTCGGGCCGCAGGCCCATCTCGTTCATCGAGTAGAGGATGCGCCGCTGCACCGGCTTGAGGCCGTCGCGGGCGTCGGGCAGTGCGCGCTGGTAGATGACCGAGTAGGCGTATTCGAGGTAGCTGGTGCGCATCTCGGAGGAGACATCGATATCGATGATCCGCTCCTCGAAGTCCTCCGGCGGGGGCGTCGTCGTTCGTCGGGCCATGTCGAACATTGTGCCGAAGGTGGCGACCGTTCCGCGACCTGGACCGAGCCTGGTGCGCGGCATGCGTGAGATGTCCGGAAGGTCGGCTATGCAGGCCGGTAAAACCTGGTAACAAGGACCTCATGGCTGACGTCCTTCCCGAAGCCGCGATGGTCCGCGAGGCGGCCGAGGAGCGGTTGCGCGCCCTCGCCGGAGACCACGCGCGCCTCCGCGATGACCAATGGACCGCGATCGAGGCCCTTGTGCTCAAGCGCCAGAGGGTCCTGGTGGTCCAGCGCACCGGCTGGGGCAAGTCGGCGGTCTACTTCGTGGCCACCGCCCTGCTGCGGGAGCTGGGCGAGGGGCCGACCGTCATCGTCTCGCCGCTGCTGGCGCTGATGCGCAACCAGATCGCCGCCGCCCAGCGGGCCGGCATCCGCGCCGTGACCATCAACTCCGCCAACAGCGACACCTGGGAAGACGTCTACGCCCGGGTCGCCGACGGCGAGGTCGACGTCCTGCTGGTCAGCCCGGAGCGGCTGAACAACCCCGAGTTCCGCGACAACGTGCTGCCCGAGCTGGCCGAGAGCGCCGGCCTGGTGGTCGTGGACGAGGCGCACTGCATCTCCGACTGGGGCCATGACTTCCGGCCCGACTACCGCAGGCTGCGCACCCTGTTCGAGGACCTGCCGCCCGGCGTGCCCGTGCTGGCCACGACCGCCACCGCCAACGCCCGCGTCACCCGTGACGTGGCCGAGCAGATGGGCGAGGAGACCCTCGTGCTGCGCGGCCCGCTGGAGCGCGAGAGCCTGCGCCTGAGCGTCGTACGGCTGGGCACCGCCGAGCAGCGGCTGGCCTGGCTCGCCCAGACCCTGCGCGAGCTGCCGGGCTCCGGCATCGTCTACACCCTGACCGTGGCCGCCGCCCACGAGATCGCCGCCTACCTGCGCGAGCAGGGCTACGAGGTGGCCGCGTACTCCGGCCAGACCGACCCGGACGAGCGTCTGGCCGCCGAAGAGGCGCTGCTGAACAACAAGATCAAGGCCCTGGTCGCGACGAGCGCCCTGGGCATGGGCTTCGACAAGCCCGACCTCGGGTTCGTCGTCCACGCGGGCGCGCCACAGTCGCCGGTGGCCTACTACCAGCAGGTCGGCAGAGCGGGGCGCGGCGTCGAGCGGGCGGAGGTCATCCTGCTGCCCGGCCCGGAGGACCAGGCCATCTGGGCATATTTCGCCTCTCTCGCCTTTCCCCCCGAGCCGGTCGTACGGGCCACGCTGGCGGCCCTCGACGGCGGCGTGCTGTCCACTCCGGCGCTGGAGACCCGGGTCGATCTGAGCCGGAGCCGCCTGGAGATGATGCTCAAGGTCCTCGACGTGGACGGCGCGGTGCGCCGGGTCAAGGGCGGCTGGGAGGCCACCGGCGAGCCGTGGGGCTACGACGCCGAGCGCTACACGCGCATCACGGCCGAGCGCCGCGCCGAGCAGGAGGCCATGCTGGGCTACCTCACCACCACCGAGTGCCGTGAGGAATACCTGCGCCGCCACCTCGATGACCCGGCCGCGCGGCCCTGCGGGCGCTGCGACAACTGCACGGGTGAGCACCGGCCGGCGGAGGTCGCGCCCGCCGCCGTCGCGGGGGCCAGGGAGCGCCTGGCCCGTCCCGGCGTGGAGGTCGAGGCCCGCAGGCAGTGGCCGACCGGCATCGCCGACCTCAGCGGGCGGATCAAGCCGGAGTTCGGCGCCGAGCCCGGCCGGGCGCTGGGCAGGCTGACCGACATCGGCTGGGGCAACCGGCTGCGCGACCTTCTGGCCGACGACGCCCCTGACGGGCCGGTGCCCGACGACGTGTTCGGCGCGGTGATCAAGGTGTTGTCGGCGTGGGAGTGGCGCGAGCGGCCGGTGGCCGTGGTCAACGTCCCATCCGCCCGCCGTCCGGCGCTCGTGCGCGGCCTGGCCGAACGGCTGGCGTCGGTCGGCCGGCTGTCCTACCTGGGCGAGCTGGGCTACCGCTCGGGCCCGCCCGGACGGCAGTTCAACAGCGCCCAGCGGGTGCAGGCGATCAGGGCGACCCTGACGACCCCGCCGGAGCTGGCCGCCGCGCTGACGGCGGCCGGTGGGCCGGTGCTGCTGGTGGACGACCGGGTGGACACGGGGTGGACCATGACCATGTCGGCGGCCCTGCTGCGGCACGCGGGTGCGCCCGCCGTACTTCCGCTGGCGCTCGCCGTCACCACCTGATCCCAGGGCGCGCGCCCGGCGCTTTCAGAGGCGGGGCCGCGCGCCCAGGTGGGAGATCGCCTTGGCGGCCAGTCGGCAGCCCGCCGACAGCGCCTCGGAGGGCGGCTTGCCCGCCAGCCACGGCGGCAGGAACCCGGCCGCGAAGGCGTCGCCCGCGCCGGTGCCGTCCACCACGCGGTCCACCGGCTCGGCGGGCACCCGCACCGGCTCGGCGCGGCTGTTGGTGTACCACAGCGCGCCGTCGGCGGAGAGCTTGATGACCACCTGCGGGAACCACGCGGTCAGCACCTTGGCGGCGGCGGCCGGGTCGTCGCGCCCGGTGAGCACCTTGGCCTGGTCGGCGTTGGCGAACAGCAGCTTGGCCCCGTGGGTCCATTCCAGGAACGGCTCGGCGCCGGTGCGCTCCAGCGGCGCGGCCGAGGAGGAGTCCACCGAGATGCTCATGCCCGCCCGCCGGGCCAGGTCGAGGGCGGTCATGCCCGCGTCCCGCGAACCCTCGTTGACCAGCGTGTAGCCGGACAGGTGGAGGTGGCCGCCCGCGCTGAACAGGTCGCGCGGCAGGTCTTCCGGCGACAGCGCGGCGTTGGCCCCGGGGTCGGAGAGCATGGTGCGCTCGCCCTTGTGCGTGACCAGCACCACACAGGTGCCGGTCGGCCGCTCGGGGTCCATCACGAGCCGGGCGTCGACCCCGTAGCCCATCAGCTCCATGTCGCGGTTGCGCCCCGTGATGTCGGCGCCCCTGCGGCCGATGAAGGCCACATCGGCCCCCTCGACCGCGAGCCAGGACGACACATTGGCACCGGACCCGCCGCCGTGCATGGTCACGATCGCGGGGGTGTCGCTGGCCCTGGCGAGTGGGAAGCGTGCACGCGCGACCGCATCGGTCATGAGATCGCCCACCACGACAACCCGGGTCATGACGTCACCGCCTTGCTGCACTGCCTTCACGTGGCCTCACGTCTGACGCCGAGAAACCTAACAGTTTCTCGCGGGCCTTTGGGCCAGAGAGCCGACAGTGGGCACCAGTCGATGCACAAGCGTTGTTGAACAAGGGGCCCTGGTCTTGTCATCTGAGATCGCGGTTTACGCTCGGGACTGTTGGTGTGAGTGTGGAGGCGTCCGATGGCTGCATATTATCCCGCGCATTGGGAGGCCGACGTCGTTCTCGCCGACGGCGGCACCGCGCATGTCCGGCCCATTCGCCCCGCCGACGCGGAACGGCTCCTGTCGTTCTACTCCCGACTATCCGAAGAATCCATATATTTCCGGTTTTTCGGGCCGCGGCCGCGACTGAGTGAGCGTGAAGTGACCCGGTTCACGAACGTCGACTACGTCGATCGGGTCGCGCTCATCGCCACCATCGGCGAGGAGATGGTCGCGGTCATCCGCTACGACAAGATCCAGGACGGCGAGGCGGAGGTCGCCTTCCTGGTCGAGGACGCCCACCAGGGCCGTGGCGTGGCCTCGGTACTGCTGGAGCACCTGGCGGCCACCGCCCGCGAGCACGGCATCGGCAGGTTCGTCGCCGACGTGCTGCCCGCCAACCAGAAGATGATGGCCGTACTGCGCCAGGCGGGGTACACCGCCCAGAGCCGTTTCGCCGACGGCGTGGTCAGGATGACGCTCGACCTGACCCCCACCGAGACCTCCCAGGAGGTCACCGCCGCCCGCGAGCATCGCGCCGAGTCGCGGTCCATCGAGCGGCTGCTCACCCCCGGCTCCGTGGCCGTGGTGGGCGCGTCGCGGGGGCCCGGCGGGGTGGGCCAGACCGTGCTGCGCAACCTGCTCGCCGCCGACTTCGCCGGGCCCGTCTACCCGGTCCACCGCGAGGCCAGGGCGCTGGCCGGGGTACGCGCTTATCCCAGCGTCACCGCCATCGACGGCGAGGTGGACCTCGCGGTGCTCGCCGTACCCGCCGAGGGCGTGCGCGACCTTGTCGTGGAATGCGCGGAAAAGGGCGTGCGCGGCCTGGTGGTCGTCTCCTCAGGGTTCGGCGAGACCGGCCCCGAGGGCCGGGCCAGACAGGACGAACTCGTGCGCATCGCCCGCTCCCACGGCCTGCGCGTGGTCGGCCCGAACTGCCTGGGCATCGCCAACACCGACCCCGGCGTACGGCTGAACGCCACCCTGGCCGCCACCATCCCGGCCCGCGGCCGGGTCGGCTTCTTCAGCCAGTCCGGCGCGCTCGGCACCACCCTGCTGCACCGTGTCGCCCAGCGGAACATGGGCATCTCGTCGTTCGTGTCCGCGGGCAACCGGGCCGACGTCTCCGGCAACGACCTCCTGCAGTTCTGGGAGGAGGACCCGGCGACCGAGGTGATCCTGCTCTACCTGGAGTCGATCGGCAATCCCCGCAAGTTCGCCAGGCTGACCAGGCGCGTCTCGCGGCGCAAGCCGGTGGTGGTGGTCAAGAGCGGCGGCACCACCCAGGGCGTGCCCATCGGCCACGCCGCCCCGGCGCTGAAACTGCCCGACAGCGCGCTCAGCTCGCTGTTCGAGCAGGCCGGCGTGATCCGGGTGGACGACCTGATCCAGCAGTTCGACGTGGCGCAGCTGCTCGCCTACCAGCCGCTGCCCGCGGGGCCCCGGGTGGGCGTGGTGAGCAATTCCGACGCGCTGGCCCTGCTGGCGCTGGACGCCTGCCTCACCGCCGGGCTCGACCCACGGCCACCCGTCAACCTCGGGGCCGAGGCCGGGGCGGCGGCGTTCGGCGCGGCGCTCTCCGGCGAACTGGCCGACGGCGACACCGACGCCGTGGTCGTCATCTACATGCCGCCCATCCCCGGCGACGCGGCGGCCGTCGCCGCCGAGCTGCTGCGCAACGCCGCGGAAGCCCCCGGCAAGCCCGTGCTCGCCACCTTCGAGGGCCGCGTCGGCATGCTCCCCGAGCTGAGCCACGACCCGCGGGGGCACGACCCCGGGCGCGGCTCCATCCCGTCCTACGCGGCGCCCGAGGAGGCCGTACGCGCCCTCGCCCACGTCGTACGGCACGCCCAGTGGCGCGAACGCCCCCTGGAGCAGCCCCCCATCGGCGGGGGAGAGGGCACCGCCGAGGCCCGCGACCTCGTACGCGACGCGCTGGCCGGCCGTGCCGGTCCCGTGGAGATCGACGCCGCCCGGCTGCTCGCCCCCTACGGCGTCACCGTGTGGCCCGCCCCGGTGGCCGCCACCGCCGACGAGGCCGTGGAGATCGCCGACCGGCTCGGCTGGCCGGTCGTGGTCAAGGCGGTCGGCCGGGAGGCCGCCGCGCGGGCCGGGGCGGTCCGCCTGGGCCTGACCGGGCCCGAGGCGCTGCGCCAGGCGTACGCCGGGCTGTCGGCCCAGCTCGGCCCCGGCGCCCCGATCGCCGTGCAGCGAATGGCCCCGCAGCCGGGCGTGCCCGCGCTGATCAGCGCGGTGGAGCATCCGTCGGTCGGGCCCGTCGTGTCGTTCGGGCTCGGCGAGGTCACCGCGCGGCTGCTCGGCGACCGCGGATACCGCCTGGCCCCGCTGTCCACCGGCGACGCCGCCGAGCTGATCAGGTCGATCCGGGCCGCTCCGCTGCTGTTCGGCGAATACGGCTACCCGCCGGTAGCGGTCGGCGCGCTGCGCGAGCTGCTGGTCCTCACCGGGCGGATGGCCGACGAACTCCCCGAACTCGACCGCCTGGACCTCGACCCCGTCCTGGTGGGCGAGAGCGGGGTGACGGTGCTCGGGGGGCGAGCCGTACTGCGCGTCCCGCAAGGCCCGCGCCCCGACGACGGGCCGCGCCGCCTGCGCTGAGCCGGGCGGGTGGCGTACCCCGGGCGGGCGGGTGAAACCGACCCCCCGGACAGGGCAGGATGGACCCATGAGGGAAACCCGAGTCTCGGCCGCGGGCCTGCGCGAGGCGATCGATCGCAGCGGCTACTACCCCGACCTCGTGTCCGACGCGGTCGACTCCGCGCTGGGCAAGGAGGCGGTCGACGCCTACGTGGTACACCATGAGGCGACCTTCGACCCGGCAATGGAAGTCCGCAGGCACGTCACCGTGCTGGTGCTCACGCCGACGCGGCTTCTGGTGTGCCACACCGACGAGCATCCGCCCGCCGAGGGCGTCACCGTGGCCCACGCCTCGACCACCACCGAGGCGGTGCGCCTCAGCCGCATCAAGTCGGTCGCGGTGACCAGGGTCGTCCCCGACCCGGCCGCCTACGCGCCCGGCGTGCCCCCCACCGAGGCCACGCTCAACATCGGCTGGGGCGGCATCTCCCACGTCGACCTGGAGCCCGCCACCTGCGGCGACGAGAACTGCGAGGCCGACCACGGCTACACCGGCGCGATCACCGCCGACGACCTGTCCCTGCGGGTCAGCGACGCCGCCGACGGCGCCGAGGCGGTCGCCCACGTCCTGGCCTTCGCCAAGGCCCTCTCCGCCGCCACGGCCCACAGCACCCC
>NZ_POUA01000029.1 GCF_003236385.1 Spongiactinospora gelatinilytica
CGGCCCACCCGCTCGTCGAGCGCGACGGCAGGACCCCGCAGGTCGCGCAGCCGGCCGGCCGCCAGGCCGAGGTCCACCAGGCCCTCGGCGTCCGGGCCGAGCGCCATGACCGGCCGGGCCATCAGGGTGGGGTCGTCGCCGAGCTGCAACGGCTCGGTGGCCACCGTGGTCATCGTCATCCCGGCGGCCCGGGTGCGCGTGCGCACGTCGGCGAGCAGGTCGCGCGGGATGCCGCCGAGCCCCGGGGCGGTGATGGTGACCAGGCCGGACATCGCCTGCGCGGTCTCGTCCGACCGGGCCCGGTCCAGCGTGCTCTGCGTGAACACCACGCTCAGGCCGAGGGTGACGACCATGCCGAGGGCGGCGATCGCGCCCGCCGTGCGCAGGGCGTGGCCGTGGGTGTTGTGCACCGCGAGCCAGGCCGGGCCGCGCAGCCGGGACACCAGGGGTGAGGCCGCGACGGCCCCGGCCACCCGCTGGACCAGCCGGGGGCCGGCCAGTGCCAGGCCGATCACGGCCAGGATGGCGGCCATGGAGGGGCCGACCGCGGCGACCTCGGTCCGGACCAGCAGCGGCGCGGCCGACAGCACCAGCGAGCCCGCGATGAGCAGGAGTCCGGCGTTCGTGCGGGCCCGGGAGGGCCGCCGCAGGCCGGCGATGCCGGACACGACCGGCAGTTGGGAGATCCGCAGCGAGGCGGCCCAGGACGCGACCCGTACCACGCCGAACAGCGGCAGCGCGGCGGCGAGGGCCGGCAGCGGCCCGTACACCAGCGGCTGGTCGGCGCGCAGCGCGCCGATCGTCACCAGCAGGTCGCCGAAACGGGCGGCCAGGTAGTAGCCGAGCGCCGCGCCGGGGACCAGGGCGAGCCCGGCGGCGATCGTGCCCTGCAAACCCACCACCCGGCGCACCTGGCGCGGGGTCGCCCCGGCGCCGCGCAGCAGGGCCAGGTCCCGGCGCTGCCGGTCGATCGACAGGGACATCCCGCCGCCCACCACGAAGCCGACGATCAGCAGGCTGATGCCGCCGATCGAGCCGGGCAGCACCAGCAGCAGGGTCCGCCCGGCGGCCGCGCCCGGGGACTCGGCGTCGGCCCGGTCGCGGCCCGTGGTGACCTGGTACTTCGCGCCGATCCGGTCCTTGATCCGCGCGGCGAGTTCCTCGGGGTCCACGCCGGTGTCCGCCCGGACGGCGACGAGATCGACGGTGCCGGCGCGGGGGCCGGACGTCCGGCCCGCCAGCGCGGCGGCGGTGGCGTCGGAGAAGTAGATGCCGGGGGCGTCCACCAGGGCCGTCACCCGGTACGTGCCGGGCACGCCGCCCGCCATGATCTGCACCCGCCGGCCGATCTGGCCATCGCGCAGCGCGACCTCCCCATCCGCCCGCGGCGCACGCCCCTCGACGACCCGCCCACCGCTGAACGCCAACGACGCCCACCCATGCCCCGCCCCAGCGGGCTCGGGAGCGGTGGGGGACGCGGCGTCGCGGGAGGTGTTGGCCGCGGCGGTGGAGTCGCCGTCGGCGGAGGCGTCAGGCGCGGCGACGGTGTCGGCGGCGGTGGGAATCTTGGCGGCGGGGAAGGAGAGGTCTCCGGTGGTCGCGGCGACGCCGGGGATGGCTGCGATTTGGTGGGTGAGGGTGGTGGGTACGGTGGCGCGTTCGGGCAGGGCGAGCGGCAGGTCCTCCGCGCGCCGGATGGACTGCGGGGCGGAGACCACCACGTCGGCCCCGGCCAGCCGTACGGCGGGCTGGGACCGGAATCCCGAGTCCATGATCACTCCGGCCCCGGTCACCAGAGCCACGCCGCCGAGCACGGCCACGAAGACCACGGCGAGCCCGCCGATCCTGGCCATGGCCAGCGACAACCTGATCATGACACCGGCTCCCTGCCGAGGTGGGTCAGCCGTACGGCCAGGTCCTCCGGGGCGGGCGCGTTGAGCACGTCGACCACCCTGCCGTCGGCCATGACCAGCGTGTCGTGGGCGCGGGCGGCGGCGTTGGGGTCGTGCGTGACCATGACCACGGTCTGGCCGAGGTCGTCCACCAGTTCGCGCAGCAGGGTGAGCACCTGGGCGGCGCTGCGCAGGTCGAGCGCGCCGGTGGGCTCGTCGGCGAAGACCACGTCGGGCCGGGCGGCCAGCGCACGGACGATCGCCGCCCGCTGCTGCTGCCCGCCGGACAGCTCGGCGGGCCGGTGGTGCAGCCGCTCGCGCAGGCCGACCCGGTCCACCAGTTCGCCGAGCCAGTCCAGGTCGGGGCGCAGGCCCGCGAGGCGCAGCGGCAGGGTGATGTTGTCCTGGACGGAGATCGTGGGCAGCAGATTGTAGGACTGGAAGACGAAGCCGATGTGCTTCCTGCGCAGCTCGGTACGCCGGGTCTCCGACATGCCGCTGACGTCCACGTCGCCGATCAGGACCGAGCCCGACGTGGGCGGGTCGAGCGCGGCGGCGCAGTGCAGCAGCGTGCTCTTGCCCGACCCCGAGGGCCCCATGACCGCCACGAACCTGCCACGCGGGAACGCCAGTGACACCGCGTCGAGCGCGACCACGTCGCCGTAGCGCTTGGTGACCTCGCGCAAGGTGACGACGGCGGTCATGCCCGGCGCCGCTTCACGTAGTGCACGATCAGTCCGATGATCGCGCCGAGGCCGACGACCCCGGCGGCCAGCCCGAGCGGCGTCCCCTCGTCGCCCGCGACGATGTTGGACAGCAGGTTGGCCGCGACGCTGATGGCGAGCACGATCCACAGCAGGGTCACCTTGGCGGAGCCCGGCTTGGGCGATCCGGATGGCGATGGCCGGCGGGAGGGCGGCTGGGAGAGGTCGATGCGATAGGGATCCGTCATGTCAGCAACGCTAGAAATTTCGCGCCGCTCGCAAAAACCCGCTAACCACCCGAAATCGAGTACAGCCTGCTGTACCCCGCGCCTCCACCACCTCCCCGCCGACGAAACCGGGCACGGATTCTTCGTCGGATCCGACGAAGCCACCCCTGCCCGCACTGCCTAGGGTCGGCAGGGCCACCAGCCCGCCCCGCGACCCCGATCGGAGTCCTCAATGCCCATCGACGCGTCCCGCCTCCACCGCGAAGCCGTGGTCGCCGACACGCACAACGACCTGCTGATGGCCGTGACCGTCCGGCCACCCGGCCAGTGGGCGGACTACTTCCGCGCCCGCTGGCTGCCGCAGCTTCGCACGGGCGGCGTGAACGTGCAGGTGCTCCCGGTGTTCTCCGGCTGGGATCACGAAACGGACGGCGCGCTGAAACGGACCCTGCGGATGATCGAGGCGGCGCACCGGCTCGCGGAGGGCAACGCCGACGCCGTCGCGCTGTGCCGGGACGCGGCCGAGATCGAGGCTGCGCTGGCCGAAGGGCGCATCGCCCTGGTGCTGGCCCTGGAGAGCTGTACCGGCATCGGCTCGGACGTCGAGCTGTTCGCGACCCTGTACCGGCTCGGCGTACGCGTCGCGTCCCTCACGCACATGGGACGCACCGCGTTCGCCGACGGCAGCGGCGAGGACGCGACGGGCGGCCGGCTCACCGCCGCGGGCGTGGCGGCCGTCGCGGAGATGCACCGGCTCGGCATGCTGCTCGACGTGTCGCACCTCGGCGCGGGCGGCGTCGAGCACGTGCTCGAACTGGGCCACGGCCCGGTGATCGCCACGCACTCCAGCGCCAGGGCGCTGCGCGACCACCACCGCAACCTGACCGACGCGCAACTGCGCGGCATCGCCGCGACCGGCGGCGTGGTGTGCGTCAACTTCTTCGCCTCGTTCCTGCACGAGACCGAGCACACGGTGGACAAGATCGTCGATCACATCGAGCACATCGCGGGCGTGGCCGGGATCGACCACGTCGGCCTGGGCCCCGACTTCCTCAAGGAGGTGGACGCGGACCTGACCCCGCCGTGGAGCGACGGCATGGAGGTGGAAGGACTCGACGTCCACGCCTGCGTGCCCGGCCTGGAAGGCCCCGCAGGGCTCCCGCTGGTCACCGAGGCCCTGCTGCGCAGGGGTTTCACCGAGGAGGACACCGCCAAGGCGCTCGGCGGCAACGTCCTCGCGCTACTGCGCCGGGTGCTTGGATGAGGACGCGTGAGGGAGGAATGATGGACGATTTCACCGCGGCACTGCCCGCCATGCTGGCCGACCTGGAAACCCTGGTCACCTGTGAGACCCCTTCGGCCGACCTCGCCGCGCTGGCCAAGGGCGCGGAGGTCACCGCCGAGTTCGGCACCCGGCTGCTCGGCACACCGCCCGAGCGGATCACCGTCGGCGGCCGGACCCACCTGCGCTGGGACTTCGGCGACGCCCCCGCCCGGGTGCTGTTGCTCGGCCACTACGACACGGTGTGGCCGATCGGCACCCTGGAGCGCATCCCCTGGTCGGTGACCGGAGGCGTGGTCCGGGGGCCGGGCTGCTTCGACATGAAGGCCGGCCTGGTCATGATCTTCCACGCGCTCGCCGCGCTGCCGGACCGGGCCGGGATCACCGTGCTGGTCAACGCGGACGAGGAGATCGGCTCGCCGACGTCGGGGGCCCTGGTCGAGGAGAACGCGCGTGGCCGTACCGCGGCCCTGGTGCTGGAGCCGAGCGCCGACGGCGGCGCGCTGAAGATCGCCCGCAAGGGCGTCGCCCGGCACACGGTCGAGGTGCACGGGCGGGCGGCGCACGCCGGGCTGGAGCCGGAACGCGGCATCAACGCCCTGGTCGAGGCGGCCCACCAGGTGCAGGTCATCGCGGCACTGGCCGATCCCGGGGTGGGCACCACCGTCACCCCCACGATGATGTCGGCGGGCAGCGCGGGCAACACCGTGCCCGCGCTGGCCAGCGTCGAGATCGACGTGCGGGCGGCCACCGCGGCCGAACAGCTCCGGGTGGAGACGGCCCTGGCCGGGCTGCGCCCGCGCACACCGGGGGTGTCGCTGCGGTCCTCGACGAGCGTGAGCATCCCGCCGCTGGAGCGCGCGGCGTCGGCCGGGCTGTTCGACCTGGCCCGGCGGGTCGCCGGGGGGCGGGGCACCGAACTGCGCGGCGTCGCCGTCGGCGGCGGCTCGGACGGCAACCGGACGGCCGCGGCCGGTACGCCGACGCTCGACGGGCTCGGCGCGGTCGGCGGCGGCGCGCACGCCGATGACGAGCACGTGGTGGTGGCCGAGCTGCCGGGCCGTACCGGCCTGCTGGTCGCGCTGCTTTCCGAACTGCTCGGCGGAACGTCCGGCACGACGAAATCGGCCCCCGGTTTTGTGCCGGCCGGACCAGGTGAGGACGACGGGAGGCCAGCACGATGAGTCCCATGACACGTTTATCCGCACCCTTGTCCACCGTGGCCGAAGCGGCGGCCGAAGCGGCGCACGCGGCGGCCGGCCGGAGCGGGGTCCGTGTCGCCGAGCTGCGCGAGACCGCCGACCTGCAACGGCTGTGCGCGCTCTTCGGGACCATCTGGCGGGCCGAGCCCGGCGGCGAGCCTCCGATGATCACGAGCTTCCTGCGGGCGCTGTGCCACACCGGCAACTACGTGACGGGCGCGTTCGACGGCGATGAGATGGTCGGCGCGTGCGTCGGCGTCTACGCCGAGCCCGCAGGGGAGGTACTGCACTCCCACATGGCCGGGGTCGCGGCCTCGGCCCGGGCCAGGAACATCGGCTACACGCTCAAGCTGCACCAGCGGGCCTGGGCGCTGGCCCGCGGCATCAAGCGGGTGACCTGGACCTACGACCCGCTGATCCGGCGCAACGCGCATTTCAACATCACCAAGCTGGGCGCGCTGCCGACCGCGTACTTCACCGACTTCTACGGCCCCATGGAGGACGCCGTCAACGGCGGCACGCCCACCGACCGGGTGCTGGTCGAGTGGCGGCTGGACTCCGGACGGGCCGTGACGGCCGCGTCCGGCGTCCGGGTGCCCGCGCCCGTGGCGGACGCGCCGAAGGTGCTGAGCGTGGGCCCGGACGGCCTGCCGCTGCACGACCCGGCGGCCGTGCGGTCCGGCTCGTCCGTCGTGCTCGCCGAGGTGCCCGCCGACATCGAGCGGATGCGGCGCACCGATCGCGCGAACGCCGACGCCTGGCGGGCCACCCTGCGCGAAGTCCTCGGCGGCCTGTTCGGGGCGGGCGCCGCGGTCACCGGTTTCAGCCCCGCCAACTGCTATGTCATCGACCTGGAGGCATCGTGAAGATCACCGGAGTTGAGCTGCGGCGCGTGCAGATGCCGCTGGTCGCCCCGTTCCGCACGTCGTTCAAGGAAGAGCTCCACCGCGACATCCTGCTCGTCCGGGTGGTCACCCCCGAGGCCGAGGGCTGGGGCGAGTGCGTCACCATGGAGAGCCCGCTGTACTCCGAGGAGTACACCGACGGGGCCGCCGAGGTGATGCGCCGCTTCCTCATCCCGGCGCTGACCGCCCGTCCCGGCCTGGACGCCAACCGGGTCGCGCCCACGCTGGCGAAGTTCAAGGGCCACCCGATGGCCAAGGCCGCACTGGAGATGGCGGTGCTGGACGCCGAGCTGCGGGCGGCCGGGGTGTCCTTCGGCCGCTACCTCGGGGCGGTCCGAGACGAGGTCAGGTGCGGGGTCTCGGTCGGCATCATGAACTCGGTCGGCGAGCTTCTCGACGCGGTCGCCGGATACCTCGACGAGGGCTACCTCCGGATCAAGCTGAAGATCCAGCCCGGCTGGGACATCGCCCCGGTGCGCGCGGTCAGGGAGCGGTTCGGCGACGACGTACCGCTCCAGGTGGACGCGAACGCCGCCTACGCCCTCACCGACGCGCGGACGCTCGCCCGGCTGGACGAGTTCGACCTCGAACTGATCGAGCAGCCGCTCGCGGCGGGCGACCTGTACCAGCACGCCGCGCTGGCCAAGCAGGTGCGCACGCCCATCTGCCTGGACGAGTCGATCAAGTCGGCCGAGGACGCGGCGCTGGCCCTGGCCATCGGCGCGTGCTCGATCGTCAACATCAAGCCGGGCCGGGTCGGCGGATACCTTGAGGCCCGCCGCGTCCACGACCTGTGCCAGGCCAACGGGATCGCCGTGTGGTGCGGCGGCATGCTGGAGACCGGCCTCGGCCGGGCCGCCAACGTGGCGCTCGCCGCGCTGCCGGGGTTCACCCTGCCCGGTGACACCTCCGCCTCCCGCCGCTACTACGCGGCCGACATCACCGAGCCGTTCGTGCTGCGTGACGGCATGCTGGCGGTGCCCAAGGAGCCGGGTCTCGGGGTGTCCCCGCTGGCCGACCGGCTGGCGGAGGTCACCTCCGACACCGAGTGGGTGCGCGCCGACGCGGCCTGACCCTTCTCCGCGGCGGCCCGGCCCCGTGTTCACGCGGGGCCGGGCCTTCGCCGTGCGGAGTCAGGGGCCGTCGTGGTACTTGGCCATGTAGTTGCGCACGTAGGACAGCTGCTCGCTTTCCATCCAGGGCGCGGCGACCAGCATCTTCGGCAGCTCAGCGCGCTCGGTCATGACGGCGCGGAACAGCCTGGCGACGGTGACATCGTGCTCCGGGCGGTGGACCACCTCGATCGCGTCGCCGGTGCGCAGCTCACCGGGTTCGATCACCCGCAACATGGCGCCTGAGGAACCGCTCTGGGTGAACCGCCGCACCCAGCCCTTCTCGGCGAGCCAGCCCGCGAAGGTCCGGCAGGGGATGCGCCCGCCGGTCACCTCCAGCACCACCTCGGGCCCGACCCGCCAGCGCTCGCCGACCAGCACGTCGCTCAGGTCGACGCCGATCGTGGTGAGATTCTCGCCGAACGTCCCGTTCGGCAGCGGGCGGCGCAGCTCGTGCTCCCAGCGGTCCAGGTCCTCGCGGGCGAACGCGTAGACGGCGCGGTCGTCGCCGCCGTGCATGCGGATGTCGCACACGTCGTCGCCCGCCATGCCGCTCCCCTGCGCGCCGGGCGCGGCCACCCGTACCGGACCTTCCACCGGGCGCTTGTCGATCCCGGTCGCGCCGGAGGGCGCGTCGGTGTAGGGGACGGGTTTCGCGCGCCCCACGTTCAGGCTGAGAATCTTCATACTCGCAGGTTAGGTCAATTCCGGGCGTTTCGATTCCACGGCTTATACACCACACGGCGGCGCTTCGGCAGGCTCCGCACATTCTCGGTTGGCATTCCAGATATTCCCTTAAGGCTAGTTTCTGTCAGAGTGACAAGAAGCTAGTCTGACGTCATGAACGACGACTCCTGGCAAACGCCCATCGTCATGCTCGCCGTCGACCTGGTGATCTTGACGTTGCGGCGGTCGCGGCTGCACATCCTGCTGGTCGAGCGGGGCGTCAGGCCGCACCGGGGCGCCCTGGCGCTGCCCGGCGGGTTCCTGCGGCACATCGACGAGGAGATCCCCGACGCCGCCCGCCGGGAGCTGGCGGAGGAGACCGACCTGGACATCGAGACCGTCCACCTGGAGGAGTTCCGGGTGTACGGGTCTCCGGGCCGCGATCCCCGGGGCCGTGTGGTGTCGGTGGCCTTCCTGGCGATCGCGCCCCGGCTGCCGGAGCCGACCGCCGGGACCGACGCCGCCGCCGCCCGGTGGCAGCCGGTGGACGGCGTGCTCGCCGGGGACGTACGGCTCGCGTTCGACCACCGGCGGATCGCCGCGGACGGCGTCGAACGGGCCCGCGCCAAGATCGAATACTCCGCGCTCGCCACCGCGTTCTGCGGGCCCACTTTCACGATCACCGAGTTGCAGGAGGTGTACGAAGCAGTGTGGGGAATCCAGCTAGATCCCCGTAACTTCTACCGCAAGGTGCAGAAGACCGACGGTTTCATCATCCCGGCGGGCACCGAGCGAAAGGCCGCCACCGGCCGGCCGGCCCGGCTGTTCCGGGCCGGTCCGCACAAGACCCTCTACCCGCCGATGGTCCGTCCCGTCGTGTCGGCGGCCTTAACCGGAGAAGGCACATGAGCCCGTCGCCGATCGTGATCCTCACCGCACTGGATCTCGAATACCAGGCGGTTCGCGGCCGGATGTCCGGCCCGCGCGTACACCGGCACCCGCAGGGCACCCGCTTCGAGGTCGGCCGGCTGGCCGACGCGGGGTGCGAGGTCGCCCTGGGCCACGTCGGCAAGGGCAACCAGTCCGCGGCGGTGCTGGCCGAACGCGCCATCCAGGAGTTCGCCCCGGCGGCGCTGCTGTTCGTCGGGGTGGCGGGCGCGCTGCATTCGGACATCGCCCTCGGAGACGTGGTGGTCGCCACCCACATCTACGCCTTCCACGGCGGGACCAGCGAGGATGACGGGTTCAGGAGCCGTCCCCGGGTCTGGGAGACCTCGCACGCCGCCGAGCAGATCGCCAGGCACATCGCAAGGACCCATTCGTGGGTCCGGTACCTGCCGGAGTACACCCCGGAGCCGGAGATCCACTTCGGGCCGATCGCCGCCGGCGAGGTGGTGCTCAACTCCGCGACCTCCGCGTACGCCCACTGGATCCGGGACAACTACAACGACGCGCGAGCGATCGAGATGGAGGGCGCGGGCATCGCCCAGGCCGCGCACCTGAACGGATCGCTGCCGGTGGTCGTCGTGCGCGGCGTCAGCGACCGCGCCGACGGCAGCAAGGAGGTCACCGACCGCGCGCAATGGCAGCGCCGCGCCGTGGTCAACGCGGCGGCCTTCGCCGCCGCCCTGGCCGGGGAGCTGGCGGCCGAGCACGCCGCGGGCACCCTGCCGTCCCAGACCCCGACCCCGAGGATTCCGGAGATGCGCGGGACGACCGAGAACATCGCGATGGGCAACGCCCAGGTGGGCGTGCAGGCGGGCGTCGTACACGGCGGCATCCGGATCACCTCCGAGCCGCCCCCGCCGGCCGACCTGCCCCAGGCGCTCGACGCGTTGCGCGCCCGGCTCCGCCGCGCGCTGGCCGAGGGCCAGGTGGACCAGGTGACCTACGACGCCGTGGAGGGCGAGCTGACCGTTGCGGACGAGGCGCTGCGCGGCGGTGCCCAGCCGAGCACGGTGACGGTGGCGCTGCGGAAGGTCCGGGGGCTCATCGGCGACGTCTCCAGCCTGGCCACGGCGCTCGCGGCGGCGATCACCCTGGCCCAGGGACCGCCGTCATGACCGGGCCGGAGCAGCGGGTGACGAACAGCGCGGACGGCTCGGCGCGCGTCGGGGTGCAGGCCGGGGTGGTCCATGGCGACGTCAACAACTACACGGTGTCGCCGGACGCCGCGCCCGAGGAGAAGTTCCGCACCGGCCTGCGGTACCTGGAGGGCGGCATGGCCAGGCGGGCCAGGGAGCTGATCTACGCGGCGTTCGCCGCCGGGCACCGCACCGACGAGGTCTGGTTCCACTGGCTGCTCGCCCTGGTCAGCGGCCGGACGCGGCACGAGCTTTCGGACGAGGAGACCGCCTCGCTGCGCGCCGAGCCCGGGGGGCTGCGCCGGGCCGGCGACGGCGCCTGGATGGACGGCGTACGGACCGTGCGCAGGCTGCTGAACTGCGCGGAAGACCCCAGGGCCGACCTGCGGGCGGTGTTCAAGGAGCTGGACGCGCTGGGCGAGACCCAGAAGGCGCTGATCGTGCGGCACCTGGGCACGTTCCTGGAGGGCCCGCTGCACGACCAGATGTGGGATCGCGGGCTGGCCCGCGCCAGGCGTGAGTGGCGGGCCCGCAACCGGTCCGGCCGGTGCTGGAAGTTCTTCGAGCCGGAGCCGCTGGCGCCCCGGCCGTACGAGCCGCCGCCGCCCCGGACCCCGAGCGTCGTGCTCGCCCGGGTGACGGCGCCGGCGGCGGTCACCGGCGCGCTGGCCCTCTCGCTGGGGTCCACACTGCTGACGTCCGGCCGGCTGCTCGGCTTCCTCGGCTACCTGGTGGGCCTCGTCGGGTGCTACCGCACCCTGCGGGAGGTCATGGCCCGGCGGCTGCGGGCGGCGCTGCGCGACCCGGTGCGGCCCGCTCCACGGCGGACGCCGGCCGGCGGGTTCGCCAGGAAGGTCGACAAGCGGTTCCTGCACTACTTCGCGAAGTACACGCCGCCCGGCATGGAGCGCGGGGTCTGGATGGAGATGACCGCGGGCGTGCGGCAGAAGATCCGTGACGAGATCGTGCACACCTACCGGGAGAGCAGGGTCGGCGTCGGCCGGATCGACTGGCTGATCCGGTACCGGGTGTCGGAGGTGCGCGAGCGGTGGCGTAACGGCCCGCCGGAGCCGCCCGCGCCGTCTTCCGCGGCGATGCTGGGGGCGGTGGCCCTGCTCACGGTCGGCGCGGTCGCCATACTGACCGACGCGGCCGGCGACGCCATCGCGGCGCTGCTGACCACCGCGGTGGCCGCGGCGTTCACCGTGCGCGTGGGGCTGGACATCGCGATGGAGCACCGTCGGCACGCCATCGAGCGGCGGGAGAGCCGAAGGATGCTGGCCGCCGACCAGGCCGCCTTCCTGCGGTGGCGGCAGAAGCTGGCCGACCGGCCCCAGGACCGGGAGATGGCCGCCTGGCTGGACTGCGACCGGAAGATCCTGCTCAACGACGCGCTGCGGCACTACAAGCTGGCCATGAGCGAGATCATCGCCTACGGCTTCATCGACTTCCCCGCCCCGGCGACCTCGCGCGCCCGGGTGCGGGGCGGTCCCTGGCGCTACCGCGACTACGAGATCATGCTCTTCCTGCTCACCAGGGACGGGGTCCGCCAGGTCACCACCGAGCTGGACTTCGAGGTCGGCGAGTTCTCCGGCGGGCAGCGGGCCAACTACCGGTTCGAGTCGATCGCGGCGGTACGCGTCCGGCAGACGGCGGGCCAGCCGTGGACCTTCGAGTTGTCGCTCGTCAACGGGCAGCACATCACCATCCCGGTGGACGGGCTCGGGGTGGAGGAGTTGCAGCAGGGCGAGGTCCCGGGGACGGTCGCGGAGGCCACCCTCGACGCGGCCGGGGTCCACCACACCCTGCACATGCTGGAGGGGATCGCGGCGAGCGGCAAGCGCTGGGGGGACCGCGCCCGCTGAACGGCCCAGTCGAACGGCCCAGTCGAACGGCAGGGCCGTGACGTCCCGCCGACCCGGGGGCCGGCGGGGCGACGGCCTCGCCGAGATCATCAGCGGGGCGGGCCGACGACGATCTGACCGTAGGCGTCGGCGGCGGCGGCCAGCGCCTCCTTGGAGATCTCGAACCCCTCCGGCCTGGGGGTGGACATGTCCCGCCCGGCCTGGCGGAACATGCCCTCGATGCCGCCCGGGGTGGCGATCATCAGCAGGTCGGCCCGGTCGGAGGTGATCCGGTAGCCGTGCGGGATGTTCCTGGGCAGGTACACGATGCCGCCCTCGGACAGCTCCATCTCCTCGTCGCCGACCCACAGCAGGGCGGTGCCCTTGATCAGCAGGAAGACCTCGTCCTCGCGGGTGTGCATGTGGAACGGCGGAGCCTCGTCCTTGGGGACGTCGAACCGGCCGACGGTGAGCCGCCCGTCGGTCGCGGCCGCGTCCAGCAGGACGGAGAAGACGCCGCCCTCCAGCCATTCGAGCTTCTGCTGCCGCTCCGGCTGGGCCAGGTAGGGAATGCTCATGGTGTGCTCCTGTGGGGGATGGTGCGAAGAGTGCCCGGCCGTCAGGCGGGGATGAGCGATCCGACGATGGGGATGAGCGCCTGGCCGGCGGGCGAGGTCCAGGTGCCCGCCAGCTCGGTGAGGATCATGTTGGTGGAGGCGATACCCGCTCCGGCCAGTTCCATCCGGCGCAGCGCGATGTCGTCGGCGGACTTGGTCATCGAGCCTCCGGCGTCGGCCACGACCTGCACCCGGTAGCCGGAGTCGAGCGCGGTCAGTGTCGGGTAGACGGTGCAGACGTCGTTGGTCACCCCGGCGATGATCAGGTTGGTGCGGCCCGTGGCCTTCACCGCGGCGGCGAAGGCCGGGTCGTCCATGGCGTTCACGACGCCCGACCGGCGGATGCGCCCGGCGTACTCCTCGGGGGCGATCTCGGCGAACCGCGGCAGCAGCGGCCCCTGCGCGTGGTCCTCCATGGAGGTGGTGAGCACCAACGGGATGTCGAGCGCCTTGGCGGCCTTGGCCAGCGCGAACGCGTTGGCGGTGACCTCCTTCAGGTCGGCCGAGCCCACCCAGCTCAGCACGCCTTCCTGGTGGTCGATGAGCAGGATCGCCGAGTCGGCGGGGGTGAAGAAGGAGAGCGCCATGGCGATGGCCCCTTTTCTGGCGGTCGGTGCCGCCCTGTTTTCCGGACTATTTGCTCCGGATAACGTGGCCGACCACCGGCTCCATTCCCGGGACGCGGATATCGTTGAGAAAACTTCGCGGTGAGGGAGGACCCATGGCGCGCGAACCGGCGGAGGGCGGCGGGCGCCGCCGCCGTACCCGGTGGGACGCCGAGGCCAACCGGGAGCGGCTGCTGGCCGCCGCCGTCACGGTGATGCTCCGCGAAGGCCGCCACGCCCCGCTGCGGACCATCGCCGAGGAGGCGGGCGTCGGCATCGCCACCTTCTACCGCAAGTACGCCGACCGCGACGCGCTCATGCAGGCCCTGGAACACCGCGCCTACGACCTGCTGGTCGGCATCCTGGAGGAGATCGCCGCGCGGCGGTGCTCCGGCCGCGAGGCGATCGGCGAGTACCTGGCCCGCTGCCTGGCGGTGGCCGACCAGTTGGTCCTGCCGCTGCACGGCGCGCCGCCGCTGGTGACCGACGAGGCGGTACACGCGCGCCGGACGATCTACGGCCACCTGGACGCCTTCCTCGACCGCGGCCGGGCCGACGGCAGCGTCCGGGCCACGGCGAACGCCACCGACCTGATCGTCTTCACCTCGCTCCTCACCCAGCCCCTGGCGCACGGACCGGACTGGCCGCGCGCGGCCGAGCGGCAGCTCGCCCTGTTCCTGAACGCGCTGACCGTCGAGGGCCCCACCGGCCTGCCCGGCCCGGCGATCGAGCGCACCGACATCGAGACCGCCTTCGCCCGGCACGCCGCCGGCGACTGATCCGGGGGGAGTCGGTCCAGGACGTTCTCGTGCAGGGCGCGCAGCACGGCGTTGGTGCGGTCGCGGGCGCCGAGCTCGAGCAGGACGGTGGAGACGTGGTTCTTGACCGTGCCCTCGGCCAGGAACAGCGCCTGCGCGATCTCCCGGTTGCTGTAGCCCTCGGCGACCGGCAGCAGCACTTCGAGTTCCCGTTCGGTGAGCCGCTGGACCGGCGGAAGGTCCTCCCCGGCCGGGCCCTCGCGGCGGTGGACGGCGCGCAGCAGCCGGTCGGTGATCGAGGGGGAGATCAGCGTCCCCCCGGCGGCGATGACGCGGATCGCCCGGGTCAGCCGTTCCAGCGTCACGTCCTTGAGCAGGTAGCCGCAGGCCCCCGCGCGGATCGCGTCCAGGACGAGGGTGTCGTTGTCGAACGTGGTGAGCACGAGCACCGGCGGCGCGCTCGCGCAGCGCGCGCCGAACGCCAGGGCGAACTCGCCGGTGATCGGCACCAGTTCGGTGACGTCCAGGGGGAACATGGTGTCGGGCACGCCGCTGTCGAGGACGCGCTGGGCAGCGCCGGGGTCCCAGTGGATGTTCCACTCGGCCGAGCCGTCGTGCCCCGGCTGATGGACATTGCCCGGTACGTCGAGGGCACCGCCCATGAACACGACCTCGGCGATCTTGGACTCGATCTCCGGATGCCGGTTCAGGCACCAGGCCAGATTGGTCATCGGCCCGGTCGCCAGCACCGTGACCGGCGCTTCCGCCGCCAGCAGCCAGCCGGCGAGCCGACGGTGCGCGGGCGGCCCGGCCGGCCCGCCCGCGAGCGGCCCCGGCCGGTTGAGCACCGGCAGCGCGTCCATCCGAAGCGCGTCGATCCGCCGCTCCAGCGGAAAGGGGTTACGGCCCGGGAGTGCCCCTGTCGCCACGGGCACGCCGGTCGACCCGGTCATCCCGAGCACCTTGCGAGTGACCGAAACGGCGGGGACGGGCAGGCAGTCGGCGGGCGTGACCGCCACACCGCGCAACGCGACATTGTCGTTCGGGCGAAGCGCTCAAGCCGCAGGAGCTGGCCCAGCGACACCAGGTCAGCCTGGCCCGTCGTCCGCGAGGCGCTGGTGCGGCTGGTCGGCGAGGGCATCGCGGTACGCCTGCCCAACCGCGGCGGCGCTGCCGGGTGGCGACGGCTTCCGTGCCACGGTCGCCGAGCGCCGAGCGGTCTACGAGCGGGAGTCGAAGCGACGCCAGGTGCCCGCCGTCGTCCTGTCCGATGGCACCGCCCCCGAGTACCGGCCGGTCGAGACCGGCGACGACGCCCTCGTGCGCGGCCTCGCCGGGGCGTCCGGGCTCGCGTCCGGACCGGCCAGGGTCGTCTTCGATCCGGACACGGCCCGGATCGCGCCGGGCGAGGTGCTGGTGTGCCCGTCCACGGACCCGGGCTGGACCCCGCTGTTCCTGAACGCCGCCGCCATCGTCACCGAGACGGGCGGGATGATCTCCCACGGCACGACGGTCGCCCGCGAGTACGGCATCCCGGCCGTCGTGGGCGCGGCGGGCGCCACCACGCGCATCCAGGACGGCCAGGTCATCACGGTCGACGGCTCGCGCGGCACGGTCACGCTCGGCGAGCGCGGCTGATGGAACGCGAGGGGCCTCAGTCCCGCGGCCTGCCCGGCGGGCCGAACATGAGGCAGCACAGCGCGGCGATCACCAGGGCCACGGCGCACGCCACGAACGCGGTCTGCATCGCGGTGACGAAACCGGTGGCGAACGTGTCGGCGGTGACGCGTCCGTACAGGCCGGCCGTGGCGGCGTCCAGGCCGCCCGGGGGTGTGGGCGGGCGGTAGTGCCGCGCGGCGGCGGCGCTGTCGTCGACGAACCGCGCGCGCAGGTGCGCGGGCAGCGCCCCGGCGCGCTTCTCGGCCTCCTCGCGCAGGGCCGAGGCGAGCCGGGCCGCCAGCAGCGCGCCCAGTACGGCGGTGCCGAGGACGCCGCCGACCTGCCGGATCGTACTGGAGACGCCGGACGCCTCCCCGGCCAGCCGGGGATCAAGGCCGTCCATGGTGGCCTGCTGGAGCGGCGCGAACGTCGCGCCGCCGGCGATCCCGATGATGAGCAGGCCGGGCAGCAGGCTCCACGCGTCGGTGTCCGGCCCGGCCATGACGGCCGGCACCAGCAGGCCGGTGGCCAGCAGCGCGAGGCCGGTCATCAGGATGTACTTGCCGCCGAACCGGTCGGAAAGCCGCCCGGCGTACGCCGAGCCGACCGCGGTGAGCACGGCGACCCCGAACGCCCGGCCCCTCTGGCGGGCCGGGAAGATCGTCAGGATCGGCGAGATGACCTGCGGGAACAGCAGCGCGCCGCCCAGTCTCTGGAGCAGTCTGGCGGCCAGGAGCCAGGACGGCGACCCGGCCAGCCCGCACAGCGCCGAGGCGGCGGTGAAGGTGATGATGCCGATCACGTAGAGGCGGCGGTATCCGAAGATGTCCCCCAGCCGCCCGGTGGTGATCAGCGGCACCGATGGCAGCCTAACACGGCGATTCGCCGTGATCGCCCCGGCGCGCGGGCGCCGGGGCGACGGTTCAGCAGGAGATCGTGGCGGTGGTGTCCACCTTGAGGTGTTCGACGCCCTTGTCGCCGACCAGGGTGGCGAAGACAGAGCCCTGGTAGTTCCCGCTGACGCACGGCACGGTGCTGTCGGCGGTGAGGGTCTTCGCCTTGCCTCGCTTCTCGCCGACCGCCTCGTTGTACGGCGCGTCATGGTGCGGCGTCAGCCAGACCAGCAGCCAGCCCACGTTGGCCGACGAGGTGGGCGCGCACTTCGCGCCGCCGGTGAAGCGGACCTTGCCGTCGACGACACTTGCCTGGTCGAAGAACAGCTCGCACTCCGGGTAGGTCTCCCCCGCCGGGGCGGCGTTCGCCACTCCCGCCGGCAATATGGTCAGTAGGCCGGTGGCGATCGACGCGGCCAGCATGGTGGATTTACGGATGCTTCGCATGAGCTCTCCAATCCGGGCCGGATGCCCGTACGCATGACGGTCTTGTTGTCGAAGGAAAAAGTCAACATTTCAATCATTTTGTCCATGATCGCGGTCGCGTAATGCGGGGTATGTCTTCCAGCGAATCCACCTCGCAGCGGTGTTCACGGACAGGAGCATCCGGACATGAGCGAAGCCCCGCGACTTCACACGGCCGGCACCGCCGCGCTGGACCGGGCGCGCGAGCTGCGCCCGCTGATCGCGAGCGAGGCGGCGGCGGGCGAGGCGCTGTGCAGGCTCACCACCCCGGTCGTGGAGGCACTGCGAGACGCCGGACTCTTCGGCATATGGGTGCCCGTACCGCTCGGCGGCGCCGAGCTGTCCCCCCGTGAGCTGATCGCCGTCTTCGAGGAGCTCTCCTACGCCGACCCCTCGACCGGCTGGGTGGTCATGGCCTCCGCGCTGGAAAGCGGCACGGCCGGCGCCTACCTCGGCGACGAGGCCGTCGAGCGGATGTTCAAGGGCCCACGGACGCCGATCTTCGCGGGCCAGGGCACCCGGCCGGGCACCGCCGTACGCGAGGACGGCGGCTTCCGGCTCAGCGGCCGGTGGAGCTTCGCCTCGGGCATGCCGCACGCCCAGTACGTCCACAGCCTCGGCGCCATCGAGGGCACCGGCGAGACCCGCATTTTCATCACCCCGATCGACGACGTCACGATGCTCGGCAACTGGGACGTCCTCGGCCTGCGCGCGACCGGCAGCATCGACTACGCCATCGACGGCGCTTTCGTACCGGAGTCGCAGACGCACGTCTTCGACCGGAACGAGCCGCTGCGCGGCGGCGCGATCTACCGGCTGGGCATCCTCGACCTGGCGCTGATCGGCCACTCCGCCTGGGCGCTCGGCATCGGCCGCCGGCTGCTCGACGAGCTGATCCGGCACGCCGGGGCACGAGCCGGACGGCCCGGCCAGATCGCCGGCAGCGACGCCTTCCACGCCGACTTCGCCCGCGCCGAGGCGGCCTACCGCGCCGCGCGGGCCCTGGTCCACGAGACCTGGGACGACACCGAACGCACCCTGGACTCGGGCCGCAGGCTCGACGTCCGCCAGGAGACGATGGTCCGGCTCGCCCTCAACCACGCCACCTGGACCGTCGCCGAGGTCGCCCGGTTCGTCTACACCTCCGGCGGCACCTCCGCCTTACGCGACGGGCTGATCCAGCGCCTGTTCAGGGACGCCCACGCCGGCACCGCCCACATCACCTCGGGCCCGCGGTTCCTCCAGGAGTGCGGCCGTGAACTCGCCGGCCTGGCCCCGGGCGAATCCTGGCAGATATTCGAGCTGCAACCGTCGGGGACTTAATTGCTTGTTCTGTACTGCAAAAAACCGGGGGGCGAGATCTGTCTTTTCGGTAAGTAGGCGTATTCGTTCATCTTCGGGATCATGAGGCGCCGTTCCGGAGCCGCCTGCGGGAGATGAGCATGGTCAATGAGGGATCGTCGCCGGACTACACGCGTCTTTTCGGAGAACTCCGCTTTCCCGAGCAGGACGACGCGCGGTCGGTCTGGTCGCCCGCCGCGTACTTCGTGGAACTGCTCGGGCTGCTGGAGGGGTCGTTCGACCGGCCTGAACTGCTGGAACGACGGCCCGATCTGAAGCGCATCGTGCTGGACTCCGACAACACCTTCACCGAGACCCCCTATCTCGACATCGTCAACGAGGTGCTGGAGCGCCTAGTCGGGAGCGATCCATACGAGACGCTGCGGCAGACCTCCTATCCCTTCGGGCTGCCCTTCTCGCTGAAATCCGAACGGCTTCGGGTGTGCCTGGAGCAGATGAAGGTGACGCCGGAGGAGCTGTACCGGCTGTTCGCCACGCACGTCGATCACGACGTGGCGGCGCGGGAATACCTGGAGCTCACCCCCGAGGACGTCGTGGCCGTCACCGAATCGAGCACGGACGCGGCGGTGCTCGGGGAGCGGTACGGGCTCGCGCCCGGCGAGACGCTCGCGGTGCTGCGGGACGTGCGCAGGTTCACCGAGACGACCGGGCTGGACCACGCCGGGCTGCGGGAGCTGGCCGGGCTCGCCGGGCAGGGCGGGCTCGTCGTACTCGACGACGAGGAGATCGCGCTCTCCCCCGCGGACGGCGGCGCCGACCTGCCGCCGGTCTGGCTCGACCGGGCGCACCGGCTGATCCGGCTGGCCCGCCGTACCGGAACGTCGCTCACCGATCTCGACCTGATCCTGACCTCCTGCGCCGGGGGCCGGCTGGACCTGGCGGCGCTGCGCGCGGTCGCGGCGGTGGCGCGGCTCGGGCAGGCGCACGGGCTCGGCGCCGAGGAGGTGTGCGGGTTGGTCGTGCCCTGGCGTCCTGGAAAGAACGCGCAGGTCGAGGTGTGCGCGGGCGACATTCTCGCCCCCGCCAACCGCGACTACCGGTTCCGGCTGGCGGAGATGATCGACGTCGCCGAACCGGACATCGCGCAGATCGTCCGGCGCTACCGGGAGCACTACGCGGCCCGTGAGCCGAGCCCGTTCGACCGGGGGGAGGTCGGGCTCGCGGAGATCTCGCTGCTGCGCCGGGCCGGGCTGCTCGCGACGGCGCTCGGGGTCGGTGTGGACGAGCTGTTCGACGTGCTCGTCGTACTGGAGGGCGATCCCTCGCTCCAGCGATACACCACGTTCGCCGTCCTCGGCGAGCCGGGGCCGGAGATCCGCGACATGCACCGGGTGCTGGAGGGCGGCGCCGCGGAGCCGGCGCTGTGGCTGGCCCAGACGCTGTTCGCGGTCGTGGGCTGGATGGGGACGGCCGGGTTCGACAGCGCGGAGCTGGCCGAGATCCTGGGCGGCCGGCCCGATCCCGGCACATCGGACCTGGCCGCGCTGTTCCAGCGGCTGGGCGGCGAACTCGACGGCGTCGCGCTGTCCCCGCGGGCACTGGCCTCGGACCGGTTCGGCGAGCGGGCCGCGCAGGTGGTCCACGACGTGCTGGTGGCCTTCGACGAGGGGGTGGTGGCGGCCGTCGGAAGCCGGCTGCTCGAAGTCGACCGGGCCAAGGCCGAGGCCGCCGCGTACCGGGCGGTGACGGACCTCGGCACGATCTTCCCCTCGGACTTCAAGGGGCTCGGCCTGGGCGACCGCCTCCAGGGCAAGATCTTCCGCAACCTGGTGTACCGGGGCGGGCTGCGCGCCGACGGGACACTGGCGGCGGCGACGCCCGGTGACCTCGCGGGCGACTTCGAGCCCTGCCGCGAGGCCCTGTTCGAGGCCATCGCCGCCACGGTGAACGGCGCGGCGGCGTTCTACCCGTCCGATCTGGAGGGGTTGGAGGGCATCGGAACGTACCAGCGCGCCGAACTGTACGACAATCTCGTGTTCAACGGCCATCTCGACGAACAGGGCGAAATCCTCGACCCCGATTTCTTCCTCGACCCGGGCAACGCCGCCCGCTTCACCGTCAACGTGGACCTGACCGAGGCCGCCGGCCCGGTCGCCCGCCTCGTCCAGGAGCGGCTGGACCGGTTTCGCACGGACGCCCTCCCGCTCGACCCGGCGGCCCTGGCCGGACTGCGGCTCACCGATGCCCAGACGACCCGCCTGCTGGCGAGCCTGCGGTTCAACGGGCACCTCGACGCGGACGACCGCTACACCGACCACGTGGCGCTGCTCGACATCGCCCCGGCCGATTTCGGGCTGGCCGCGGAGTTCGCGGTCCTGCGCCCGGCCGTACTCGCCGCGCTGCGCGGCCAGATCGCGGCCCACCGCACCGCTCTGACCACCTTCGCCGCCGAGGACTTCGCCGGCCTCGCCGACGACATCGCCGCCACCAGGGTCTTCGCGGCGCTCGACGGCGTCGTCCTGGCGGGCGGCCGGGTGATCGACCCGCCGGCGTTCGACGACCCCGACGGCACCATCGCGCTCGGCCCGCAGTTCGACGCCGCCGACCAGCGGCTCGTGTTCGACCGGATCGCCGGGGTGCTGCGGGACGAGGCGCCCTACCGGCTGGACCCGGCGGCGCTCACCCGCCTCGGCCTCACCGACGAGCAGCGCGCCGCGCTGCTCGGCCACCTGGTCCAGCAGGGCCGGATCACCGACCGGTACGCCGTGCCGCCCGCCTGGCTGGGCCATTTCGCCAGTGCCGACAACTCGCTCGCGTTCGAGCTGCCCGGCATGGCCGACTACGCCCGTGATGTCTTCTTCCTGCTGCACGACGTGGCGAAGGAGCTGACGGCCGCCGTCGCGGAGATCGCCGACCGGCTCGACGCGCTGGCCGCCCGGCAGGACGCGACACTGTACGGCTGCCTCGCCGACGTGCTCGGCCTCGACCCGGCCACGGCGCGGGCGCTGTGCGGGGCGGTCGCGGGCGGCGAGCGGGAGGCCCGCCTGCTGTTCGCGGCCCCCGCGCTCGACGCGCCCGAGCCCCCAGACGACCCGCGGCTGCGGGCGGCCCACCGCCGGATCCGCCGTTTCGGGCTGCTCGCCGCCAAGCTCGGCCTCGACGCCACCGAGGTACGCGCGGTCTTCGCCGACCAGGACCTCGCCGGCAAGTTCCCCGAACCGCTGACGCTGCCGCCGGGCGTCAACCGCATCCAGGCCCTGCTCGACGCGGGCGACGGCACGATCCTGCTGTTCGGCGACGACTGTGGCTACTGGACCTACGACGCCGCCACCAGGGCCCGCACCGCCGAGGCGCGCCGCCCGCTCACCGACCTGTCGCCGCGGCTCGCCGCCCTGGCGACCGTGGACGCCGCGTTCGTGCGGCACGGCGTCGCCTGGCTCCTCGGGCGCGACACGGCGGGCGCGGCGCTGACGTTCACCCGCGAACCCGGCGGCACCCGGTGGGCCCCGAAGGCCCAGACCTGGGGAAAGGCGGGCGACGCCTTCGCGAGGATCGACGCGGCCTACAGCGACGCCGACGGCCGGGTCCACCTGTTCTCCGGGGGCCGGTACGTGCGCTACTCCACCGGCGACTACTCGGCCGTCGATGACGGCTACCCGCGCGACATCGCCGAGTGGCGCTCCCGCGAGGGGCTACCGGGTGCGAACGAGAGGATGGACGCCTGCTTCCAGGACGCCGACGGCGTCGTACACGTGTTCAGCGGCGACCGCTGGATCACCGCGGCGGGAGAGCGGCCCATCGCCGAGTTCTGGGGCCGGGACGCCCCGGCCACGGACCCCGGCCGCATCGATGCGGCCTACACCACCGATTCCGCCGTCCACCTCATCGCAGGCGGTCAGGTGCTGCGCTACTCCGACAGCCTGGAAAACCCCGGTGTCCGCGCCGACGAGGGCGCGCCGCGCCGCCTCCAGGGCGTCCCGCCGCAGTTCGAGAGCGGGGTGGAGGCCGCGTTCACCGACCCCTCAGGGGTGCTGCACCTGTTCAAGGGCGGCCGGACGGCCGCCCTCGACGGCACCGGCGCGACCGTCGAGGCGACCGCGGAACGCTGGGGCCTGCTCGGCGGCCCGGCGCCGGGCGGCCGGATCGACGCGGCGTTCACCGGGCTCGACGGCCGCACGTACCTGTTCACCGGCGACACCTACGTGCGTTACTCCACCGCCGACTACTCGGCCGTCGACTCGGGGTTCCCGCGCGCGATCGAGGGCGACTGGGGCGGGCTGACCCGGGTGGAGGTGTCGTTCGTGATGGACGGCCGCACCTACCTGTTCGGCACCGGGGGTGTGCTGCTGGAGTTACCGGACTCCCACCAGGCCGACCTGGACGCCGGACGGCTCACCCCCGCGCTGCGCCTGCTCTTCCAGGAGCACGGCCTCACCCTCACCGGGATCGCGGGCGGCGCGGCGCGCTGGGAGCTGGCCACCGCCGAGGGCGTCACGGTCGCGGTCGCGCGGGAGGGGCGCAGGCTGAAGGCGCGTTCCGCCGACGACTCCCGCTTCTACGTGCGCTACTCCACCCGCGACTACCGCACCCCCGACCCCGGCTTCCCCAAGCCGCTGTCGGACAACTGGTGGAACATGCCCGACAGCATGCTGTCCCGGCCGGTGGACGCGGTGTTCACCGGGCGCGACCAGCGCACGTACCTGTTCGCGGGTGACCGGTTCGTCCGCTTCGACGCGGCGCACCGCTGGTGGTCGGAGCCGATGGCGCTGCACGAGAAGTGGGAGAGCATCCCCTTCGACCGGATCGACGCGGCGTTCGTCGGCCTGGACGGGCGTACCTATCTGTTCTCCGGCGACCACTACGCGCGCTACTCCACCGCCGACTACACCGAGATCGACGACGGCCACCCCGCCGCGATCTCCGACCTCTGGGCCCGCGTCACCAACAACCTCGCCCGCACCGGGCGGGTGGACGCGGCGTTCGTCCTCGACGTCACCGAGCAGGCCGACGGCGTGGACGTGCCGCGCACCCGCACCTATCTGTTCTCCGGCGACCAGTACGTGCGCTACACGGGGGCCGCCCTGACCACGGTGGACCCCGGCTACCCGCGCCACGTGTCCACGCTGTCCGGTGAGCCGGGCCTGGGCGCGCTGCCGGTGCGGCTCGACGGGGTGGACGCCGCCTTCTCCGACCGGCGTACCGTCTACCTGTTCCGTGACGGGGTGTGCCACGCGGTGTCCACGGCGTCCTACCGGCGCTACGACGACCTGCCGCTGGGCGACCTGCGCTGCGCCTTCGTCGAGGACGGCTCGATCGTGGCCGAGACCGGGGCGGGCTGGCGGCGGCTGTCGGCGCTGGAGGGCCGCGCCGTCGCGGCGACGCCGTACCGGCCGCGCGCGCTGCGCACGGTGCCGGAGCGGTTCGGCACGGGCCTTTCCGCCGTGCTGAACGGTACGGACGGCACGACGTACCTGTTCAGCGGCCCCACCTGCTACAACACCGAACTCGGCCGCGACTACCCGATCGCCGAGGAGTGGGGCCGCCCCCGCGACGTACTGCGCGAGACCGGCGCGGTGGACGCCGCGTTCACCGGCCGCGACGGCAGGACCTACCTGTTCAGCGGTGACCAGTTCGTCGTGCAGGCCGCGGGCGCGTCGCTCGCCGACGGCGACCCGCGGCCGATCAGCGAGCACTGGGGCGGCCTGGAGAGCGTCGCGCTGGCCTACGTACACCGCGACCGGACCCACCTCTACAGCAGGCCCGACGCCGATGGGCTGGTACGCCTTGTCGTCTACTCCGGCTCCTCCTACGCCACGCCGGACGACGGCCACCCCGCCACCGTCCACGCCTCCGCCGTCTTCCCCGGCGCGCCCGGCGGGTTCGCCTTTCCCGACGCCGTGCTGGCCGAGGGGACCGGGCTGGTACTGCTGGCGGGCCGGAACTGCGTCTCCTACGACGACCGCGCGGGCCACTGGTCGATCGTCCGCCCGATCGAGCGGCTCTACCCCCGCTTCGGCCACGACCTGCACGACTCCGGCGAGCTGCGCTCGGCGCTGCGCACCGCCGACGGCGCCACCTGGTTCTTCTTCGGCGACACCTGCGCGGCCTTCCGCGACGGCGCGTTCGGCCCGCGCGTGCCGGTCAGGGACCAGTGGGGGCGCTCCCCCGATCCCTTCCCGGCCCCCGGCGGCACGATCGACGCGGCGTTCGTGTGGCGCGGCCGGCACACCTACCTGTTCTCCGGCGACCGGTACGTCCGCTACACCGGCGACGCCTACCGTGACATCGACCCCGGCTACCCCAAGCCCATCGCGGGCGGCCTGCGCACCGAGGAGCCGTTCGCGCGGCTTCCGGAGTCCTTCGAGGACGCCCTCGGCGGGCCGATCGACGCGATCGTCGGCAATGACCGCACCATCCATGTGATCATCGGCGGGGTCTGCCACACCGTGTCGCCCGCCCTGTCCGCCTCCTTCGCGCCGGACGCCCTCGGCCGGGCCCGTGACAACCTCGCCGAGACCGGCAGGGTGGACGCCGCGCTCGTCGCCGACCGGCGGATCTACCTGTTCTCCGGCGACCAGTACGTCCGCTACTCGGGCCCCGGGCACGCCCACATCGACGACGGCTACCCGCGCGCGCTCGGCGACCTGGCCGCCGAGCTGGGCCTGCCGCCGCTGCCGCCCGCCTTCCAGGACGGCCTGGACGCGGCGTTCGCCGGCCGCGACGGCGTCGTCCGGCTGTTTCGGGACGGCCGGTGCCTGTCCGGCGGGACGGTCACGCCGGTGAGCGGGAACTGGGGGGTGGTCCGCGACTCCTTCGACGCCGGTCCCCCCGACGCGGCGTTCACCGCGCCGTCCGGCGAACTGTACGTCTTCAGGGGCGGCCGGTACGCCCGTTATCCGGCGGACGGCGCCCTTGACCATGTCGAGCCCGGCTACCCCAGGGCCGTACGCGGCGACTGGGGCGACGCGCCGCCCGACTTCGAGAGCGGCCCCGACGGCGCCTTCGTCCTGGACGGCCGCACCTACCTGCTCAAGGGCGAGCGCTACCTGCGTTACTCCGGCTCCTACCACCTGGTGGACCGCACCTTCCCGCAGGACTTCCGACACCGCTGGACGGGGACCGCCGACTACCGGCTGAGCGACGTGCACACGATCGTCCGTTTCGCCGCGCTGTGCCGTACCACGCCCGCCGGGCTCGCCGGGTTCTTCGTGGACGGCGTCGAGGACCCCTACGCCTACCTGGCCGAGACGTTCGCCCGGCCGATCGACGAGGTGCGCTGGGCCCGGCGGAACATGGGCCTGCTGCGGGCCGGCACCAGCGAGCAGAGCCTGTTCGAGATCGAGTTCCTGCTGACCCTGGTGGACCTGTTCGCCGCGGCCGGCAAGGTGGGCACCGGCGTCGCGGAACTGTACGACGTGTGGGCGAAGATCCACGGCTCCGCCCCGGACCTCGACGCGGCGGCGGACGCGCTGCACGGCATGCTCCGGCGGCGGACCGCCGCCCAGGAGTGGCCGAAGGTGTCCGGTCAGACGCGCGACCGGCTGAACGTCCTCAAACGCGACGCGCTGGTCGCCCGGCTGACGCCCCGGCACGGCGACTCGCGCGCGCTGTACGAGCGCTACCTCATCGATGTGGACATGGGGCCTGCGGGCACGACCTCGCGGGTCCGCGAGGCCATCGCCGCGACCCAGCTCTACCTCCAGCGATACCTGCTCGGCCTGGAGACCGTCGCGCTGCCCGAGGGGGCCGACCCCGAGGAGGTACGCGACCGGCTGCGGACCTGGTGGACGTGGATGCGCGCCTACCGGACCTGGGAGGCCAACCGGAAGGTCTTCCTGTACCCGGAGAACTACCTGCGCCCCGAACTGCGCGCCCGCAAGACCCCGGCGTTCGCCGCCCTGGAGAGCGACCTGCTCCAGGGCGACATCACCGCCGAAACCGTCCAGGCCGCCTACAAGCGCTACCTGGACGAGTACACCGAGGTCTCCCGGCTGGCCATCGCCGGAGGCTACGTCTACCGGCCCGAGGGGTCCGGGCCCGAGGTGCGCCGGCTGGTGCTGTTCGGCCGCACCCGCACGGACCCGCCCCGCTACTACCACCGCTCCGCCGAGTTCCGCGACGGTGACAAGCTGTCGGCCACCTGGGAGCCCTGGCTGAAGGTGGACGTGCAGATCGCCGCCGAGCGGGTCCACCCGGTTCACGCCTTCGGCCGGGTGTTCGTCTTCTGGCCGGTCGTGGAGCCCGCCCCCGCGGGCGATCCGTCGGCGGCCACCGTGGTCGTCACCGCGGGGGCGGACGGGCGGCAGCAGGTCGACGCCCCGCCGCCGCGGTACCAGGTGAAGATCTACTACTCGTTCCGCAACCTGAACGGCGAGTGGCTGCCCGCGCAGGTGCTCGCGGTGGACGCCGAACGCGAGGGCCTGATCGGCGACGTCGGGCTCTACGTGCAGGCGTCGCGGAAGGTGCCCGGCGTCAGCGACCATGACGCGATCGTCGTCCGGTGCGCCTACACCTACGGCACGAGCGCGGTGGAGTCGGCGTTCACGCTGACGTCCGAGATGTACGGGCTGCCCGCCATCGGCACCATCGCCCCGCCCCGGCCCGCCGACCTGGACCGGCTGTTCGACGAGCCCGCCGTCACGGCGGTCACCGAGGACGACGTCGTCCGGTTCAACGCGCCCGCCGACAGCCAGGACGGCCGCTGGTTCAGCGTGGACCACAAGGGCGGCAGCTTCCTGTGCCGTCCTGTCGCCGCGCCCGGCCGCCCGGAACCGCTCCAGGCGTTCAAGCCCAACACCGACCGGCTGCCCACCACCTGGGACCGGGTGGACGCCGCGTTCCGCCTCACCGACGGCACCCTGTACTTCTTCGACGCCGCCGGCGGGGTGTTCATCGCCGTGCCGCCCGGCAAGGTGACCTCGCAGCAGACCCGCAAGCGGGTCGCCGAGCGGTTCGGCGTCGCGGGCACCGCTCTGCTGCGCGACGGCCGGGTGGACGCCGGTGTCGTCCGCGGCGGCGTGGTGCTCCTGTTCGCGGGCGAGGAGTACTACCGCTACTCGGCGACCCCCTTCGGCACGCTCGACCCCGGCTACCCGAAAAGGTTCGCGGACGGCGGCGGCGACCGCCTGCCGGTCGCCTGGACGAAGATCGACGTGGCGTTCACCATGCCGGACGGTACCGAGGTGCTCTACTCCCGGGACCGCGACCAGTTCACCGCGGCGGGCAGGCCCCCGCGGTCGGCCTCCGCCGCGTGGGGGGTGACCGGCCTGGACCGGGTCCACCAGAACGACGACGCGACCTTCCTGGTCTACGGCGACCGGTACGTGCGGCTGAACGCCGACCTCACGGTGGAGTCCCCCTCGCACGAGCTGGCGGGCAACACCGACCAGGTGCCGGTCCAGGACGGGCCGGGGCCCGTGGTGCGCGGTGGCTCGATCGAGATCGTCTTCGACAACGACCGCGGCACCTACACGGGAAGCGGGGACGGGAGCACGCGCGACCTGGGCCGGGTCGCGACCAGGTTCTCCGCGAGCGGCGCGGTCACCGCCGCCTACCTGGCCGACGGCAGGCTGTTCCTGGTCGGCCCGGACGAGTACGTCCGCTACACCCTCGCCGACGGCGGGACCACCATCCCCGACCACATCGATCCGGGATACCCGAAGAAGACGGCCCAGCCGATCAGAGGCGTGCTGACCCGCGGCGAGCGGCGGTACGCGTTCGGCCCCACCGGCTACGCCCCGCTGCCCCCCGGCTGGGAGCCCGGCACGCCGCTGAAGTTCCTGCCGTACGAGGGCAACTGGCGCGCGCTGCCCGCCGGGTTCCCCGGCGACTTCACCGGCCTGCTGGAGGGCGACACCGCCGTGTACCTGTTCCTCGGGCAGAACTACGCCGCCTACCCGGCCGGCGACGCCGTGCCGCGCCCCTACGAGATCGCCGCGCTGCCGACCGAGCTGATCCGGCTGACCTCCAGCACCGCCGCCGAGCTGAACCTGCGGCTGCTCGCCGGTGGCGTGGACGCGCTGCTCGACCCCACCACGCAGGAGCTCGCGGAGCTGCCCGCCTTCAGCGCCACCGTCTCCGACGCCAAAACCGTGCGGGTCAAGCCGGAGCTGGCGGCCAACGTCCCGGTCAGCTCCTACCTGGACTTCGACAGCGCCAACGGCCTGTACTACTGGGAGATCTTCTTCCACGCGCCGCTGTTGATCGCCCAGGCGCTGAACGGTGCGCAACGCTTCGAGGAGGCCAGACGCTGGTACGAGTACGTCTTCGACCCGACCTCACCGGCCCGCTACTGGAGGTTCCTGCCGTTCCTCGCCGCCGACGTGTACGCGCTGGTCGCCGAGTGCCGCCAGGATCTCGCCGAGCTGGGGTCCGGCGCGCTCGAATCCCTGCTGTCGCCGATCCTCACCGAGCTGACGGCTCTCGCGCCCGCCTTCCGCCGGGCCCGCGACCTCACCACCGACGAGCTGGACTATCTCACCCACCTCGCCGGCACCGGCCTGGACGAGGTCAGGGCGGCGCTGGTGGCCGAGCCTCGCGGGGCCGCGCTCGCCGAACGCGTCGCGATCATCGGCGGGCTGCGCCGGCAGTACAACTCGATGGGCGACCGGCAGTCGCTCATCCGGGCGTACCTGAACGACCCGTACGACCCGCACGCCATCGCCGAGCTGCGGCCCGACGCCTACCGGCGGGCCGTCGTCATGGCCTACATCGACAACCTGCTCGACTGGGGCGACATGCTGTTCGGGCAGTACACCGCCGAGACCATCGACGAGGCGCGGATGCTCTACATCTACGCTTACGACCTGCTCGGCCCGCGGCCTGTCACCCTCGGCCCGGCGGCGCTGCCGCCCGCCGCGCCCTACTCCTCCGAGCTGGGCGACGGGCCGGTCGAGACCGGGCACCTCACCGCCGAGGGCGCGCTGCTCAAGGACGCCGGCGCGGTACACGCGGGCGTCGCCCACCCCTACTTCTACGTGCCCGGTAACGAACGGTTCATGGAGTACTGGACGCGCGTGGAGGACCGGCTGACCAAGATCCGGGCATCGCTCGACATCATGGGCGTCAGCAGGCCGATCCCGCTGTTCGACCCGCCGCTCGACGTCATGGCGCTGGTGCGCGGCGCGGCGGGCGGCGACACGGCCGACGTGGCCGCCGCCGCGGCGGCCGTGCCGGTGCCCGCCTACCGGTTCGAGGTCGTGTACCAGCGGGCCCGCGACCTGGCCGACCGGCTCCGGCAGCTCGGGGCCGACCTGCTCGACGTCATCGACCGCCGCGACAACGAGGAACTCAGCCGGCTCCAGAACCGCCAGGACGGCGAGATCCTGGCGCTGACCACGCAGCTCAAGGAGACCGAGGTCAAGATCGCCGAGGAGGGGCTGGCCGAGGCCCGCGACGCCAAGGCCGCCGCCGAGAACCGGGTCGCCTACTACAAGAAACTCGTGGACGAGGGGATCTCGCCGCTCCAGGAGGCGCAGCTCGCGATGCTGGTGGCGGGCGCGGCGGCGCAGTTCGTCTCCAGCGGGCTGAAGATCGGCGCGGCGGTCGCCTCAGGCGTGCCGCAGGCCCTCGTCGGGCCGTTCATCATGGGCACCTCGGTCGGCGGCGACCAGGTGGGCAAGGCCCTGGACGTCGGCGCGGACGTCGCCGCCGGGCTCGGCCAGGGGTTCGGCATGGTCGGCGAACTGCTCGGCGTACGGGCCGACCAGGAGCGCACCGAGCAGGACTGGCGGTTCCAGCTCGACACCTGCCGCTCCGACGTCGTCCAGCTCGGCCACCAGGTCACCAGCGCCGAACTCCAGCTCGCCCTCGCCCGGCGCGACCTGGAGATCCACAAACGGCAGATCGCGCACCTCACCGCCGTCAGCGACTTCCTCACCGCGAAGTTCACCGGGCCGGAACTGTACGGGTGGATGGCCGGTCAGGTGTCCGGGATCTACTTCCAGACCTACCGGATGGCCCTGGACCTGGCCCGCGCCGCCGAACGTGCCTACGAGGCCGAACGCGGCGCGGCCCCGGGGCTCGTCAGGGCCACGTATTGGGACTCCCGGCGCAAGGGCCTGCTCGCCGGGGACCGGCTCGCGTTCGACCTGGACCGGCTCGGCCAGGCGTACTTCGACTCCGGCGAACGCGGCCTGGAGATCACCAAGCGGGTGTCGCTGCTCCGGCTCGACCCCGCCGCGCTGCTGGCGCTGAAGAACGACCGGCGCTGCGAGTTCGCGCTCACCGAGACCCTGTTCGACCGGGACTTCCCCGGCCACTACCGGCGGCGGATCAAAACGGTCAGCGTCGCGTTCGTCACCGCCGACGGCCCCGTCCCCGCCAACGCGACCCTCACCCAGATCGACGACAAGACCGTGCTGTCCCCCGACCCCAAGGCGGTGCGCTTCCTGCTCGACCCCAAGGGGTCGCCGCCCGCGAGCCTGCGCGGCAACTGGCGGCCCGGCCAGCGGATCGCGCTGTCGGAGGTCGATGACGGGCAGGACGACGGCGGCCTGTTCGAGGTGCGGTACGACGACGACCGCTACCTGCCGTTCGAGGGGACCGGCGCGGTGTCCCGCTGGCGGCTTGAGACCCGCACGCCCCCGCCGGGGCTGCTGGACGTGGTGATCACCGTGCGGTACACCGCCGAGGACGGCGGCGAGACCTTCGCCACCGCGGTGCGGGGCATGCTCAAGCCCTACCCTTCCGCGCTGTTCCTGGACGTCGCGGCGCGGTTCCCCGAGGCGTGGGAGGAGTTCACCACGGGCGCCGAGCTCAACCTGCCGATCACCCCCGACCTGTTCCCGGCGATGTCGGGACGACAGGTCACCGGGGTCATAGCGCAGTACGGGAGCGCCGACGGCGACGCGCGTTTCCTGCTGCACGGCGACCCACGGCTGGCCCTGAACGCGGGCAGGCTCGTGCAGACACCGGGCCTCACCGCGGGCGGCCGGCCATGGCGGTTCACCGCCACCGGCGACCGCGACGCGCTGACCGGTTTCTCCCTGATGCTCCTCTACCGGGCGATCCCATGATGAAGCGGAAGCGAACCCTCAGCGACCGCACAAAGGCGGTACACCACACTCCGGCCACGAGCCATCCCGGTACGTCGGAGCATCTCAACGCGAACAAGCGCCTCCGGCCCGCCGGCGATTTCGTGCCGCGTGTCACAGCCAGGGAAGGCACGATCACGCACATGATGTTCAGCCGCACGCCCTCCCCGTTCGGTAAGGAGATGGGCGACCACACCACCGCATGGGCGAGCGTCGTCGATGCCCTGCACGCCTCCCTGCACGGCAAGACGGTCAAAGACTCGGTGGAAAAGCTGCGGGAACGGCAGCGCCACGCCGAGGCATGGAAGTCCGATGACAACTCGACGGGCAAGAAACTGTGGGAGATCCTGCACCCCTCCTCCGCCTCCCCTTCCCACGATCTGCGGCGGCGCGAAGACTTGCTCGACGAATCTTCACGTAAGGTAGGCCAGCTGCTCGACCAGGCCGAGCACGCTCTGAACAACTCGGAGCCCCCTGACAAGGCAGCCGAGCTGCTGGCGGACGCGATCGACCAGCACCTCACCTACGACAATGCGCTGCCCTACGCCACGGTGCTCGCCAAAAGCCAGACCGGCTCGAAGGGATCGGGCGAGGGCACCGCCCGCACCGCCATTCTTGAGGTCGAGCGCAACCCGGACGCCCCCTTGTCGGACACCGAAATCCGAGAGACCCGCGACAATCTGTGGAAACTGTTCTCAATGGAGGCGGCGGTCCGCGAAGCCGGTGTCGAACACGTCGTCGCACCGGAGCAGACGGAAAGATTCGTGGCCGATATCGGCAAGGCCAAGAAGCTGTCGAAGGATGTGTCCGCTTTCATCGACAAGCTCCTGGACCCCAACGGCGGACGCGACGAGCGGCTGGCATTCATCGCCAAGGCGGATTCGATCACCGAGGAGGCCGGCGATCTCGCGGCACGGGACCCGGGATACCAGGAGTTCCACGACATGACGGCGGAGATCATCCAGACCGTCCGGGCGCTGCAGGGCCTGGCGGCCACTGGAAAAGCCATGAAGCCCAAACCGCTCAACGAATACAAAGAGGCACTGGACGGAAGAAGCGGCGCGTTGGACGACCTGAAGAAGTCGCTGGACGTCACCCCGGAGCAGGCGCGCGAAAAGAGCGCTCTCATCCTCGCCCACCTGCTGTACAGGCACCAGATGACCGTGGCCACGGCCTACCCCAACGCCGTCGCGAAGTCGAACTTCCTGACAACCGACGCGGCCGAGGCCGCCGCGATCCGGCTGCGCGAATACCTGTCACCCGACAAGGGCGAGGAAGACGAGGACAAGCAGGACAAGGAAGAGGAGGACCCGATCGACCAGTTGGTCAACCGCGTCAAGGCACTGCACGCGAGCTTCCAACCCCGGCCGGAGGTGGGCGACGACAGCGGGTGGGCGGCCACGGCGGGCACACGACAGCCTGGATGACGGCCCGCGCCGGCCACTGCGAACGCCGCGACGGAACAGGCCGCCCGCCGGCTCACCGATCTGCTCCCGGGTACGCCAGAGGGCGACCCCCCTCTACCAAGTGACTGTAAGTAGTGATACAACTACAGACCACAGTCAGGCGGGCGGTCCTTCCGGCGCCTCCCCCCACTTTCCGAGAAGAAGACTCATCATGCGTTCAATGCGCGCGACGCCCGTCGCCGGTGGCGCCGCTCTCGCCACCCTGCTGCTGTCCACGCAGGCCGCCCAGGCCGCTCCCGCGCCCGGCTTCCCCGGGGGCGGCTGCCTGGCCGAAGGTCAGGTCGGCAGTTACCTCTCCAAGGAAGGGAGCGCCAAGGCCACGTTCTCCAGCGCCTTCCTCGGCGAGCTGCGGCGGGCCGGGATCAGGTTCGAGGCGCTGGCACCCATCGAGCTCGTTGACGGTGGCACGGCGGTGTGGATGCCGATCGGCGGCCCGGCAGTTGCGAGGCGAAAGACACATGCGAAAGACCGACCCCCCGAGCCGGCGGACCTGGACCGCCGCCGGCGCATCCGTGGCCATGCTGGCGACGGCCGTGCTGCTCGGCCCGTCGATGGGGCCGAGCACGGCCACCAGCCACTGGGACGCCCCGGCCACCACCCTCGACAAGCAGATCGACGCCACCGACCTGTACGCCTTCACCAGCCCGGAACGCCAGGACACCGTCACGATCGTGGCGAACTACATCCCCTTCCAGGTCCCGCACAAGCCATACCAGTTCGACACGAACGCCCGCTACGAAATCCACGTCGACAACACCGGCACCGGAAAGGCGGCCATCACCTACCGGTGGACGTTCGCCAACAAGGGCCTGCCGGTGCCGTCCTTCCTACGCGGCGGCCGGCGCGCCGCCGCGGCCGGACCGGCCGACGCGCTCGTCGAGCAGTCCTACACCCTCACCAAGATCAGCAACGGCAGGACCGAGACGCTGGTGCGGGACGGCTACGTCGCCCCGACCGACATGGGCGCGCCGGCCACGCGCGGCTATCCCAAGCTGCGCGAGAAGGCCGTCCGCGACCTGCCCGGCGGCGGCAGGGTGTTCACCGGCACGGCCGCCGACCCGTTCTACTCCGACAACCACGCGGTCAGCCTGCTGCGGTTCGGGCTGCCGTTCTTCCCCGTCAAGACGGGTGTGCCGATGAACGTCAGCGCGCTGGCGCTGCAGATCCCCAAGTCGGAGCCGGCGCTCGGCGGCGACGCGGCGGCCAATCCGGTCATCGGCGTCTGGACGACGGCCTCGCGAAAGTCCAGCGCCCTGCTGGGCACCGGCTCGGCCGACCACAAGCAGGTGTCCCGGCTGGGCAACCCCAACTTCAACGAAGTGATCATCCCGCTCAAGGAGCGCGACCGGTTCAACGGGCTGCGGCCGGACGGCGACGAGAGCGGCGGCCTCGTCGTACCGTCCACCCTCGACCCGCAGCAGGCCAAGGTGGTCGCCGGCCAGGCCGGGGTGACCGCGCCGCCCGCGCCGCGCAGGGACCTGGAGCAGATCTTCCTGACCGGGCTGACCGCCCGTGGCGATGGCCCCATCCGGCAGGACCTCAACTCCCATCTGCTCAACCGGGACGCCTCCGGCGTGGTCAGGGCCGAGGAACTGCGGCTCAACATGAGCACGCCGGTGACCACGCCGCAGAACAAGTACGGCATCCTCAAGGGCGACCCGCAGGGCTATCCGAACGGCCGCCGGCTGATCGACGACGTGGTGACCGTCAATCTGCGGATGCTGCTCGGCGAGCCCGCCGGGCGGGGCGCGCCCGGCCTGATCGCCGAGGACAACCCGGCCTTCCTGACCAAGCCCATCTCCGGCGGTTTCCCCTACCTGGCGCTGCCCGTCACCGCCGCCTGACCCGCTCCGAGCACCGACGAGGACACCCGAGCAGATGATTCACCTGCGGAGATCGCTGCCCCTGCTGACATGCGCGCTGCTGGGTTGCGCGCTGCTGGTCCTGTTCGCACCCGGGGGCGTACTGCGCCGGGGCGAGCCGCCGGCCGGGCAGGCGGGGCGGTCGCCGTACGATCTGACCGGTTCGATCGAGGCCGCCCAGGAGTACCTGCGCCGCCGTCCCGGCGACGCGGCGGCCTGGGCGTCCCTCGGCCGGTTCTGCGCGCGCGGATCACCGCCGGGCCGCTGCACCGCCGGGTCCGCCACGCCCACCACCAACACGACGCCCCGGCGCTACTGGAGGCGGGAGCATGATCGCCGTGGTGATGGCCGCCGTGCCGGCCGCGCACCCGCTGGGCGACTTCAGCGTCAACCACTTCGACGGGCTGACGGTGCGGCCCGACCGGATCGAGGACGTCGCCATCGTGGACAGCGCCGAGATCCCGACCTTGCAAAGGTCCGTGCCCGGCGATCACGGCCGGTACGCCCGGGGGGCCTGCGCCCGGCTGCGCGACGACATCCGGGCCGAGGTGGACGGGCGCGCCCTCGCCTGGCAGGTCGCCGGCGCGTCGTTCGCCTACCAGCCGGGCGCGGCCGGGCTGCGTACCAGCAAGGCTGACCTGCCGCCTGACCGCTCCGCTGCGGATCGACCGGCGTCGCACGCTGACCTTCGCCAACGTCCACGAGACCGGGGCCCCGGGGGGGGCGGGAGATCACCGCGGGCGGTCACGGCGTACGCATCAGCGCCTCCAGCGTGCCGTCCGCGAGCCGGTCGGGACGGTTGCGCACCTATCCCGCCGACCTGCTCAGCTCACCGCTCGACGTCCGGCGGGCCGAGGTCACCGTCGAGCCGGGCGGCGGCGAGACCGGCGCGGCGGTGAGCGTCCCCGGCGCGGACGTCATCACCCGCGCCACCGGGGCGCTGGCCGAGCGGCTCAACGCGCTGGTCGGCGCGGACCGGCTGACGGTACCGGTCGGGCTGCTGGCCCTGCTGCTGTCGCTGCCGCTCGGCGCCGCGCACGCCGCGCTGCCCGGGCACGGCAAGACCGTGATGGCCGCCTACCTGGCCGGACGGCGCAGCCGGCTGCGTGACGCGGCCACCGTCGCGATGACGGTCACCGCCACGCACACCGCCGGAGTACTGATCCTCGGGACGCTCGTCACGGTCACCACCTCGCTGGCGGGGGATGTGGTGCTGGGCCGGCTGGGCACGGCCGGCGGGCTCATCATGGCCCTGATCGGCGCGAACCTCCTCCGCGCCGCCCTACGCGCCCACAGCCGCGGCCACGGCCATGGGCACGGCCATGGGCACGGGCACGGGCACGGGCACGGGCACGGGCACGGGCACGAGCGGCGATCCGGTGGGGTGGTGGCCTTGGCGGTGGCCGGTGGGCTGGTGCCCAGCCCTTCCGCCCTCGTGGTGCTGCTGGGCGCGATGGCGCTCGGACGTACCTGGTTCGGTGTGGTGACCGTCGTGTGCTACGGGCTCGGCATGGCCGCCACCCTGCTCACCGCCGCGCTCGCCCTGCGCCGCCTGGGCCACCTCACCGTCACCACACGCCTGCACCGGCTGCGCCCCTACAGCGCCGTGATGACCGCCGCCCTGATCCTGCTCGTCGGCATCGGCGTCACCCTGCGCGCCCTCGCCGAACTGACCTAGTCACCGCCGAACACCCGTTCAAGAGCGTTCCGGCCGGAGACTCCGAGCTTGGCGTACACCCGGCCCAGGTGGTTGTTGACCGTGCGTAAGGACAGGCCCAGCCGGGCCGCCACGGCGCGGCCGGACAGGCCCGCCGCGATCAGTTTCGCGACCTGTAGTTCGCGCGGGGTCAGCGTGGCCTGGCTTCCGGTCAGGTCGGTCAGCGGGGTGCGGGCGCCGCCGCACTCGTCCTGTAACTCGCGGGCCAGTACCAGGGCGCGTTTGGCCGCCGTGCGCTGACCGGCGGCGGCGTGCAGGCGGTGGGCGGTGGCCGCGGCCTCCGCCGCGAGCAGGAGATGGCCGAGCGCGCGTAGCGTCTGCGCCGCTTCGGCCAGGGCGGGGGCGTCGTCGTCGGCCAGCGCGGCGCAGACGGCGGCGAAGGCGGCGGCCGTCTGACCGCCGGTCTCTTCCGCCAACCGCCGCAGCCGGTCGCGTACCTGTTTCGCCGCCCCGAACCTGGCCATGTCGCACAAAGCCTGCGCCTCGATCAGCGGCGCGCCCGCCGCGCGCGCGGCCTGGGCGGCCTTGCCCGCGACGGCGACGGCGCCGGGCAGGTCGAGCGCGGCGGCCAGGGCCCAGGCCCGGTTCCGTTCGATCCAGCAGGCGAGCAGCGCGCCGGGCGGCTCGGGCGCGCCGGCCATCCGGCCGAGCCACTGGTCCGCCTTCCCGGTCTCGCCCGCCATGGCGTGCGCTCCGGCGAGTTCGGCAAGGTGGACGCGGCGTAATCGGAGTGGATCATGCTCATCGAGCAGTACCACCGCCTCCCGCAAGTCCTCCTGCGCGGGCCGTACCCGGCCCTGGGCCTTGGCCACGACGCCGCGCACCGCCGCCCACAGCCCGACGACGGGAGCCGGCCGGGCCGCCGCCGCCTCGCGGTACCCGTCCTCGGCCACCTCGGCCGCCTCCGTGAGCGCGCCGCCCAGCAGCAACGCCAGGCACCTGGCCGCGTCCACCTGCGCCTGCCCCCACGGCAGCTCCCGCCGATGCGCCATGGCGGCCTC
>NZ_POUA01000002.1 GCF_003236385.1 Spongiactinospora gelatinilytica
GATCGAGACGCGGGGGCGGGCGGGCTCGTTCGTGTCGGCCGCCGGCGAGGAGGGCCTGGAGCGGGCACGCAGGGCCGCCGCCGACTACGCGGCGGTGATCGCCAGTCTGGGCATCGACGCGGACGAGGCGATCCGCATCGTGCGAGCGGCTCTGACGCGCGGCATGACAGCCCCGGCCCCCTCCTGACCACGACCCGGGCGCGGCGAACCCGGGACCAGCCGGGGTTGTGAGGAATTTCCGCTCCGAGGGACAGCGGTGGCTGTTTCTTCGTGATCGCGAGACCGCGTCGGGTCGAGCCACCTGCTGTTCTTCCAGATCCAGTCAAAGGGGCATCAGTGCGATTAAATCTGCGATCAGTTCTGGCATTGCCCATCGCGGCGGCGACAATGGCCACCGTCGCGACAGGCGTGCCCACCCCGGCCCAGGTCCGGCCCGGCACACCGCCGTCGGCGGTGGCCGAAGCCGTCGGCACCGCTCCGGCCTGGGGCGAGTGTCCGCCGGGCGAATCCGACCTCCCGCGCGACCCGCGCCAGCAGTGCGCGACCCTGCGGGTGCCGCTGGACCACCGCGCCCCGCGCGGCCGGAGCATCGAGATCGTGATCTCCCGGATCGGCACGGCGCGACCCGGGTCGCGCCGCGGAATCCTGCTGTCCAACCCGGGCGGCCCCGGCGGTCGCGGCCTGGACCTGCCCAGCCGGCTGGTGAAGGCACTCCCGCCCGAGGTCCTGGACCGGTACGACCTGATCGGCTTCGATCCGCGCGGGGTCGGCCACAGCACCCCGGTCACCTGCGGCCTCGATCCCATGAAGCAGCTCACGCTGCAGCTCCCCTACCCGGCGCCGGACGGTGACATCGAGCGCAACATCGCGTTCGCACGGGACACCGCCGCCGCGTGCGCCGAGCATTCCGGCGATCTGCTCCCGTTCATCACCACGGCCAACACGGCCAGGGACATGGACCACATCCGGGCCGTACTCGGAGAGCCGAAACTGTCCTACTTCGGTGTCTCCTACGGCACTTACCTGGGAGCCGTCTACATCTCGATGTTCCCGAAGCGCGCCGACCGGATCGTGCTGGACAGCGCGGTCGATCCGAATCTGGTGTGGCGGGACATGCTGCGCAACTGGAACAAGGCGGTCGCGGAACGTCTGCCCGACCTCCTCGCCTTCGCAGCCGAGCGGGACGCCGTCTACCGCCTCGGTGCGACCCCGGACGAGGTCAGAAGCACGTTCGACCGGCTGATCGCGGCCCTCGACCGGCAGCCCGTGCCGGTCCCGGACGGCCCTGTGCTCGACGGCAACTACCTGCGCGAGGTCACCCGGGCGGGGCTCTACTACGACGGCTTCTTCCCCGTCATCGCCCGGATATGGCAGGAGTTCGCGGAGACCACCCCGGGTGCCGCCGTGGACACCGCCGTCCTGGCGCGACTCGACCGGCTGGGCCTCGGCGGGAGCTCCGGGACGGCGGCGGTACCGAAGGACAACGAGATCGCCGCCCGCTACGCCGTGATCTGCGACGATGTCGCCTGGCCGCGCAGCGTGGCGTTGCACGCCCGGCAGGTCGCGGCCGACCGGCGGGCGTGGCCGGTGACGGCCGGCATGCCCGCCAACCTCTGGCCGTGCGCGGCGTGGCCCACCCGGCCGGTGGAGCCGCTGGTGCAGGTCACCGGCCATGGGCCGCGCAACGTACTGATCGTGCAGAACACCCGCGATCCCTCGACGCCCCTGGCGGGCTCGCGCGGCCTGCGCGCCACGCTCGGACGGCGGGCCGCCATGATCACGGTCGACCAGGGCGGCCACGGCGTCGTCGGACTGGGGAGCTGCGCCGACGAGGCGATGAACTCCTTCCTCGCCACCGGCGAACTGCCCGGCCAGGACCGCTTCTGCCCGCCCCCGTCACCGGCGGACGCGGCCCGCTCCACCGCCTCGCCGTACATACCTCCCGCCGGACCTCTGTAGGGCCGCCTGGCGGATGTGGTCAAGGCTCCGGTCGCGGACCGGTCCGCGACCGGAGCCCCCTATGTGCGGGAATCGGCGGCCGACGCGGCCGGCCGGCCGAGCTCCGGTACGGCGTGGGCCAGTACGGCGGGCGCCGGACCCGGGTGCAGAATGCCGAGCCGCTGCGTGGCCCGGGTCATCGCCACGTACAGGTCGCCCCGGCCCCGGGGCGAGGCGGCCAGGATCCCTGCGGGGTCGGCCACCAGCACCGAGTCGAATTCGAGGCCCTTGGCCTGGGTGACCCCGAGGACCACGACCGGGGCCGTCAGGTCGGGGTGCGGACCGGCGGCGGCGCCGGGGACCGCGGCGGCCAGCTCGGCGGCCCTGCCGTCGGACGTGATCACCGCGAGGCGGCCGCCCTCCAGGAGGGCCGCCTCGGCGGCTGCGTACCGAGCCAGCAGCGCGGGCAGCTCGCGGGCGGGGACGGACAGCCGCCACGGCCGCACCCCCGCCTCCCGCACCGGCCTCGGCGGCGCCTGCTCGGGCCGCAGCTCGGCCAGCAGACCGGCCGTGGCGTCCATGATCTCGGCCGGGGTTCGGTAGTTGACGGAGAGCCTGGCCAGGCGCCACCGGTCGCCGAGGCGTGGACGCAGGACGCGGTCCCAGGAGGCGGTGCCCGCCGGGTCCGATGTCTGGGCCACGTCGCCGACGAGAGTCATGGACCTGCCGGGACAGCGCCGCATCAGCAACCGCCAGGCCATCTCCGACAGCTCCTGCGCCTCGTCCACGATCACGTGCCCGAAGGCCCAGGTCCGGTCGGCGGCCGCCCGCTCGGCCACCGTCGCGCCGCCGGCCTCCTCATGGCGGTCGGCGAGGCTCCCGGCGTCCAGCAGGTCGGCCGCCGTCAGTACCTCGGCCGTCTCGTCGCCGCCGGTCCTGGCCCCGGCGTCGATGTCCAGGACCTCCTGGGCGTACGCGACGCGCCGGGCACGCTCGCGCGCCGCCCGTACCCCGGCCGCCCGGTCGTCCGCGCCGAGCAGTTCCGCGGCCTCGTCCAGCAGCGGCACGTCGGCCGCCGTCCAGCCGCCGGGTCGGCGGACGAGGGCCGCGCGCTCGGCCGCGCTCAGCCCGGGAGCCAGGCCGGCGAGCCGGTCCGGGTCGGCGAACAACTCGTCCAGCAGCCGCTGCGGTGTGAGCACGGGCCACAGCGCGTCGAGCGCCGCCCGCACACCGGGGTCTGCGGCCAGCGACCGCCGCAGCTCGCGGACGTCCTCCGCACCGACGATCTCTTCCGGCTCCCGCTGCCCCGCGCCGCCCAGTTCGGCCAGGTCCTCGCGTACCGCGCGGTCGATGTCGGCCTCGGCCAGGATGTCGGCCACCTCGGCTTCGAGACGGTCGGCGAGCCGATTCGTCTCCTCGGCGAGGCGGTGCGCGAGGTGGCCGATGATCGCGTCGGCGAAGAGCGCCCGCGCCCGGTTGTGCGGCAGGCTGGAGGCGCGTGCCAGGGCCGCGGCCCGCTCGCGGGCGTCGTCGTCAAGGCGCAGCACCTCGGTGCCGAACGCGATGGAGACGCCCTGCCCGGGCGGCGCCTGCCGCGCCCGTACGGCGGCGGCCAGCACCTCGGCCATCACCGCCCGGCCCTTGATCTCGGCCGCCGCGGCCGGCTCCACCCGGTCGGCGACGACACCGGGGAACAGGTCCGCGACGGTCGCCGACACCACGCCCGTCTCGCCCAGGCCGGGCAGCACCTGCCCGATGTAGGTGAGGAACGTGCTGTTCGGGCCGACGACCAGCACGCCCCGCGCCGCGAGCCGGGGGCGGGTGTAGAGCAGGTACGCGGCCCGGTGCAGCGCGACGACGGTCTTTCCGGTACCGGGCCCGCCCTGGACGACCAGCACCCCCTGGTGGTCCGACCTGATGATCGCGTCCTGCTCGGCTCGCAGAGTCGCCACGATGTCACGCATCCGTCCGGTCCGCCCGGCGGTCAGCGCGGCCAGCAGGACGGCCTCCCCGGCCAGGCCGTCCCCGGACGGGGCGGCCGCCGAGTCGAGGATCTCGTCGTCCACGCGGACCACACGCCGTCCACGGGTCACGATGTGCCGCCGCCTGCGCACACCCTGCGGGGCGGCGGCCGTGGCCACATAGAACGGCCGGGCCGCGGGTGCCCGCCAGTCCACCAGCAGCGGGTCGCCCTCGCCGTCCGGGGCCGGCAGGCCGATCCTGCCGACGTACAGCCGGGAGCCGCCGGCGAGGTCCATGCGGCCGAAGCAGAGCCCGTTCTCGGCCGCCTCCAGCCGCGCGAGCCGCGCCGAGTACCGGGCGAACGCCGCATCCCTTTCTGCCCGGGCCTGCGCGGTACCGCCGCGATCCCGTGCCGCCTCGGCCCGCCTGTCCGCCGCCTCCGCGCGGAGCACGTCGAGCCGCTGGTAGAGCACCGCCACGTACGCCTGCTCCTGCTCGGCTGGGCTCCCGGCCCGTGGTTCCCGCACTGTCACCCGCCACCCTCTCTTCCACCGACTGCGAGGCCAGTCAAGAGTGCGGCGAACATCATGGGAACAACAGTCTTGTTCTTGCGGCACGCGTCAGCCGCCCGGTATCCGCGCAGGTCGAACGGGTGCGGAAAACCCGCCACGAAGCCCGCCTGTCCCGGGACGAGCGCTCACGGTGGGGCTACCGGGGTGTGCCGGACATTCCGTGGAGGAGCAGGGTGGTGAGGGTGTCGATGGCCTGGTCGTCGGTCAGGCGGGTGCCGGGCGGGTCGCCGCCGGCCGCCTGCCAGATGTAGCAGAAGAACTCCACCGCGGACAGCGCCGCCGAGGCCATGACGCCCGGGTCGACATCGCCGGCGGAGTGGCGTTCGAGGATGGTGGTGAACTCGCGCAGCTCGTCGAACTCGACGTCGCGCAACTTCCGCCAGCGCGCGAAGAACGCCTGGTCGGCCATCGACGCCTGGAAGATCGCCACCATCTCGGGCAGGTGCTCGCGATAGGAGTGCCAGTACTGGGCCACGTGCGCGCGCAGATGGTCATAGGACAGCTCGGCGGCGCGCCCGGCGTTGCATTGCTGCCGGGCCTCCAGGTCTTCCAGGAAGTCTGCGGCCAGCGCCTCCAGCAGGGCTTCCTTGTTCGGGAAGTACGTGTAGAACGAGCCCGCTGAGCGGCCCGCCTCGGTCGTGATGTCGGTGATCTTCGTGTTGAAGTAGCCCTTGGCGGCGAAGACGCGGCGGGCGGCGGACTTGAGCGCGGCCTCGGTGGCGAGGGAGCGGGACCGCCGGTGAGGTCGATTGATCATCTCCATAGTAGGTGTTGACGAACACCAGGAACGGCAGGCACAGCAGGCAGACCAGCGCGAGCAGCGGATCCAGCCGCACGATGGCGGCGACCATCAGCACGAATCCGGCGACCCCGGTGACCAGGGACGGGAAACCCATCAGCCAGGTGCGCACCAGGTCCACGTCCCGGGTGCCGCGCATGCTGAGGTCGCCCTCCCCGAACCCGACGTCCTCAACGACTGCACGGTGGTGCGCTACGTCGGCCAGTTCGAGGGCACGGCCACGCCGCCCACCCAAGAACTGCTGAAGAACGAACTGTGGAAGGACGTACCCGCGGTGAAGGCGGGTCGCGCCTTCCCGGTGAAGCACTACATCATCGCCTCCTACACCTTCGCGCTCGGCGCGGTGGACGAGATCGAGGCCGCACTCAAGAAACTGTGAACGGCCCCCGCCATCCCCTCGGCGGCGAACCGCAGGCAGGCGTGGTCATGACGGCGACGATCAGCGTTCAGGTGCTGACGGCCGGCGAACTCCTGACCGCGGTGGCCGGGGGCTCCGGGCCCCTTGGTTAGGCTTGCGGGCATGCCGGACACGCAGTACGAAGATCTGCTCCGCCACGTGCTCGACACGGGCGCCCGTAAGGAGGACCGCACCGGTACGGGGACGCGGTCGATCTTCGGCCACCAGTTGCGCTACCGGCTGTCCGACGGCTTTCCGCTGATCACGACGAAGAGGGTCCACTTCCGCTCGATCGCCTATGAGCTGTTGTGGTTCCTACGCGGCGACGCGAACGTCACGTGGCTCCGGGACAATGGCGTCACGATCTGGGACGAGTGGGCGGCGCCGGACGGTGATCTCGGTCCGATCTATGGCGTGCAGTGGCGGTCGTGGCCGACCCCGGACGGCGGGCATGTCGACCAGATCAGCGAGGTGCTGCGCACGCTGCGCGAGAATCCCGACTCTCGGCGGATCATCGTGTCCGCGTGGAACGTCGCCGACATCCCGCGGATGGCGCTGCCGCCCTGCCACGCGTTCTTCCAGTTCTACGTCGCCGAGGGCAAGCTGTCCTGCCAGCTCTACCAGCGAAGCGCGGACCTGTTCCTCGGCGTGCCGTTCAATATCGCGAGCTACGCCCTGCTGACGCACATGATCGCCGAGCAGGTAGGTCTTGACGTCGGTGACTTCGTCTGGACCGGGGGCGACTGTCACATCTACGACAACCACGAGGAGCAGGTCCGCACGCAGCTCGCGCGCGAGGCGCGGCCGTTCCCCAGGCTGGGCCTGAAGCCGGCGGACAGCCTGTTCGACTACACCTACGAGCACATCGCCCTCGACGGCTATCACCCGCACCCTGCCATCAGGGCACAGGTGGCGGTGTGATCGGGCTGGTCTGGGCGCAGTCGGCGAACGGCGTCATCGGCCGCGACGGCATGCTGCCGTGGCACCTGCCGGAGGACATGAAGCACTTCCGCTCGCTGACCACGGGCACGACCGTGCTCATGGGCCGCCGCACGTGGGAGTCGCTGCCGCCGCGGTTCCGGCCGCTGCCGGGCAGGCGAAATCTTGTGCTGTCGCGCACGCCGCAGGAGGGCGTGGAGACGTTTTCCGACCTGAAGCAGGCGCTCGCCGCGGCGTCCGAGGACGTGTGGGTGATCGGTGGCGCGGCCGTGTATCGGGCGACACTGCCCATCGCGGACCGAATCGTCGTCACCGAGATCCGGGAGTCCTTCGAAGGTGACACGCACGCACCCGAGGTGAGACGCTCACCGGACTCCGTCGGGGCGTGGCAGGAATCTTCGACCGGGCTGCACTACCGGTTCCTGACCTGGGACTGAGGCCGGCCCGCCGCAGCGGTCGCGGCCGGCCCCGCCGAGCCGGGCCTGGCGGTGGACCTCGCGCCCTACGGGATCCAGGTGAACGCGGTGTCGCCGGGGTCGATCAACGTGGCGCCCCCGGCGCGGTCAGCGCGGAGGAGCTCGCCGAGCGCGGCAAGACGGTGCCGCTGGGCCGCGTGGGGATACCGGACGACCTCGCCTCCACCTACGCCTTCCTCGCCTCCGACGAGGCCGCCTACATCACCGGCGTGGTCGTGCCCGTCGATGGAGAAATGATCATCCAGCAGAGGTCGCCACAGGTGGACATCTGCGGCCTGGACCGGTACCCGGCTGTCCGGATCGCGCTGAAAGCCGCTCGTTCGAGGACGGGCCGGCCGGCTCATTCCGGCCGACCCGCCTGCACCCGGCCGAGGTCGCGCCCGTCTGCGGGGCGAGACCGGCCTGATCACATCGCCCGCCACACCCTGGACTGCTTTGAGGTGCTGCTGGCCGAAAGCGCGCACCGGCCGCGCATGATGTCCATCGGCCTGCATCCGCGCATCATCGGCAGGCCCGCCCGGATCGCCGGTCGCGACCGTATCGCGGGCTTCTGGCTGCGCACGTTCCCCGCCTGAGCGCGCCCTGTCAGTTTCCGCGCAGGTCGCGCCGCTGGAAGGCGAGGAGCCCGGCCAAGGCGAGCGCCGTGGTGACCGCACCGAGCCCCAGCAGCGGGGCCGGATCCACCGGTCCTGTCAGGGCCGGTGGCACATGGGCGAAGGGCGACAGGCCCTGAATCCAGTCCTCCAACCGCAGTAGTTCGCCGAGCTGGCCGAGCAGGGCGAAGGTGATCAGCGCCGCCCAGGCGAGCCCGGTCAGCCGGGGGAGCAGCCCGAACAGCAGCATGGCGATCCCGGCCAAGGCCCAGGTGGCGGGCACCTGGACGAGTGCGGCGCCCAGCAGTCGCAGAACCTGCCCCGCCGGGTCGCCGATCACGATGCCGTGGCCGAGCCCGGCGGCCAGGCCGGCGACGGCCAGCACGGCGGCGCTGCCGGCCAGCGCGATGCCCAGGTGACCGGCGGCCCAGCGCCGGCGGGGGACGGCGGTGGCCAGCACCGGGTCGGCGCGGATCGCGGACTCCTCGCCGTGCAGCCGCAGCGTGGCCTGGACGGCGTAGCCGCCTGCGACCAGGCCGAGTACGCCCAGCTCGGCGGCCAGGAACGTATCGGTCATCGCATCCGCCCCGCCGCCCATCCGGGACAGCAGGTCGGCCAGTTGCGGGTTGTCGCGTACGACGTCGCCGACACTGTGGGCCAGCACGCCGAACAGCGTGCCCACGACGGCGAATGCCACCGTCCAGCCCAGCAGGGTCCCGCGTTGCAGCCGCCAGGCCAGCGCGACCGGGCTCCTCAGCCAGGCGGCGGCCTCGCGCGGGCCCGGACGGGGAGCGACGAACCCCGCCCCGAGGTCGCGCCGCCTGGCCAGCAGGGCCGCCACCGCGACCAGGACCAGGCCGCTCGCCGCGAACAGGGCCACCACCCACCAGCGCTCGCCGGCGAAGGCGCGTACCCGCTGGGCCCAGCCGAGCGGGGACAGCCAGGACAGCGTTTCGATCCGCGCCGCGTCGCCGAGGGCGCGCAGCAGGAAGGCCGCGCCCAGGGTCGCGACCGCGATGGCGTTGGCCGTACGGGCGTGCGCCGTCAGTTGGCCCGCGACGATGGCGACCCCGGTGAAGGTCCACCCGGCCCCGCTCACCGCCGCGCCGAAGGCGAGCGCGCCCGCGCCGGGCAGCCCCTGCCCGGCGAGTCCGAGCGCGATGAGCACGCCGGTCAGCAGGTTGGCGCCCGCGGCCATGAGCACCGCCGCGGCGGGCATCGCGTGCCGGCCGACCGGGCAGGCTCCGACCAGTTCGGCCCTGCCCGCCTCCTCCTCGGCCCGGGTGTGCCGGGTCACGATGAGGATGCTCATCAGCGCGGCCAGCACCGAGGCCATCGTGGTCACCCGCCAGGCGGTCAACCCGCCCACCGAGGTGGGATCGAAGACGGGCCCGGTCAGCGCCTGTAACGCGGGCGTGGAACCGACGGTGACCCCGAGTGCGAGGCGCTGGGCCGCCTGCGGGTACAGCTCGGCGATCGCCGAGGCGCCGGCCACGACCAGCACGCTGATGACGGCGATCCAGGCGAGCACGGGTACGCGGTCCCGGCGCAGCGCCAGCCGCGTCAGCGTCATCGTGCCGGTCATCGCCCGGCCTCGTAGTGCCGCAGGAACAGCTCCTCCAGCGTGGGCGGCCGGCACGTCAGCCCGCGCACACCGGACTCCGTCAGCAGCTTCAGCGCCTTGTCCAGGTGCTCGGTGTCGATGTGGAACCGGACCCGCGAGCCGTCGGCCGTGAGGTCGTGCACGCCCTCCAGCCGTGCCAGATCGCCGGGGACCCGGTCGAGTTCGGCGCTGATCGAGGTGCGGGTGAGGTGGCGCAGCTCGGCGAGCGTGCCGGCCTCGACCGCACGGCCGTCGCGGATGATGGTGACCCGGTCGCAGAGGGCCTCCACCTCCGACAGGATGTGGCTGGACAGCAGGACCGTACGGCCGGCCGCGCGCTCTTCGCGGACGGTCTCGCGGAAGACCGCTTCCATGAGCGGATCGAGCCCGGAGGTGGGCTCGTCGAGCATGAGCAGTTCGACGTCGGAGGCCAGGGCGGCGATCAGGGCCACCTTCTGGCGGTTGCCCGTGGAGTAGGTGCGGCCCTTGCGGGTGGGGTCCAGGGCGAAGCGTTCCAGCAGGGCGGCCTTGCGACGCTGGTCGAGGCCGCCGCGCAGCCGTCCGAGCAGGTCGATGGCCTCGCCGCCGGACAGGGTGGGCCACAGCACGACATCGCCGGGCACGTACGCCAGCCGCCGGTGCAATTCCACCGCGTTCCGGTAGGGGTCACCGTCGAGCAGCACGGCTCGTCCCGCGTCGGCGCGCAGCAGGCCGAGCAGAACGCGTAAGGTGGTGGTCTTGCCCGAGCCGTTCGGGCCGAGGAATCCGTGTACCTCGCCGGTGCGCACGGTGAGGTCGAGCCCGTCCAGCGCGCGGACCTTGCCGTAGCGCTTGACCAGGCCACTGATGAGCACGGCAGGCATGGGCGCCCCCTGAAGTCAAGATCGGTATGACGTTGCCGACCAGACTTCCCGGCGCTCCTGGATCGACGGTAACAGCGGCGGAGCCGCCATGCCATACGTTTCCCTGCGCCTTCTTGCCGAGCCGTTGACCAGATGGCCGGCCTGAGGCGAGCTGTGCTGATGCGCCCGCGCTCCTTGGGCGGCGACGAGCGGCGGTGGCGATGAAGGCGCTGCCCCTCACCCACGATGCTGCCGGTGCCGCTGCCCAAGGCGCTCAACCGGGCCTCCTACCTGCCGATCAAGCTGATGCTGCGCTCCTTCGGCGGGTCATGCGAGGTAGCGGAGCCACAGATAGGGCACAACTGACATGCCCGCCCGTGTGGCTAAGCCCGGTTGGCGTGCAGAAGGCGGAGGCTGCCGATCTCGGCCGCGTTCTTGGTGAGTTCGACGTTCACCCACGCGAGTACGTGCCCGAGCGACAGGCCGCCGTCGCCGAACCAGGCGCTGCGCTCGGTCGAATCGAGGTCATCGCCGGTCAGCGACCGCAACGCGGCACTCCAGCGGTCATGGCAGCCGGTCAGCCAGGTCACCGCCGCCCCGGCGGTACCGGGCCAAGGCGTCGCCGCAGCCGCCGCCGACCAGTCGGACCCGCCGTCGCCGAAGCAGGCGGAGTGGGTCTCGGTCCACCAGAATCCGATGTGCCACATCACCCAGCCGATCGTCGGCACGGGGATCGGATCGGATTCTTCCAGGGCGAAGTCGGCGGCCCAGATCCCGTCAGGCCGGGGGCGTACGGTCCAGCAGTTGGCGGCCGGTTCCCACAGGGCTTCCTCATCGGTGACCTTGTCCAGGTGCAGGGTCAGCAACGACCAGGACACGTCGAACTGCCAGCGAATGCGATCGAGCTCGGTCATGGGAGAAACCCTAGGCAAACCCGGGCGCGGGTCGGCTGCCCGGGAAACCGTTGCCGCAAGGGGTGCCGCGCCACCGACTCGGTGAGCTCCGCCACCACGCCCGCGGGCTGGCCGAGCTCCGGCTCTCAGTCCAGGCACCGTTCCAGCACGGTGAGCCGCAGGGCGCAGGCTCGCTACAGATCACGGTTCTGATCCGGGACGCAGATAGCCCCTGGTAGAAGGGTTGTCGACCAAGATCAACCGATACGACCAGGGGCCTGAGTGCTGTTCTACCGTGCCGTGGTGGCGTTGTCATCCCACAAGGGAACGCCCGGGTGCCCTCAGATGCGTACGAAAGCGATGCTGAACGGGAGTTGCGGGATGCCGTCGCCCACCGGGCCGCCTTTGTCGAACTGGGAACGCACCACGTAAAGACCGCCGTCCTTGCGGACCAGGGTGGTCGGGAGTTGCAGAGCCTGATCGGTGATCCGCTGGGTCATCCGGGCCGTCCGGCCGTCCTTGCCGACGCTCCACCGGCTGATCGCGTTGGCGTCGAGGATGGGGTGGGCCACCCACAACGTGCCGTGACGTAGTTCCATGCCGTCGGACTGGGTGAGGTCTCCGCCGCTCAGCGCGACCCTGCTGACCCTGCCGGAGGGCAGCTCGACGCGGTAGAGGTCGCCGCCGGACATGTCCACGGTCAGCAGGTAGCGTCCCGTCGGCGCGGCGACGATCCCGTTGAGGGTGATGGCGTTGGGCTGATGCGGGTCCACGAACCCGCCCAGGTCGAACGCGGGCGTGAGCGGCGCCGGACCGTCGTGGTCGCGGGCCTTCTCCAACTGCTGGGGTGTGACGCGGTAGACCACGGCCCGGCGGCTCTCGGTGATGTACGCGGTGCCGTCCGGGGCGATGGCCACGTCATTGACCAGACGATCAGCATCGCCGGAGACCACGAAACGGGCGATCAGCCGGTGGCGTGGAATGTCGTACACCGCGATCCCGGTGCCGCGGTCCACCACCCACAGCCGCCTGGCCCGGTCGACCTCCAGCCCGAGCGCATGCGTACGCCCGTCCGCGCCCGCGGGCAGGAACTCCTTCGCGACGCGCTGCCCGCGAGTGACTTTGAAGATCGCACCGCCCTCGAAGGCTCCGACGTAGACATCACCGGTGTGCGGGTCGGCGGCGATGCCTTCGGGGTAGACCCGGTCACCGGGAATCTCGAACGCCGTGGAGACACGGCCATGCGTGGGGACTTCCGCCGCCTGGGCGGCGGAACTGATGAACAGCGATGCGGCGATGGCCGCGACAACCGCGGAACGTCGCCAGGGTGCTCGGTACATGCACACCTTCTCTCTGACTTCTGGGCGCTGGTCTCATCCAGCAGGGCGGTGTGTGAGATCTCTTGTCAGGGCCTCGGATTCGGTCCGAGGCCGACGGAGCGGCCCTTGACCTCGTCCGAGCGTCCGTTGAAAAGGGGTTCAGTCGTCCAGTAGCTCCATGCGGTCCGGTGCGTAGCGTGCGCCGTGGATGGCGTCGGCCGGGGCGGTGCCGGCGGCCGCTGTGATGTCCGCGGGGGTGAGGGTGATCGTGGCCGCCGTGAGGTTCTCTTCGAGGTGGGGGCGGGTGGTCGCGCCCTGGATCGGTACCACGTCCTCGCCCTGGGCGAGTAGCCAGGCCAGGGCGAGCTGGGCCGGGGTGATGCCGAGGCGTGTCGCCTGCTCGGTGAGGGCATCGACGATCGCGAGATTGCGCCGCAGGTTTTCTTCGGCGAAGCGGGGCTGGGCCACCCGGCGGAAGTCGTCGCCGTCGAAATCGCCGGCCGACCGGTATTTGCCGGTGAGGAAACCGCGGCCCAGGGGCGAGTAGGGCGTTATGCCGATGCCCAGCTCGCGGCACACCCCGAGTTGGTCGTCTTCGATGTCGCGCGACCACAGGGACCATTCGTTCTGCAGCGTGGTGATCGGGTGGACCGAGTGGGCGCGGCGGATCGTCTCCGCGGAGGCCTCCGACAGGCCGATGTGGCGCACCTTGCCCTCGGCCACGAGGTCGGCGAGGGCGCCGACGGTGTCCTCGATCGGTACGGCCGGATCCACCCGATGCTGCTGGTACAGGTCGATGTGCTCGACGCCGAGGCGTCTGAGCGATGCCTCGCAGGCCGAGCGGACGTAGTCGGGCCGGCCGCAGACGCCGGTCGTCCGGCCGCCCTGCCGTACCACGCCGAACTTGGTGGCGAGCACGACCTGGTCGCGGCGGCCTTTGATCGCCCGGCCGACCAGTTCCTCGTTCGCGCCCGACCCGTACGCGTCGGCGGTGTCGAGCAGGGTCACACCGAGGTCCAGCGCGCGGTGGACGGTGGCCAGGGATTCGGATTCGTCGTGGGCGCCGTAGTAGTCGCTCATCGCCATGCAGCCCAGTCCGAGGGCGCTGACTTCGAGCGGGCCGGCGCGTCGCAGCGGCATGGTCATGTCAGGTCGTCCCGGTCAGGGGCGTGGCCGGGTCCGACAGCGGCGCGGTGATCGGTGCGTACAGCTCCGGCCGGCGGTCGCGGAACAGGGTCAGGTACCGGCGCTGTGCCGAGAGCCGCTCGGCCACCAGGGTGGCGCGGATGCTCTCCTCGCGATCGCTGCCCGAAGCGGCGAGGGTGCCGCCGTCCGGGCCGGCGATGGCGCTGTGCCCGAAGAACACCTGGCCGTTGTCGGTGCCGGTCCGGTTGCAGCCGGCGAAGAACAGCGCGTTCTCCATCGCCCGGGTCTCGCACCGGGCGATGATGCTGCCCTCGGGTACCCGGCCCGGCTGTACGGCGGCCGCCCACAGCGACAGGATGATCTCGGCGCCGTCGAGCGCCTGTACGCGGGTCAGTTCGGGAAACCGCACGTCGTAGCAGAGTTGCAGCCCGATCCGGCCGAGCGAGGTGGGGTAGGTGGCGACGCGGTCGCCGGGCACGTAGTACTCCTTCTCGTCGCGGCAGGCGTGCACCTTGTGCTGCACCCCGACGATCTCGCCGTCCGGATCGATGAGCACGGCCGCGTTGTACAACAGATCGGGGATCCGCGGGTGCCGCTGCGAGATCCCGGCCACCACGTGCGCTCCGGACCGCCGGGCCGCGGCGGCCAGCCGTTCCGTGGTCGGGCCGGGCACCGTCTCGGAGGCGGCGTAGAGGCGGCGGGCATAGTCGTCGTCGCGTGCCGACCGCACGTATCCGGTGTTGCTCAGTTCGGGGAAGACCACCAGTTCGGCGCGGTGCCCGCTCGCTTCGGCGAGCACCAGCTCCGCCATCCGCTCGGCGTTGCGCTCCGGGGCGAGCATTTCGCTGCTGAACTGCACGAGCGAGACCTGAACGTTCTCCTTCACTGCACCCCCTTCTTCAAAAAACCATATCGCGATACCTTCATTTCATCTAGTGGTCTACTGGGAGGAGGTGCCGATGCAGCCCGAAGAGGTGGTGCGTGCCTCGGCCGGTACCTTGGCCGCGGCCTATCGCGGCGGCCGGGTGAGCCCCATCGACGTGACGCGGGCCGCGCTCGAACGCATCAGGCGGGACAACCCGGCGCTGCGCGCCTACTGCCTGGTGGACGAGGACGGCGCACTCGCCCAGGCCGAAGCGTCCCACCGGCGATGGCGGCACGGCGCGGCACTCGGCCCATTGGACGGAGTGCCGTCATCGATCAAGGACCTGTTCCTCACCGCCGGCTGGCCGACCCGGCGCGGCTCCCGGCGCGTCGACCCCGACCAGCCGTGGACGGTGGACAGCCCGGTCGCGGCGCGGTTGCGCGAGGCGGGCGCCGTGCTGCTGGGGAAGACCACCACTCCGGAGTTCGGGTGGAAGGCGGTCACCGACAACCCCATCGACGGGGTGACCAGGAATCCGATCGATCCCGGCCTGACCGCGGGGGGATCCAGCGGCGGCAGCGGCGCCGCCCTCGCCGCCGGGATGGGAACGCTCTCGGTGGCGACCGACGCCGCGGGCTCGACCCGCATCCCGGCCGCGTTCTGCGGGGTCGTCGGCCTCAAGCCGACCTACGGACGCATCCCCCTCTACCCGGTCAGCGACCTCGACCGGCTCGGGTGCGCCGGGCCGATGGCGCGGACCGTCGGCGACGTCGCCGCCCTGCTCGACGTTCTGGCCGCCCCCGACGACCGCGACCCGAACGCGATGCCGCCGCCCACCGGCTCCTACCGTGCCGGGATGCGGCGCCCGGTGCGCGGGCTGCGCGCCGCCTACTCCGCCACGCTGGGGTACGCCCAGGTCGAACCCGAGGTCGCGAAGGTGGTCGAGGCCGCGGTGACCGCGCTGGGCGAGGCGGGCGTCGAGATCCGGGCGGTCGATCCGCCGTTCTCCGACCCGCTGGAAGTCTTCACCGTGCTGTGGTCCACCGGCATGACGCCGCTGCTGCATTCGCAACTGGGCGGTTCGCCGCACGGCATCGATCGAGGTCTGGCGGAGCTGATCGAACAGGGCTCCCGCTACTCGGTCGCCGACTATCTCGCCGCGCGCCGGGCCGCACTCGACATCGGTACCGCGATGGGCGCGTTCCACCGCGAGTACGACGTGCTGCTCACCCCGACGGTGCCGATCGAGCCGTTCGTGGCGGGCCATGACGTGCCGCCGGGCGGCTCCGCGCGTGGCTGGCCGGAGTGGACGCCCTTCACCTTGCCGTTCAGCCTGTCACAGCAACCGGCGCTCAGCGTCCCCGCCGGGCTGACCTCTCGTGGCCTGCCGGTGGGGTTGCAGATCGTCGGGGCCCGGCACGCGGAGGACCTGGTACTGGCCGTCGGCGCCGCGGTCGAGGAGGCGCTCGGCTCTACCGCGGGCGCGATCGGCGATTGTGCCTGAGCGGACTCGCCAGTATCGTTATGCGAAATGGCCAGACTGCACAATGAAACGAGGGGGCCGTCCTGGACATCGCGTATCTACTGCGCAGAGCCGCCCGGATGTACCCGGACGCGCTTGCGGTCGACGACGGCCGGACCGTCCGCACCCACGCGCAGCTCATCCGGCGAGGCGAATGCCTGGCGAACGGGCTGGACCGCTTGGGCGTCCCGCCTGGCGCAGCGGTCGGCATCCTGTCCGGGAACCGTACGGAATACGTAGAGGCGGACGTCGCCCTGGCACTCGGGCGGCGGGTGCGCGTCGCGCTCAACGCGCGGCTGCATCTGGAGGACTTCCGGTACATGGCCGCGGACGCCGGCCTGGCCGCGCTGTTCTACTCGGCCGAGTTCGCGGAGCACGCCGCGGCGCTGGCCGAGGAGTCGGGCGTGCTGCCCATCGCCTTCGATGCCGTCGCCGACGGGCCGGGCGGCGGGCATGGCATCGATTCACTCGTCGCGGACGCGCCCCCGGACGCCCGGGTCCGCGACACCGATCCTGAGGGCATCGCCTGGATCTCCTACACCTCCGGCACCACCGGCCGCCCCAAGGGGGTCATGCTCTCGCACCGGGCGATCCGGGAGGTCGCCCTCAACCTGCTCCTTGAGGTCGGCCCGGTCGCCCCCGAGGAGCAGATCCTGCTCACCCAGCCCATCTCCCACGGCGCAGGGTACTTCGTGCTGCCGTACCTGATGGCCGGCGCGGGCGTGTACGTCATGCGGCAATTCGATCCCGAACAGGTGTGGCACCTCTCGCAGAACCCGGCCATGCGCACCCTGAAAGCCGTGCCCACCATGCTTGAGGCCATTCTGGCCGCCGAGCCGGCCGCCGGGCTTGCCGCGGGCTGGGGGTTTCAGTCCATCGTGTACGGCGCGTCCGGCATCGCCCCCGCGCTGCTGAACCTCGCGATGGAGCGCTTCGGCCCCACGCTGGTGCAGGACTACGGCCAGTCCGAGGCGCCGGTCACCATCACCTGCCTGCAAAAACGCGATCACCTCGATCCCTCGGCGCGACTGTCGGCCGGCCGGCCCTGGCTCAGCGTCGCGGTGGAGATCCGCGACGGCGACGGAGCCCCCGTCGCCCCCGGTGACCTGGGCGAGGTCTACGTGCGGGGCAAGCACCTGATGAGCGGCTACCACGGCAAGCCGGCCGAGACCGGCGAGGTGCTGCGCGACGGCTGGCTGCGCACCAAGGACCTCGCGATCGCCGACGAACGCGGCTTCGTGTACCTGCGCGGGCGCCGCGACGAAATGATCAACACGGGAGGGTTCAACGTGGCGCCTCGTGAGGTCGAGGACGTACTGGCGGCCTTCCGGGACGTGGAGGAGGTCGTGGTGCTGGGCATGCCGGACGAGCGCTGGGGGGACGCGGTGACCGCGGTGGTACGCCCGTCCGCCGGCGCCCTGCTCGACGTCGATGAGCTGCTGGCCTTCGCCCGGCCGCGGCTGGGGATCCGCGTGCCGCGACGGGTGGCGGTCTGGCCGCGCATTCCGCGCAACGCCTATGGCAAGGTGGACCGCAACGCCATCCGCGCGGCCCTGGACGGGCCCGGCCAGCCGACGGAGTCGGCCCATGGCTGAGGACGTGGTGGTCGCCGGTGTGGGCATGCACCCGTTCGGCCGGCATTCCGGCAGGTCCCTCAAGGACCTGGCCCGGGTGGCCGGGCTGCGCGCGCTGCTCGACGCCGGCATCGGGCCGCAGGGTGTGCAGATGGTGTACTCGTCCAACGCGATGGCCGGCATGTTGCAGGGCCAGGAGATGGTCCGCGGGCAGACCGTGCTGCGCGAGATCGGCATCGAGGGCGTGCCGGTCGTCAACGTCGAGAACGCCTGCGCGGGCGGCTCGACCGCGTTCGCCCAGGCGGTCATGGCGATCCGGTCCGGCGCGGCCGACGTCGTGCTGGCCATCGGGTTCGAGAAGATGTTCGTCGCCGACCGTTCCCGCACGCTGGACGCGCTGGAGTCGGCCGCCGACCTCGACGTCGTCGCCGGTCTGGGCATCCAGTTCACGGCGGTGTACGGGATGCGGCTGCGGGCACGGCTCGCCGACGGGTCGATCGCCCGGCAGGACCTGGCCGACGTCGCGGTGAAGAGTCACGCGAACGGCGTCCGCAACCCGTACGCCCAGCATCGGGTCCAGGTCACCGCGGCCCAGGTCCTGGAGTCGCGCGCCATCGCCGACCCGCTCACCCTGCTGATGTGCAGTTCGATCTGCGACGGCGCGGCGGCCGTGGTGCTGGCCCGCGGCGGGGCGCTGCCGCAGCCCGGACGTCCGACGGTACGCGTCCTGGCCTCGGCATCCACGTCCGGTTTCACGCTGGACCCGGCCGGCGGCCCGTCGGGTGCGACCCTGTGCGCGCAGCGCGCCTACGAACAGGCGGGAGCCGGCCCCGGCGACGTCGATGTCGCCGAGGTACACGATGCCATGGCGCCGGCCGAACTCCTCTACGCCGAGCAACTGGGCTTCTGCCCGCCCGGCGACGGGGCCCGCTTCTTCCGCAGCGGCGCGACCGCCCTGGACGGCCGCCTGCCGATCAATCCCAGCGGCGGGCTGGCCTCGCGCGGGCATCCGGTCGGGGCCACCGGGCTCGCCCAGTTGGCCGAACTGACCTGGCAGTTGCGCGGCGAGGCCGGCGAGCGGCAGGTTCACCGGCCGCGCATCGCGCTGGCGCAGAACAGCGGTGGCTGGCTGGAGGGCGAATCGGCCGCGGTCAACGTACACCTCCTGGAACGGACGCAACGATGGACCTAGCAGATGCACTCGACCGCGCCCCGACCGGCGAGCGCCCGCGCTTCGATCTCGCGGCCGGCGCACTGGTCGGGGGGCGCTGCGCGGACTGCGGCGCCACGGCGTGGCCGGCCCGCGCGGTGTGTCATCGCTGCGGTGGCGCCGACGTGCGGCTCGGTACCTTCGCCCGCGCGGGCACCCTGGTGAGCTGCACCCTCGTGATGGTGCCCCGCCCTGGGCTGGAGGCCCCTTACATGCTGGGCCAGGTACGGCTTGACGACGGTCCGGTGGTGTTCGGCCAGATCATCGGCCTGGACGACGCGGAGGCGGTGCCCTGTCCGGTGACCGTGCAGGTGAGCGCGGACCGGTACTGGTTCACACCCGCGGGCTTGCAGGAGCCGACCGGCGAAAGGCAAGATGAAACGAGGGTATCGTCGGACGAAACGGGCGGCTGACATGGACGACGGCAAGGCACGCCTCGACGAGGTGCTGACCCGGGCCAACGACGGCGAGGTGCCGATCCGGCGCAGGTACGGCAGCGGCGGATCGGCCGCATTGGATCAGTGGGCCGACCGGCTCGCCGCCGACCCCGGACCGTACCGTCCCCGGTTCATGGTCTACTCCGGGCTGGGCACCCCGGACATGACTGCCCGGCGGCTGGCGATCCTGCAGGAGCTGGGAGCCGAATCGTTCCTGCTGGCCGCGGACCTGCCCGCCCAGCTGGGCTTCGATCCCGACCATGAGCTGGCGCACGCCCAGGTCGGCCGCGCCGGGGTCTCCTGCGCGACATTGGCGGACTTCGCCGAGATCTGCTCCCGGCTGGACTTCGGCCGGGTGGACAGCGTCGGGCTGCTGGCCAACTCGATCGGGCACATCGGGCTCGGCATGGTGCACAGTGTGCTGACCGACGCCGGAGCGGGCCATGTGCGCCTGGTCATGCAGAACGACCCGCTCAAGGAGTTCACCGCGCGCGGTACGGAGATCTTCACGCCGGAACAGGCGGTGCGCATCGCCTGCGACTGCGTCGCCTTCGCCATCGACAACCGGTTGCCCGGCGCCGCGCTGACCGTGTGCTCCAACCACCTCGACGTCGCCGGCGCCGGGCCTGTCGTCGCGACCGCGATGGCCTTCGCCAACGCGCAGGTCTACCTGGACGAGCTGGTCGGGCGCGGGTACTCGGTACGTGACGCGCTCACGCACATGATGTTCTTCCTCAACGAGCGAAGCGACCTCTACGTCTCCGCGGCGTTGTTCCGCACCGCCCGGACGGTCTGGGCCGAGCTGGTCGAACGGCGCTACGGCCTGCCGGTCCGCGAGCAGCCGGCGATGACCTTGATGGGGTACGCGCACGGGCTGGAGTCGGCGGACGAACCGCTGGTCAACGTCCCCCGGATCACCCTGAGCGTGCTCGGTTCGATGCTCGGCGGGGTCGACTACCTGTGCGCCAGCGGCTACGACGAGGCGCTGCGCATCCCGTCCGTCGACGCGGCGGCGCTGGCGCTGCGCACCATGCAGGTCGTGGCCTACGAGCACGGCGCGATGGCCAGCGTGGACCCGCTCGCGGGCGGCCACAAGCTCGCCCACCTGGACGAGTACGTCGCGGCGGGCATAACGGCCGAAATGCAGCGCATCGACGATCATGGCGGTGGCCTGGGGGCGTTGCACGACGGCTACATCAGCGCCCGCATCGACGAGCTGCGCGGCACCCGGCAACGTCAACTGGCCCGGGGCGAACGGGCGATGGTGGGGGCCAACATGCTGCGCAGCGCGCACGGTCCGAAGCTGTTCGGCGGTAACAGCACCGGTGAGATCGACTTCGCGCAGGTCGAGAAGACCGCCCGAGACCGGCTGGTCGCGCACCGCCGCGATCGTGATCTACGATTCGTGCGCTCGGCGCTGGACCAGGTGCAGGCCACGGCCGCCACCACTGACAACCTGGTTCCGCCGACCGTCGCGGCGTTGCGAGCGGGGGCCACCGGGCAGGAGATCACCGAGGCCACCGGCCGGGGGTTCGCCCGGTGACCGCCGTCCAGCCGCTCCGGGTGGTACTGGCCAAGGTGGGCCTGGACGGGCACGACGTGGGCGTCAACCTGATCGCCAGGGCGCTGCGGGACGGCGGCTTCGAGGTGGTGTACCTGGGCAAGCGGGTGCCCAACGATGTCATCGTCGCGACCGCCATCGCGGAGGACGCCGACGTCATCGGTGTGAGCTGCCTCAGCGGCGGTCTCGGATACTTCACCACGGGGCTGGTCGGCAAGCTGCGCGCGAGCGACGCCGGGGACATTCCGGTGATCGCGGGCGGGATCGACGAACCGGACGAGATCAGTAGGATGCTCGACGCGGGTGTGTACCGCTACTTTGGTCCCGGCTCTGCCACCGAGGATGTGGTAGCCGCCTTCGTCGCGGCAGGACAGGATGGCAGGGGAGCGTGAACGGGGTGAACGTGGACGAAATCGACGAAGAGTCGTCCTCGACGGGGGCCGAGGGGCAGAGTGTCGCCCCTGTCCGATCGGTCGCGCGGGCCGTGGACATCCTGATGGCGCTCGGTGACGGGCCCGGGCAGTTGAGCGAGATCAGCTCGGCGGCCCTGCTGTCCAAGGCCACCACCTACCGCATCCTGACGACCCTGAAGAACAAGGGCATGGTGCTGCAGGCGTCCAACGGCGAGTACCGGCTCGGTCCTGGCTGCTTCCACATGATGTCCGGCCTCATCGATCTTCGGGCCGGATTCCCGTTCGACGCGGACACCGACCTGAAGGCGCTGCGCGCCGCCACCGGCGAGACGATCACGGTGCACGTGCGCGCGGGCCTGTCCCGGATGTGCATCGAGGAACTGCCGAGCCCGCAACCGATCCGCTACACCGCCGGGCTGGGCGTGGCCACGGGCATCCACATCGGATCGGCCGGCAAGGTGCTGCTGGCGTTCCTGCCCCCCGACGAGCTGGAAGACGTGCTGCGCACCGTCGATCTGCGGCCGATGACGCCGAGCACGATCACCGACCTTGAGGTGCTGCGCCAGGAGCTCGATTCCGTACGCCGGCGCGGGACGGCGTACAGCGCGGGGGAGCGGGTCGTCGGCGCGGTGGGCGTCAGCGCGCCGGTGTTCGACGATCGCGGCCATGTGGTCGCGGCCCTGAGCGTGCTCTGCCCCGCGTCGCGCGTCAACGACGACCGCCGCCGTGAGTTCGAGCGGCTGGTGGCCCGCACCGGCGAGGACATCTCCAAGCGCATTCGCACCCGCTGATCGCCTGTAGGAAGGGCTCCACCCCCCAGCGGTCGAGACTGCCGGTTCACGGTATGGAACCGGGTGCGGCCGGTTCGCCGCCGCGCGTGGGTGAGCCTGCGCCCTTTTGCCGGAAACGGCGTTACCTTAGTGCGCGAGGGTCGGCCCCGCCTGCGTGAATACGCCTGTGAGCGGCGATCTGGCCGCGCTATAACGATCATGAAATATGGGCTAACGGCATGGGCTCTCCAAGCGGCTGAAACGTTGACAATGAAACGGCGGGGCCATATCGTGAAACGATCGGTTGCCGAGTCGGGCTCCCGTTTTCTTGAAGGATCGCCTTTGAGCCGCTGACTCACCAGGAAGGCCCCCCATATGAAGAAACGCGCGATCGGCTACGGTCTGGTCCTCAGCCTCCTCGGTTCGCTCACCGCCTGCGGCGGTAGTGGGAGCGCCGGGAACGACGAACCGATCAAGATCGGGATCATCACTCCGCTGACCGGCAACGCGGCGGCTTACGGAAGCGGTTTCTGGCTCGGCGTGCAGGCCGCCGAGAACGAGATCAACAAGAGCGGCGGAATCCTCGTCAACGGAAAACGCCACAAGTTGCAGGCGACCGTCTGCGATGACCAGTTCGTGCCGTCCAAGTCCGTTTCCTGCGGGCAGAAGCTCAGCGAATCACTGATGATCTACACGCCGGCCACCCAGTCGTCGTTCCCGCTGATGGGCTTCAACCAGAAGGACGACTTCATCCTTATGTCCACCTCCCAGACGCCGGCGTTCACATCGCAGGGCAACAAGCTGGTGGTGCGTTCCACTTACAATCTCGAACGGCAGATCCCGGACCTGGCCCGGCTGGTCGGCGAATACGCCAAGAAGGAAAAGCTCACGCTGAAGTCGGTCGCGATCATGGAGGTCGGCAGCGACTTCGGGCCGGCCTTCACCGAAGCGTTCTCCAAGGCGTGGAAGGCGGGCGGCGGCACAATTACCGGCACCGCCTCATATGACACCGTGACGACGGACCTCACCAGCCAGCTCACCAGCCTGCTGCGCGGCAATCCGGACGCGATAGCCATCACCACGGTCTGCCAGTCGGCGGCCTTGGTGATGGATCAGGCCCGCCACCTGGGCTTCAAGGGGACGTTCATCAACGCGGTGTGCGCCGGTGGCACCGGAATGACCAAGTACATGGGCAACAGCGAAATCATCGGCAGCAATATCGCCACGGTGAAGACCAACGCCTTCGACAGCATCCCGGTGGTCGGGGCCTTCCACAAGAAGTACAGCGACGAGAAGTACAAGTCGGCGATCGAGCAGCAGATTTTCGAGTTCGGCTACTTCGGGGTCGAGTGGTTCGCCAAGGCGGTGAGCACGGCAGGCACCACAAGCGATTCCGCCAAGGTGCACGCGGCGCTGGAACCCGCCCTGCAGACTCTGCAACCCAACATCTTGGGAATCACCGAGTACTTCCCGGACACCGGCGACATAGAAATGACGACCTATCTGGCCCAGACCAAACCGGATGGTCAGTCGTTCGACCCGCTGGGCGGCCAGAAATAGTGCCCCTCCCGCCGGCCTTCGCCCCGCGTACCGGCAGTGCCGCGACGATGTGGGGCACCCCGGCACGGCGCCCCTCACCGAGCACGCGTCTCACATCGCCGAGTGGATCGGGTAACACGTATGCAAGTCCTAGCGAATGGGCTGGCGCTCGGAGCGATCTACGCTCTCGTCGCATCCTGCCTGTTGCTCATCTTCGGGATTCTTGAGATTCCCGACTTCGCCTTGGGCGGCCGGATCATGGTCGGCGGATACGCGGGCTATTTCGTCGCCGAAAACCTGGGCCTGCACTATTGGATCGCGGTCGTCGCCGCCGCGCTGGCCGCCGGGTTGCTGGGCGTGGTGAGCGAACTCGCCGTTTATCGATGGCTGCGCAACACCCCCCGCCCCCTGCTGAGCGGATTCATCGGCGCACTGGTGCTTCTCACCGCGACCGAGATAACGGTGCAGCTCCTCTTCACCGCCGATTTCCGCAAGCTGCCGAGCCCGTACGAGTCGCAGATCTTGGACTTCGCCGGTATCCGGATGACCGAGCAACGGCTGCTGGCCGGGGTCGTGGCGCTCGTCCTGATCGCCGCATTGCACGCCTACCTCCGGGGAACGAGGGGCGGCCGGGCCATGCGGGCCACGCTGGAGGACCGGCGTGGGGCCGAGATCGTGGGCATCTCGCCCGCGAAGACGGCTCTGATCGCCATGCTGCTCGGCAGCTGCATGGCCGGTGTGGCCGGTGCCCTCCTGGGGCCGATGTACCTGGTTTACCCGACCATGGGCGACGCCATCCTGATCAAGGGCTTGATCGTCATCGTGCTGGCCGGCATGCGCAGCAGCCTCGGCGCGATCAGTGCCGCGCTTTTGCTGGGCATCGCCGAGAGCTTCGGGGCGAGCTACCTGAGCGTGGGCTTCTCGGACGCGTACGCCTTCATCTTCTTGATCATTGCCCTGATGGTGCGGCCCAACGGGCTGTTTACGAAGAGCGTATTGGTGCGGTGATGTCCGTAATGAGTAAAGCCGTCCTGACCCGCGCCGCCAGCGGCTTGAGCGCCGGATTGAGATCGCGCGAGCCCGGGCGCCGGGAATGGCTGATCATCGTCCCGATCGTGGCCGTCTGCGCGCTGCTGCCGCTGGTCATCCAGGGGCGGTACGAGGTCGGCGTCATGACCCTGATCCTCATCTATGCGATCGCGGCCTACGGCCTGGACCTCGTCCTCGGCCACCTCGGCCTGGTGTCCGTCGCGCACGCCGCGCTGCTCACCGTCGGCGCCTACACCCTGGTCATCCTCACCACCAAGTACGGTGTGGGCTACTGGTGGGCGGCGCTCGCCGGCGTCGGGGTCACCACCCTCGCCGGGCTGCTGCTGGCCGGGATCACCATGCGCAGCAGGGGACACTACTTCTCCGTCAGCAGTCTGGCGTTCGCCGCGGTCACGGTAGTGGTGATCACCCAGTGGACGAGCCTGACCAACGGGGCGAGCGGAATTTACGCCATTCCCACGCCACCCGGGTTCGACTCGACGATCTCGCTGTTCTACCTGAGCCTGATCGTGCTGACCGCGGTGCTGGTCGCGATGTTCCTGCTCACCCGCTCGACGCTCGGACGCAACCTCCGTGCCATCCAGGCCGACGAGGTACTCGCGGCGTCACTCGGCATCAACGTCGTCGCCACGAAACTGAAGGCGTTCACGGTGAGCGCGGCGATCGTCGGGCTGGCCGGGCCGTTGTTCGCGAGCTGGATCTCCTACATCACCCCCAGCAGTGCCAGCATCATGGAGGGCTTCAACCTCCTGGTCTACGTGATCATCGGAGGGTCGGCGACACTGGCCGGACCGCTGGTCGGGGTGGCCCTGGTCGTCGGGGTGACGGAGGCGTTCCGGTTCACCGAGCTCTACCAGACCCTGATCTTCAGCGGCATCGTCTTCCTGGTGCTGCTGTTCTTCCGGGGCGGCGTCGTCGGCAGTGTCGCCCGCGCCTGGTCCCGGGTGGCGGTCCGCCGGCGTGGACCCGAGCCCGCCGAGGTACCCGAGGTCGCGGTCGGTCCCGGTCCCGTGGCGTTGCCTCATCTGAGCCCGGCGGATCGCGGCGGGCCGGCCGAGCCCGGCAAGGTGTTGTTCGAGGCCCGCTCCCTCACCAAGAAGTACGGCGGAGTGACCGCGGTGAGCGATGTCTCGCTGGCCGCCCGCGAAGGCGAGATCATCGGCGTGATCGGCCCCAACGGCGCGGGCAAGAGCACCCTGTTCGGCCTGATCTCCGGCGTGGTCGGCGGGTGGTCGGGAAGCGCGAGTTTCGCCGGGCGGGATCTGCGCCGGCTGGCGGTACACGAGCGGGCGCGGCTGGGCATCGGCCGTACGTTCCAGACCAACCGGCTGCTCAACGACGAGACGGTGCTGCAGAACCTGGTCACGGCCGCCTACCTGCATCGCCCTGCACGGGGGTCTCGGTCCGCAGATCCGGACGACGGCTTCCTGAACACGATCCTCGACCTCACCGGCCTGCGCGCGAAGGCCAACGAGGTGGTGAGCGGCCTGTCCATCGAGGAGCAGAAACTGGTCGGCGTCGGCATGGCGCTGGCCGTACGCCCGCGGATGCTGCTCCTGGACGAACCGTTCGCCGGGCTTCGCGAGTCGGAGACGCCCCGGCTGATGCGGCTGCTCGAATGGCTTCGGGACCAGGGCATGGTGATCCTGCTGGTCGAACACAAGATGCGCGTCCTGATGTCGCTGTGCAGCCACGTGTACGTACTGGATTCAGGGCAGTTGATCGCCGAGGGCTCACCGGACCAGATCGTCAACGATCCACGGGTGATCTCGGCCTACCTGGGGACCAAGAATGCTTGAGGTCAGCGATATCACCGCAGGTTACGGCAACAGCACCGTGCTCACGGGCGTGTCCTTGTCCATCGAGCGGGGCGAGGCGGTGACGGTCCTGGGCGCCAACGGGGCCGGCAAGTCCACACTGATCCAGGCCATCGCGGGCCTCACCCCGATACGAGGCGGGGAGATCCGGTTCGAGGGCGAGCGGATCCACGGGTTGTCGGCCGCCCGGATCGTACGCCGCGGCCTGGTGCTCTGCCCGGAGGGCCGGCACCTGTTCCCGCAGATGAGCGTGCGGGAGAACCTCATGCTCGGCGCGTACTCACACAAGATCCGCCGCTCGGCCATCGCCGCCCAGATCGACGAAGTCCTCGAAATCTTCCCGGCGCTCAAGGAGAAGCGGACGGTGTACGCCGGGTCGCTCAGCGGCGGTGAACAGCAGATGGTGGCGATCGGGCGGGCCCTGATGGCCAAGCCCCGGCTGCTGTTGCTCGACGAGCCTTCGCTGGGCCTGGCTCCGCTGCTGGTGCAGACGGTGATGCGGGTGGTCGGGGAGATCAACCAGCGGGGCATCGCCATCGGGCTGGTCGAGCAGAACGCGGCGGCAGCGCTCGAACTGGTCTCCCGGGGCTATGTGCTGGAGGCGGGCTCAGTGGTCATCCAGGGGTCGGCGCAGGAGTTGTCCAGCGACGATCGGGTCCGGGCGGCCTACCTCGGCGTCGTCGAGCAGGCCGCGGACTGATCGACGGCGGGCAGGCCCCAGGCAGGCGCGGCGCAATGGAGAGATCGTCAATCGACCGCGCGGTCCGCGGCGTCCAGCAGCGGGACCCCGAGCAGGCACGATTCGACGCCCAGCAGGCTGACCAGCCGGAGCACCTGTACGACCTCACCGAAGGTCGCTCCGTGGGCGCGCGCGTTGCGCACGTGAATCCGGACACCGGGCGCGTACATGTGCGTGCTGGACGCGTCGATCGCGACCAGGACCAGCTCGCGGGTCTTGGCGTCCAGCACACCGTGCCGCGCGGATGCCGCGCTGAAGTCGGCGTACCGGTCGAGAAAGCCCGGCACATGCGCGAGCACGGGTTGCCACCCGGCGTCCCAGTAGCCGCGCAGCCGCTCGAATCGCTCCCGCACCCGGGACTGGAGGGCGGGCGGCGACTCGGGACGCTCCCCGTCGGCGTATTCCTCCAGCGCGATCGGCAGGCCGACGTTCAGGGCGTGCACGCCCAGCACGCTGACCAGTTCCAGTACTTCGAGCACGCCCTCCGGCGGGACGCCGGCGTCGAGCGCGCCCTGGATCCGGGCGGGCAGCGAATCGCGGTTGCGGTAGGTCATCGCGGCGTCGCAGGCCAGCAGCACCAGCGTTTTCGCCTGAGCGCCGAGCGGGCCGGTCGCCGCTTCCTCGGCCAGCGCGACGAAGGCGCCGGCGTAACCGGGGTCTCGCTCGATGACCGCGTCCAGGCGCGCGTCCCATGAGCCGAGCGCCGCACGGCAACGTGATCGAAGGGCGGCCGCCGCCTCGCCGGGGTCGTCGTCGTCGATCGCAGTCGTCCCGCTCACACCAAGATCCACCAGTCTATTTCATTGTACAGTATGCATATTTCGTAGCATGATATCTGTGCCGCCATAGTGCGACAAGACCAGGGAAGGGGCGTGCGATGAGGTTCCTGGACCGGACCGCGATCGTGACCGGTGGCGGAGGCCACGGCCTCGGCGGCGCCATAGCGCGCAGCCTGGCCAAGGAAGGCGCTCGGGTCGCGGTGGCCGATCGAGATCGTGACATGGCGGAGTCCGTCGCCGCCGCGATCACCGCCACCGGCGGCGAAGCGCTGCCGATCACCGTTGACGTACGGCGGCCGGATCAGGTCCAGGCCATGGCCGAGACGGCCTCCAAGGCTTTCGGCGAGCCGGACATCCTCATCAACAACGCGTTCACATCGTGCCCGGACTCGATCCTGGAAGCCGACCTGGACGACTGGACGCGTGACGTGGACGTCATTCTCAAGGGCGCCTTTCTCTGCGCCCGCGCCGTGCTGCCGGCGATGCTGGAACGAGGGCGCGGCGTGATCGTCAGCCTTTCCACGGTCAACGCCCACACATATGTGGGCGCATCGGCGTACAGCGCGGCCAAGGCCGGCCTGGAGTCGCTGAGCCGCAGCATCGCCGTCGAGTACGCCAGGCACGGCATCCGATCGAATGTGGTGATCCCGGGGACGTTCGCCACCGAGGCGTGGGAGCTACGGCGGCAACGCCACCCGGACATCCTGGAACGGCTCGCGCACTGGTACCCGACCGGCCGGATCGGCGAGGTCGAGGAAATAGCGGCCGCGGTCCTGTTCCTGGCCTCGGACGAGGCGAGCTGGATCACCGGCGCCACGCTGCCGGTCGACGGTGGTCTGCTGGCGGGCAATCCGTGGTTCGGGCGGGACGCCCATCCCGACGAGCAGCCCCCGCACGGCGGGGGAGCACAATGAGATTCGGCATCGACACCTTCATCACCGATCGGACCATGCACCCCGCGGCTCTGGCCCGGGCCGTCGAGGAGCGTGGCCTCGACACACTGCTCGTCACCGAGCATTCGCACATCCCGGTCCGCCGCGAGACGCCATGGGCGGGAGGGCCGGAGCTTCCGCCGCACTACTACCGGACCTACGACCCGTTCGTCGGCCTGGCCGCCGCGGCGACGGCGACATCGCGGCTGCTCCTGGGCACCGCGATCGCGCTCGCCGCCCAGCGAGACGTCATCCATCTCGCCAAGGAGGTGGCCACCCTCGACCGGGTCAGCGACGGCCGGGTGGTACTCGGCGTCGGCGTCGGGTGGAACAAGGAAGAGACGCGCAACCACGGGATCGCACCGGCGCGGCGCGGCGCGGCGCTCGACGAGAAGCTCGCGGCACTGAAGGAGATCTGGACCCACGACCAGGCGGAGTTTCATGGCGACTTCGTGGACTTCGATCCGATCTTCTCGTGGCCGAAGCCGGTGCAGCGCCCGCACCCACCGATCCTCATCGGCGGCGAGAGCCGCCCGGCCGTACGGCGACTGCTCCGGTTCGGCGACGGGTGGCTGCCGCGGGTCAGGACCGCGCCTGAGGAGATCAGCCGCACCCGGGCCCGGCTGGCCGATCAGGGCCGGGCGATCACCGTCACCGTCTGCGGCCTTCGCCCCGACGCGGCCGAGATCGAGCGCTTCGCCGCGATCGACGTCGAAGGTGTCACGTTCACGCTGGCCCCGTCCTCCGACGCCTCGTCAGACACCCTGCGTTTTCTGGACCAGGTCACGGACGCCATCGCGCGGTTCGGCTGACGGCTGGCTGTACATTTCACGCCCGAAACCCTGGCCGAGATCGAGCAGCTCAAGGCCGTGTACGGCTTGACGCTGACATCCGCCGACGCGCACCGGCTCACCGAGCGATGAGCGGCGCACAGTACACGCTCACCGGGCGATTGGCGGTCGCACTGCCGCCCGAGGCGGCGTTCACGCTGTTCACGCCGCGCGGCGAGGAGCTTTGGGTGGCCGGCTGGCGGCCCCGTTTCGCGGCGGAGACCGGCGACGACTCCGCACCCGGCACGGTCTTCGAGACCGGCGCGCACGACGAGCCGACCATCTGGACGGTGATCGCCACTTCCTGCGGTCGTGGAGATGGACATCGCCCGCCACCTCGGGCCCGAGCCACTGCATTAATGCCCCGGCGGGCCTCTCACTCGCCGTGGTGCCTGCGAGGCCGCCCGGCGCCGGATTCGGAGAGCGGACTTCAGCTCAGGAGGTCAGCCGGCCACGGGCAAGGCCACCGGCCAGGCCCTGGACCAGCTCACCATCGAGTTCCCGTCCATGAACGACGCCCGCACCGGCGCGGCCGACCGCTACAGCTACGCCATCGCCTTCCCCGGCGCCGGGCTCACCGGGTACCACACGTTCAAGTTCGACGATCAGAGCGGCGACCGGACGTTGCCGGCCCACGGTGAGGGGCGGATGCCCTCGGGCATCCACGGCCACTGGATCGAGGATCAGAAGTGATCAACTTCTATCGACCAGGCGGCCCTCACGAAGCGCAGCCCGTGGCGGCGTAGGCCAGGAACAGGCTCCGCTGCTCCTTGCGAAGTCGTTGTCCGCGCCGACGATCAGGGTGCACTCGCCGCTGTTCAGCTTGGGGCCGAAGGCGAGGGCTTCGAGGTTCTCGTTCAGGCCGAAGTCGTGCACCAGGCGTTTGGTGACCGGCTTGTAGGGGGCGGTGCTCAGGCTGTCGCGCTTCAGGATGTCTTCCGCGCCGGTGATGTCGAACTCGTACAGCCGGTTTCTGAAGTTGGTCGCGATGACCCGGGCGCCGAGGAGCTTCGCGATCCGGATCGCGCCGAGACCCGTGCCGCCGGACGCCGCGGTGATCAGCACCCAGCCGCCTTCCGCGACCGGGAAGATCTCCTTCATCGGGTAGTACGCCGTCAGGTACTGCATCCAAAAGCCCGCCGCCTCGGCCGCCGACCAGCCCTCCGGTCACGGCGTCGTGAACTCCTCGCGGGCCAGCGCGTACTCGTTCGCGCACGAGTACGGGCCGTCGATGTTCGGGACCGTGCTCACCCGGTCGCCGACCTAAGGCGGCGCCGACGGCGTTCGCGACGCCCGCGTGCTCCGGGATGATGACGTCCGCGAAACCGGGGAGGGCGGCGAGGAGCGGCCCGCCGCCTCCGACGACGATCACTGGGGTGTCCCCGGCCGTCAGCTTGGCCTTGTCGATGGCCCCTGTCAGCCGATCGGTCACGATGTCCAGTGCGCGGCGGACGGTGGCGGCGGGGAGGCCGCGGACCGCGGTGGCATCTCCGATCGGGGCCGCGCCGCTCGCGACCGCGACATCCGTGAACGTGAGCGTGTCGCCGCCGAACACCCGCGCCTCGGACATGATGCGGAAGCCGACGCTCTCCGGTCCGACCACCGCCCCGTCGTCGGTGACCTTCGTGCCGCCGCCGAGGGGCATGGACAGGACGTCGGGCATCCGGAAGTTGCTCCGCACGCCTGCCAGGCTCATCGCCACGGTCGACTCCCGGGGGAAACCGTGCTGGAGCATTCCGATGTCCGAGGTGGTCCCGCCGACGTCGATGACCACCCCGTGGTCCAGGCCCGTCAGCAGCGCCGCTCCCCGCATCGAGTTGGTCGGCCCGGACGCGATCGTGAAGATGGGGAACCGGCGTGCCCGATCGAGGGTCATGACGGTGCCGTCGTTCTGCGACAGCAGGATCGGGGCCGTGATGCCGACGCCGGCGACGACCTCCTCCAGGCCGTCGATCACCCGGCCCGCCAGGTCGAGGAGCGCGGCGTTCAGGATCGTCGCGTTCTCGCGTTCGAGGAGACCGACCCTGCCGACGAGCGTGGAGCGGGTGATCGACGCGTCCGGCAGCTCCCCGCGCAGGATCTCCTTCGCGCGGGTCTCCGGGTCCGGGTTGACCGTGGAGAAGACCGAGCTCAGGGCGATGTGCCGGACGCCGGAGGCGGCGATCCGCCGTGCGATCTCGCGCAGGCCCGCCTCGTCGAGTTCGTTGAGCGGCGTGCCGTCGAACTGCGCTCCACCGGCGCACACGAAGGTGCCCCCGTCGACGACCTCGCGCAGCCGGTAGGGCCAGTCGATCATCGGCATCAGGGACTGGGGCGGCGTGGCGAGCCGTACCGCCGCGACGCGTTCCAGGTCACGACCCTGTGCGATCACGTTGATGAAGTGCCGTGGTGCCGATGAAGACCGAGGCGATGTCGTCAACGGCCACCGCCTTCCGCACCTCGCCGAGCGCGGTGAGGATGCCCGACGTCACATCCTCCGACGTCGGGGCCTTCGTGGCGGCGACGACCCGGCTCCCATCGAGGACGACTGCGTCGGTGTTGGTCCCACCGACATCGATCTTCTGAATCGTCACGGTACGGCGGTTCGGATCGCACAGGATGTACGCGTCGGGCTGCCCGTCATCGAGTTCGAGCGTCACCAGGTCGAGGCTCGGCACCCCACGGCCGGCGAAATCACCGTCGACGCATGGCACTTCCAGCAGCGCCGCGGCGGCAAGCGGATACAGGGCGTTCATGCCCGCCATCTCGTAGGGCATCACCGCCGCCGGCGGTCGGCTTCTGAGCGCGTTGCCGGAGAAGAGGATCGGCAGCTCGGCGGTGCCGAGCAGCTTCTCGGAGAGGGCGTGCGGGGAGCCCATGAGGGCGAGGGGAGCGACATCGGCGTCGTCGTCGAGTTCGTCCGGGCCGATGACATCGATCGGCCCCTTGTCGCGGAGCACCTCGCCGAGCATCACCTCGGCGATGAACGGGTCACCGGCTCCGCCTCCGCCGAGGACGGCGGCGCCGCGCGCCATAGGGGCGATGTCATCAGCCGTGCATCTCATGGTCGGCTCTCCTTAGCTTGTGTGGAAGCATCGCTTACCAGATGAACGCCGTCATTGTGCAAGGTGCCTATAGTTTTCCGGGACACTGGGCACTATGCCGGGGGTAGCACCATGGTGAACGTGCGCGCGATCGTCGAGACGTTCGCCTCGCCGGACGTCCGCGACACCTTGAGCGGCGGTGATGCCGCGTTGCGGCGGCCCGTCGGCGCCGTCGCCATCGTCTTCCGGATCGAGGAGATCGAGACACAGCGACCGGGTTCGCTCGTCATCGTGCCCAGGGAGGTCGCGGCGAGCGGTGATGTCGCACTTGACCTGCTGCTGCGCCGGGCGGCGGCCGCCCGCGTGAGCTGCGTGGTCGTGGACGCGGGCAGCGATGACCTACCCTCGCCCACGCGGCGGCTGGCGGACCGGTTCCAGATCGCGCTCTGGCGCGAGCCCGGGCTCGATCCCAGGCGGTTGCGTTCGGACATCGAGCAGCTCGTCCAGAATCCGGAGCTCGTGGGCGCCGGGGTGGTCCGCCGGGTGAGCGAGGTGATGCTGCGCCCGGCCCGCGATGTCGGCGAACTGGTGGACCGTCTCGCCCGGGTGATCGCGTTCCCCGTCGCCCAGATCGGCCTCGACGGCCACCCGATCGCCGGTCCCGTGCTGGCGCCCGCCGACGACCTGGCCCGCGCGCTGCACTCGTTCGGCGGGCAGGCCGGCTTCCGGGGCGCGGTCGTGGAGGGCGGGACGCGGGAGAGCATCGTGGCCGTCGCGGCGTTCCCGCTGGCGGCGGGCCCGCCTCGCCTGTGGCTCGGCGCGCGGGTGCCACACGGCCTGGACGTGCCGTCCGGGCACATCCTCACGTCGCTGCGGATCGCGTCCCTGGCGTTCTCGGCGCATCTCGCGCAGACCTCGCTGGCCTATGAGCGGGAGAACCGGGAGGCCGGCGTCCTGCTGGACGAACTGCTCCCGAACGGCAGGCCGTACCGGGTGCTCATCGCCGCCGACCAGCACCTGCTGCGCGTCGGCTTCCGCATGCTCATCGACAGCGCCCCCGACATGGAGACGGTCGGGGAGGCGGGCACCGGGCGCGAGACCGTCGAGCTGGCCAGGCGGCTTCGGCCCGACATCGTGCTGATGGACATCCGCATGTCCGATGTCGACGGCCTTGAGGCCACCAGGCCGATCCGCGCCACCGCCGCCACCGCCGCCGTGAAGGTCCTCATCCTCACGACCTTCGACCTGGACGAGTACGTGTACGCCGCGCTCCGGGCCGGGGCCGGCGGCTTCCTGCTCAAGGACACCCGCCCCGACGCCCTGCTCGACGCGCTGCGCGTGGTGGCCGCGGGCGAGGCGCTGCTGGCCCCCACGGTGACCCGGCGGCTGATCGCCCACTTCGCCCGGCACGCGCCGCACGACCCCGGCGTGCCGAAGACCGACCTGACCGGCGTCACCGGGCGGGAGCACGACGTCCTAGTGCTCATCGCGCGCGGACTGGCCAACCCCGAGATCGCGATCCGGCTCGGGATCAACCTGGCCACCGTGAAGACCCACATCCGGCATCTGATGGCCAAGCTGGGCGTGCGCGACCGGGCCCAGCTCGTGATCGCCGCGTACGAGAACGGCGTCGTACGCGCCGGGGAGGTACGCCCCAGGGCGTAGGGCGCGGCGTCGGCGATGGCATGGCAGGATGATCCGCGACCGCCTCTCGCCGGGACGGTGGCCGCCCCGACCTCGATGTCCGGGCATTCTCGCCGCTTTCCCGGAGGGCCCGCCTTCCGCGGACCGCATCGCATCCTGGGCTGAGGCCGGAAAATCGGATGGCCCTGGGAGAGGAGCGGGTGCCTCTCGCCTTCGCGGACTACGGTTCGGCTGGAGCCGCGTTGCGCTTTTCGCCGAGAGGCGACACGCACACCGGTACGCACACGTGGAAGGCCCCGGCGTCGCAAGACGCCGGGGCCTTCGGCATTGCCCGGCAGCCGCCCCATCGGCGCGGCCCTGGGAGGTGATCAAGCCAGGGCCGGTTTATCTGGTCGTCGGAGTGGAACGGGATCGCATGAGCCGGGGGCCGGGTACGACTCGGCAAGAGTCCCTCATGATCGGGACCTTCGACTCTGACGCGTGCGTTCCCCCTCGCAGCAGCATGGTGGCGAGGTGATGACGATGACGAAACCGCACGGAGTGGTCGTCGGCTACGACGGGTCGGATTTCGCGATGCAGGCCCTGGACTGGGCGATGGACGAGGCGGAACCGAGGCGGCTGCCGCTGACCGTCGCGCACGCCTGGGAGTGGCCGTACGGCACGGCCGCGCCCGGCGCGAAGGAGCACCTGCGCAAGGCCGCCGAGCATGTGCTGGAGCACGGCGCACACCGTGCCCGCGCGTCCAGCTCGATCGGCGACGTGCGCGCCGAACTGCGCGAGGGCCCGGCGGCCGATCTGCTGATCGAGCTGTCCGGGCGCGCCGACCTGGTGGTCGTGGGATCGCGTGGGCTGGGCCGGGTGGCCACCACGCTGCTGGGCTCGGTGGCCGTCCAGGTGGCCCGGCACGCCGCGTGCCCGGTCGTCGTGGTACGCGGTCCCGGGCCGCTGCCGGTCAGCGGGCGGCGCGGGCCGGTGGTGCTGGCGCTGGGGGAGGAGCCGCACGATGCGGAACTGGCGTTCGCGTTCGGTGAGGCGGAGCTGCGCCAGGTGCCGCTGCTGGCCGTACATGCCAAGACACCACCGCTGATGGCGTGGGGTCCGGCGATGGCTCCGGTGCCGGATGTGGAGGCGACCGTCCAGGCCGGTGAGCAGGCCATGACCGAACGGCTCGCGCCATGGCGCTCGGCCCATCCCGGGGTTCGGGTCGAGACCCGCTTCGCGGCGTGCTCGCCGGTGGAGGCGGTGCAGGCCGCGGCCGGTACGGCGAGCCTGCTCGTCGTGGGGCACGGCGCCGCCCGGCTGGGCGGCGTGCCGAAGGCGGCGCTGCGGCACGCCCCCTGTCCGGTCGCGGTGGTCGGTGCGGCTTCGATCACGGCCGCGGGTGAGCGGCTGAACGCCAGAGCCTGAGGAGGTCGTCATGTGGATGAAGGTCGGCGAGGTGATGAGCGGGTGCGCGGTGGCGGTCTGCCCGGACACGTCGTTCGGCGAGCTGATCGCCACCATCCGGCGGTTCGACGCTGGGGCGCTCACCGTCGTGGACGAGGCGCGCAGGCCCGTCGGCGTGGTGTCGGAACACGATCTGCTGTCCCACGAGACCGATCCGTATCGCGAGCGGGACGATCTTTTCGAGGGGCACGCGTCGTGTCGGGACCATCTGAAGGCCCGGGGGTGTACGGCGCGGGAGCTGATGACCACCCCGCCGATCATGGTGACACGGAACACCACCGTCCGCGAGGCCGCCCGGCTGATGGCCGACCACCGCGTCAAGCAGCTCCCGGTGGTCGACACGGCGACCGGGGTGTTGGTCGGCGCGGTGAGTCAGCGGGACCTTCTGACGGTCTTCGTCCGCTCGGCCGAGGCGATCCGGCTGGACGCGGACGAGCTGCTGCGGCGGCTGTCGGTTCCCGAGGGTGATGTGGTCGTGGAGGTACTGGAGGGGGTCGCGACGGTCAAGGGGCGGCTCGCCCGCCGTTCGCAGATCGCCGCGGTCGTGGAGTCGATCCGCGGCGTGGAGGGCCTGATCGAGGTCATCGCCGACCTGGATTGCGCCACTGACGATCTCGACCCTCAGACCTGACCCGCCGCTCATGCGCCATGTGGTCGCCGCCGTCACTCCGGGCAGTCGCGGGGGCTGACGCTCCGCCCGGTACCGACGACGGAAACCTCGGCAGGGCTTTCCGGTCCTGCGCCGGCGGCCGTGCACGCGATCTGCTCGACGGCACGTTCGGACAGGTCTTTCGCCGGAACGGACACGTTCACCACCACCTGGTCGACCGGCCTGACGATCGCCGAGAACGGACCGGCGTCGGGCGGGACGTCGGTGGTGAAGCCCTGCGCCGTTTCCGTCGTGTTGGGTCCGGCCGCCAGCAGCGCGAGAGTGTCCCCTGGGAACAGGGGACGGCCATCGGGCCAGGGCCGCATCACGGCGCTTAGCCGGCCGTTCTTCAGAAAGTACAGCTTGATCGTCGTGGCGCGTGCGACAGGTCCGCTCGGCGGTTCGCCCGCCGGGATGGGGTCGCTGGGTTGCACGCCGCAGCCGGCCACGGCGGTGAGCGCCAGCAGGCTCGCGGCGAGGACGCGGCGGGCGAGCCCGGTCCTCATTCGGAGTCTCCGTCCGCGTCGGGCGTCTGGCGCGGCAGGCGCAGGGTGAAGACGGCGCCGCCGTCCGGGGCGTTGGTGACGGTGAGGTCGCCCTGGTGCAGGCGTGCGTTCTCCCGGGCGATGGCCAGGCCGAGGCCGCTGCCCTCGGATCTGGCCCTGGCCGCGCTGGCCTTGTAGAACCGGTCGAACACGTGCGGCAGTACCGCTTCGTCCAGCCCTGGCCCGTGGTCGCGGACCTCCACGGCGATCCAGTGCTCATCGGCGCGCAGCCGTACCGACACCGGTGGCTCGCCGTGCCGCAGGGCGTTGCCGACCAGGTTCGCGAGGATGACGTCCACTCGGCGCGGGTCCAGCCGTGCCGTGACCCCGGATGGAACCTCGGCGTTCACCTGCTCCGACCAGCCCCGGGCGCGCAGGGTCGCGCGCACCAGCTCGGCCATGTCCACGTCGTTCGGTGCGAGGGCCGCAACGCCGGAGTCGAACCTGCTGATCTCGATGAGGTCGTTCACCAGAGCGGTGAGGTTGAGCGTCTCCTGGCTGACCAGCCTGGCGGCCCTGCCCGCGGGCTCGGGCAGCCGGGCCGCCTGCTCGTCCAGGACGTCGGCGACCGCGGCCAGCGCGGCCAGCGGGGTACGCAGCTCGTGCGACACGTCGGCCACGAAGCGGCGGGCGTCGGCCTCCATCTCACGCAACTGCCCGACCAGCCGTTCCAGCTCCGCGGCGGTGTCGTTGAACGTGCGTGCCACCTCGGCCAGCTCGTCGGAGCCGCGTACCGTGATCCTGGTCCGTAGCTCGCCCTTGCCCAGCAGGCGCGCCGCCCGGCCCAGCTCGCGCACCGGGCCCAGCACGCCACGGATGGCCAGCAACGCCAGGACGACCGCGAACGCCAGGGCCGCCCCGGCGCAGAACCAGGCCCATGCGGTGAGCTCGTCAAGGCTGCGCTGTTCAGGGAGCAGGCTGCGCGCGACATAGACCTCGATGCCCGACAGCCGCGTCGTGTTGTCGGGCTCGACGATCACCAAGGGCGTGCCGATGATCAGCCAGGGCGCGCCCTGCCACGCCACACGCTGCCACCCGACCCGGCCGCTGGCCACCAGGTGCCGTAGCCCCTTCGGAATCACCTGGGGCTCCAGCACCGGAGGGCCCGGCTCCGGCCGGCCGCGTCCCGGAAGTCCCGGCGTTCCCGGCACCGGCCTGGCCGGCGAGTGCACCCCGTTATAGACGGCGATCGCGGAGCTGTTCCGGTCGGTCACCGCGTGGGCGATCATGTCGAGGTCGTGCGTGTCCGGCGTCGCGGTCCGCAACGGGAACAGCGCCTCCAGACGGCCGGTCATCTCCCGCACCGCGGCGTCCTGGGCCCGCCCCAGGATGGCATTGCGGGCCGGGACGTACATCGCGCCGGCCACCGCCATCGCGGTGACCGCGCACAGCAGTGCGAAGGCGAGCAGCAGCCGGGCGTGCAGTCCCAGGCTCGGCCGAGGTGCCACCGGCGGCTCACACCGGCCCGAACCGGTACCCGAACCCACGTACCGTCTGCACGTAGACCGGCGCCGCCGAGTCGTCCTCGATCTTCGCGCGCAACCGCTGCACGCACGCGTCCACCAGACGCGAGTCGCCGAAATACCCGTGCTCCCACACCGATTCCAGCAGTTGCTGGCGGCTGTGCACCCGGCCCGGCGTGCCGGAGAGTTCGAGCAGCAGGCGCAGCTCGGTCGGGGCGAGACTGACCGGCTCACCGCGGTTGGCGACCACCAGCCCGGCCCGGTCGATGGTCAGGTCCCCATAACGTTCCAGCTCCGCCTGGTCCCGGCCGATCCGCCGCAGTACCGCGCGAATGCGCGCCTCCAGCACCCGCGGCTGCACCGGCTTGACCACGTAGTCGTCGGCGCCCGCCTCCAGCCCGGCCACCACGTCCATGTCGTCGCCGCGCGCGGTCAGCATGATGATCGGTACCTCCCCGGCGGCCCGGATGCGGCGGCAGACCTCGAACCCGTCGATGCCGGGCAACATCAGATCGAGCACGACGACGTCGGGAACGTCCGCCCGCAGCCGCTCCAGCCCCTCCTCGCCGGACTCCACCGCCCGCACCCGGTGCCCATGCTGGGACAGGGCCAGCTCAAGGCCCTCCCGCACGGCCGGGTCATCCTCGATCAACAACACTCGCGACACGCCGCCGAGTTTCACCGCACGCTCCGTAACTCGCCCTCCCCGGTCAACCCTGTCCACCGTGGGCCGGCCGTGTCCCCGACTCGTCCGCGCGATGTCATGGTCGTGTCACGATCGCGCCGACGGCGGCCGCCGTCGACAAACGGTGACATACGGCTGACGACGCACGCACATTAAGCGCCAATCGTAGTTCGTCATGAGCGAGCCACACACCATCCCACCTCGGCTTCGAGACCGGCGGTACGCCATGCTCCCGCCGCCCGCGGCGTTCGCCCGCCATCCCGGCAGCGGCACCAGCGATGTCAGGCCGATGAGCCGGCCGTGACACCACGAGCCCTTGCACCCCCCTGCACATGATCCGTGCGGGCGCGAGAAGCGCGCCCCGATCTTCCAAGAGGTGAAGAGCTCTTGTTGTCGCGTCTTTCTCCCACCACATGCGCGCTCGGTGTCGCCATGTCCGCCGTACTCGCCGTGGCCGGTTGCCTGGCCTACGGCGACGGGCAGGCCGAGCCACTGACGCTGTCGAACTCCAAGCCGGTGCCGATCCCCCTGCCGTGGCCGTCGAAGGGGCAGGCGGCGGTCGAGGTCACCGGGCCGGTGCACAGCCTGAGTGTGTACGGTGAGCAGCGGCCCGTACCGATCGCGAGCGTCACCAAGGTGATGACCGCCCTGGTGATTCTTCGCGATCACCCGCTCGGCAGGAAGGCCGCGGGGCCGTCCATCCGGGTCGACCGGCAGGCGGCGATCGAGTCGGGAAACCGGGACGAGTCCACGGTGCCGATCAGGGCGGGCCAGGGCTTCACCGAGCGGGAGCTTCTCGAACTGATGCTGATCCCTTCGGGGAACAACGCCGCACGCCTGCTGGCCCGCTGGGACGCGGGCTCGGAGCGGGCCTTCGTCCGCAAGATGAACGCGACCGCCGCCAAACTGGGCATGAAGAACACCACGTACACCGGGGCGAGCGGATACGAATCCACCACGGTCAGCACGGCGGTGGATCAGCTCAAGCTGGCCAGGAAGGCCATGAAGAACCCGGTGCTGCGAGACATCGTCGCCACCGCGAGGATCAACATTCCGGGCATCGAGAGCGAGATCGTCAACGGCAACAAGCTGCTCGAAATGCCCGGGGTCGTCGGTCTCAAGACCGGCACCAGCTCGGCGGCGGGCGGAGCGCTGCTGTGGGCCGCCCGCCCCACTTCCGGCAACCGCGACCGGCTGATCCTCGGGGTGGTGCTGCGCCAGGGCGACTCCGGCGACTCGTTCCAAGAGAAGAAGGAGGCGGCGTTCGCCGCGAGCAGGAAGTTGATCCTGGCGGCCCAGCGATACCTGAACCTCGAATGAACGCCGCCTTCGTGAACGCCCCCGCCATCCTTCCTCGCCGCGTCCGTGAGGCCTAGCACACGGCGACGCTGCTCGCCTGGTACGAGAACAGTCCCGGCGACCCCTGCTTCTCCTTGTGCCAGAAGCGGTACTTCTGGTAGATCCCGAGGGCGTTCGGGCTGACGCGTTCCCCGACCAGCCGGTAGGCCATGATGCTGCTGCCTTCGGCCACGATGTAGTCACCCGAGCGTGATGGGCCCGCCGCCGCTCCCGTTGGTCCGTTCACCGATGCCCCAGTTGGTCAGTGCCGGCCCGATGGGCGGATTGGTGCTGTGACTGCCCATCGTGCAGCGCCAGTCCAACGCCATGGCAGACGCCGGCCCACCGCAGACCAGCGTCGTAGCGGCCGTTCCCAGCACCAGCGCGGCCGAGGCCGCCCGGGTGATCGCCTTGTTCACTGTCGGCCTCCGAACGATTCGGGGTACGCCCCCAGGTCTCCGGACGCCCCTCATGGCCCGATCAACGCCGGATCAGTGCGACAGCACGACGATCGGCACTTTCCCCCCGGCGGGTTTATCGCGAGCGACCGCGCCCCGCTGCCCGGCGGATTCGTGTTCGGCATCGGCCACTGACGGAGTGAGAGCAGCATCGGGCGATCACGCCCGGGCCGGATACCCGCCGTACCTCGGCTGCGGTATCGTGCATGGCATGTCCGGCGCTTCTGCTGCGGCTGCCGCCGCTGTGACCAGGACGCTCCGCTAGCGGCGGGGCGTTCTTCTTCCACTTTCCACTGAACGTTCCGTCGCTTCGTGGTCAATCCGGAGCGGCCGTTTCGTGCTGCCCGGGATATCCCCGAGCAACGGAGCATTTCTGTGGGGTCACCCCTTCTCTTCTCTCGCCAGGGCGGTTCGTCGCCGGTGCGGGCATGGCTGGTTCTGAGCTGCCTGGCCATGTTGCAGTTCCTCATCGCGGTCGACGTGACCGTGGTCAACGTCGCGCTGCCGTCCATCGGCCACGATCTGGGCGCGGACGCCCGCCGCCTGACATGGGTGGTCGTCGGGTACACGGTCACAGGCGGCGGCCTGCTGATGCTCGGCGGACGGCTCGGCGACCTGCTCGGCAGGCGGCGGGTACTGCTGGCGGGCACCGTCCTGTTCGGGGCGGCGTCGCTGCTGGCCGGCATCGCCCCGTCATTCACCCTCCTCGTGGCGGCGCGGCTGATGCAGGGCGCCGGTGAGGCGCTGGCGCTGCCCGCCGCCATGGCGGTGATCGTGCTCATGTTCCCCGAGGGGCCGCGCCGGTCGCGAGCGCTGGGTGTGTGGGCCGCGGTCGCGAGCAGCGGTCTGGTACTCGGCTTCGTGCTCTCCGGGGTGGTCACGCAGCTTCTGGGCTGGCGATGGATCTTCCTGGTGGCCGTTCCGTTCATCGTGTTCGTGCTGGCGGCCACGATCCTGCTGGTCCCCGCCGACCCGCTGGGCCGGCGCGTCCGGCTCGACCTGCGCGGGTCGGTGCTGCTGACCGCGGCGCCGCTGCTGTTCGCGCTGGGCGTCGTCGAGGCCGGGCAGGACGGCGGACTTGGCCGACTGTCGCCGGTGGCGCTGGCCGGGGCGGCGATCGCCGGGGTGCTGTTCGTCGTGACCGAACGCCGTGCGGCCGACCCGCTCATCCCTCCCGGATTCTTCCGCAACCGGGCCCGCGTCCTGGCCAACCTCGCGACCGCGCTGCTCAGCGCCGCCCTGTCCACCTCGTTTCTGCTGTTCACCTATCACCTGCAGAACCGGCTGGGGCTCAGCCCGCTGGCGGCCGGGCTCACCCTGCTGCCGTTGGCCGTCTCCCTCATCGCCGCCGCGACGTTCGTGCCACGGCTGCTCGGGCGGTGGGGGGCGCGCGTCTGCGCCGTCACCGGGATCGGGCTGACCGCACTGGGCATGGCCGCCATCGCCGCCGCCCCTGCGGGGGCGCACGTTCTCGCGACGGTTTCGGCGATGGTGCTGATCGCGGCCGGGATGGGCTTCGGGCTCGTCGGCCTGCAGTACGCCGCCGTGACCGGCGTGACCGGAGACGACGCGGGGGCCGCCGCAGGCGTCCAGCGCGCGGCCGACCAACTCGGCGGTTCCACCGGGATCACGGTCTACATCGGCGTCGGTTTCGCTCCGGCCCTTGCCGGCATCGACCCGTTCCTCACGAGCAGCGCCCTTGCCATCGTGGGGCTCGCCGCCGCCGGGTTCATCGCCTGGCGCATCGCCCTGCCCGCGCACTGAGAGATCCGGCCCCGGCCTGGTGACCGGCGGGCATCGTGCCTTTGTTCAACGCGCTGACCTCCGGTCACTGTGGCTTCCGGTGCAGGCCGGCCAGGCGGACGACGGCCGTGAACCCGTCGTCGGTGCCGGGCCAATGGGCGCGGACGGCGTCCAGGCCGGCCCGGCGTACGACGCCGCGGAGCACGGCGGTGACGATGATGGCGTCGTCGGCGTAGCCCAGCTCGGGGATGAAGTCCGGGATCAGGTCGATCGGGAATGCCAGATAGGCCAGCAGCAGACCGAGCCGCACCCGCACCCCGCGCGGCAGGGTGCGGTCCGCGGCGAGCCGGCGGAGCAGACGCAGCACGTCCGGCAGCACGCGCAGCGCTTCGCGCAGCGGCCCGCCGCGCGGGCGGGCGATGAGCAGCGTGATGAGGAGCGCGAGCCAGGTGAACGCCAGGGCGGCGGCGATGCCGATGAGCAAGGTCCCACCACAGCGAACCGGTCATGGCCGGTGCACCACGCGCGGCGGCGGTGTCTCGGTGATCGGGAGCAGTGCGGCCTCCTGGATCGCGGCGATCTTGGCAAGCCAGGTGCGGAAGCGTTCGAGGTCGGCCTCGGCGTAGGTGAGGCGGCTTGGTGCCCGTTCGCCGGCCGGTTCCTGCCGAAGCCCGGGCAGGCATTGTGGCACCTCGGCGTCGCGGGCGGCGTTGAACTCGGCGATCACCGCCCGCTCCTCGGCCCGGGCGGCGAGCCGCCGGACCTGCTTGTGGACCTCCGGCCGGGCAGGGCAGGCAGATCGACTGCTGCAGGTACAACGCACCAAGTGAGCGCAGCTTGCGTCACACCTGGACCCGTAGCGTGCCCGCAACAGTCGCGGGTGCACGTCGTCTGTCACACGACCACGTTACGGGCGTTACAACGACTTGGGCCGGCCGAGTTCTCGTCAGCAGCGATGAGTTCTTCCCGTTTCGGGAGTCTTCACCTCAACGACCATGACGAGAGGACTCCTGTGACCTACGACGAGACGAAAAGAGGGACCGGACGCGCGGCCGGCCTCTGGCCGTTGGTGCACGCCGAGCGGGCGGCCCTGGCGGCGGATCTGGCGGATCTGACCGATGAGCAGTGGGCGACGCGGTCGCTGTCCACCGCGTTGACTGTGCGCGAGGTACTGGCGCACCTCACCGCGGCGGCGAGCCTCAACGCCGTGCGGTGGATGGTGGGCGTGATCCGCTGCCGGTTCGATTTCGACAAGCAGGTCGCGATGCGGCTGGCCGAACAACTGGGCGCGAGCCCGGCCGAGACGCTTGAGCGGTTCCGCCGCGTCGTCACGAGCACCACCAAGCCGCCCCTCCCGATCATGGCGATGCTGGGTGAGACGATCGTGCACGGCGAGGACATCCGGCGACCGCTGGGTATCCGGCACGAGTACCCGATCGGGACCGTCACCCGGCTGGCCGAGTACTACCAGGGCTCGGACCAGGTCGTCGCCGCCAGAAAACGGATCACCGGGCTGCGGCTCACCGCGACCGACGGTCCTTTCGCCACCGGTTCCGGCCCGTTGGTGTCCGGTACCACCCTGGTACTAGTGATGGCGATGACCGGGCGCTCGGTGTACTGCGACGAGCTTGACGGCGACGGCGTCGAGATCCTTCGCGGGCGGCGCGACCTGACGTGACCCGGTGCTCCAAGCCCTTCCGCACGCCGGCCGGCCTTCCCCCGCCGCTCAAAAAGTGATATCACTTTGCTAGCAAAGTGAAGTCACGTAGAAGGGACCGACGATGGTGAACACATCGGGCGAGGCCGCACTTGAGGCCGCCGTCGTGGAAATGCCCGCGCCGCGCACGAGCGAGCACCCCGTGCGGGCGGCCAACGGGTTCGTGATGCTGGGGGTGGCGACGGCGCTGACCCTTGCCGGGATCGCGCTGCTCGTCATGGGGATCGTCATGCTCGCCTCGGGGGCCGGGCAGGGCGGTATGTGGGTGGTCATCGCGAGCGTCCTGGTGATCCTGCTCGGCTTCTCCACGTACTTCGGCCTCACCGCGGTGGCACCGGGCGAGGCCAGGGTGGTGCAGTTGCTCGGCCGGTACGTCGGCACCATGCGCACCCCCGGCTTCCAGTGGGTCAACCCGATCACTGTGCGGCGGCGGGTGTCCACGAGGATCCGCAACCACGAGACGGGCGTGACGAAGGTCAACGACGCGGACGGCAACCCGATCCAGATCGCGACCGTGGTGGTCTGGCAGGTGCAGGACACCGCGCAGGCGGTCTTCGAGGTGGACGACTTCGTGGAGTTCGTGGCCATCCAGGCGGAGACGGCCGTGCGGCACATCGCGGGCAGCTACCCCTACGACGCGCACGGCGAGCCGAGGCTGTCACTGCGGGACAACGCCGACGAGATCAACGAGCGGCTGTCCACGGAGATCGCGGCCCGGGTCGCCTCCGCCGGGGTGAAGGTCATCGAGTCGCGGATCATCCATCTGGCGTACGCGCCCGAGATCGCCCACGCGATGCTGCGCCGCCAGCAGGCCGGGGCGGTGGTGGCGGCCCGGCAGCGGATCGTCGAGGGCGCGGTCGGCATGGTGGAGATGGCGCTGGACCGGCTCGCCGAGCACGACGTGGTCGAGCTGGACGAGGAGCGCAAGGCGGCCATGGTGAGCAACCTGCTCGTGGTGCTGGTCGGTGACCGCGACACCCAGCCCGTGGTCAACACGGGCACCCTCTACCAGTAATCACCGTGGAGCGGAAGAAGATCCTGCTGCGCCTCGACCCGGTGGTCCACGACGCGCTGGCCAGGTGGGCGTCCGACGAGCTGCGCAGCACGAACTCCCAGATCGAGTTCCTGCTGCGCAGGGCCCTTTCCGAGGCCGGGCGCCTGCCCGACGGGGTGGGGCGGATGCGGCCACGCGGACGGCCGAAGAAGGCGCCGGGGGACGCCACAGAGGACGACGACACAGATCAGAAGGCAGAAGGGGAGCAGGCGGATGGAGACGGCGCGAGTGGAGCATAGTGAGTCACTGACCCGATCGGCCTTCCTGCTGGCCTTCGACCTGCGGAAGGAGAAGCTGACCCAGCGGAGCGCGCTGGGCTACCTGCTGCGCGCGGCCACCCTCGCCGAACTACTGCTGGCGGGCAACCTGGCCGACGAGTCGGGCAAGGCGCGAGTGCTCACCGCCCCGGCCGCCGAGCCGGGCTCGCTGCGAGCCATCGTCTGGGAGCAGATCTCGAACGCGCCGCCCCGCTCGTGGCGGCGGTGGGTGCAGAAGGACAACGGCAAGGCGGTCCGCGTGGTACGCGACGAGCTGGCGGCGGCCAGGCTGATCAGCGTGGAGCGGCGCCGGATCCTGGTGTTCCCGGTCGAGCGGATCACGCTGCGCAAGGCGTACCTGTCGCGCAGGCTGGCCGAACGCGTCGGCCGGGCCATCCGCGGCGGCCGCCCGGTCGGGCACCTGGACGAGGACGTCCGCGTTCTGGCGGCGCTGGCCACGGCTGCCCGGCTCAAGACGGTGGCCCCCTCCTGGCGGGAGGCGCGCCCGCGCCGGGACCGGATCCGGCGGCTGTCCGCGCCCATCGAGCCGATCACGACCGCATTGCGCAAGAGCGTCGAAGCGGCCGATTCGGCGAGCGCGGCCGGCTGACCGGCGTACCACGCGGCACCGAACGGCGACGCCGGTCGGCGGGCGGACCGGGCGTGCCCGATTGACCTTCGACGTCGTTTGTACTTTCGTTGTCATCAGGAGTGAACGCAGGCCCCGCGCACCGCACCTGACAACGGGAGCCACCGAACGCGATGTACGGCCTGTGCCGGACGATCCTGCGTTCGCCCTGATCGATGCAGAACCTGCGCAAGAGGCGGGCACCATCCCCGCCACCGGCACGACACCGTTCGGCCACGGCGATCGGCATGAATCGCCGGCATGCTCCAGGAATACGCACAGGCGTAACGTCGCCCGCTGGGAGGAGCGTGACCCGACCCCGGCCGCCCGCCGCGCGACCTCGCCGAACACGCCCGCGACCCCCATCGCGGCGTCCACCTCGTAGGAGGCATCACGTGATCCGGACGATCAAGATCCTCGGCGCGGCACTCGCCGTGCTGCTGCCGGTCCTCGCCATCGGCGGCCCCGCGAAGGCCGCATCCGACCAAGGGGCCACACAGGTGGCGGCGTCCCCGACGCCCCCGAAGTACCCCACGACGATCTCCTTACCGAACGGGTTCCGGCCCGAGGGCATCGCCACCGGCCCCGGCCCGTACGCCTACTTCGGCTCCCTGGGCGACGGTTCCATCTACCGCGCCGACCTGCGCGACGGAAGCGGCGCGATCATCAGCCCCGGGCCCGGGACGTCGTCGGTCGGGATGAAGACCGACCGGCGCGGGCGGCTGTTCGTGGCGGGTGGCGGGAGCGGTGGCGCGCGCGTCATCGACACCCGTACCGGCCGGATACTGGCCTCCTACCGACTGTCCAGCGTCCCGGCGCTGATCAACGACGTGGTCGTCACCCGGGACGCCGCCTACTTCACCGACTCCACCAACCCGGTCCTCTACAAGGTGCCGCTGAACGGCCGGCGGCTGCCCGACGCCGCGACACCGATCCCGATCACCGGGGACCTGGTGTACCGGCCGGGCTTCAACGCCAACGGCATCACGCCGACCCCGGACGGCCGGGGCCTGATCGTCGTGCAGTCGAACACCGGCGGCCTGTTCCGTGTGGACCCGTCCGGTGCGACCCGTCAGATCGACCTGCACGGTGAGACGCTGCCCGCGGGCGACGGGCTGCTGCTGCTCGGCCGTACGCTGTACGCGGTGCAGAACCAGCTCAACTCCGTGGCCGTCATCCGGCTGAACGCGGAGGGCACCGAGGGCCACCTCGAGCGGCGGGTGACCGACCCCCGCTTCGACGTACCGACCACGGTGGCCGCCTTCGGAAACCGCCTGTACCTCCCCAACGCCCGCTTCTCCACCCCGCCGACCCCGGAGACGCCGTACACCGCCGTCGCGATCCCGCGCCCCTGAGCCAGACCCTGCCCGGGGCCGTTCGTGATCGACGCTGACCAAGAGGTCGCGCTCGTGGCATCGGCTGGCGAGCGCGACCCGGTCAGGTGCGGGAACCTCATGGCCTGATCAGCGAGGCATAGGCCGCGCGCACGTCCGCCGTGGACGACTTCACATACTTCTCCGAGGGCGGGCCGGGGTCGATGCCGTAGTAGGTGTAGTGGATGCGGGCGGGGCAACTGGAGCCGCCGATCTGGAGGCCGGTCCTGGACACGAGCTTCCCGGTCGGTACCTCATAGACGCGCACGGAGACCTTTCTCTTCCGGAACGCCACCTTCTCCAGCGGGCCCACGGTGTGGATCGGCTCGTTGCGCACCGGCCCGCGCGGTGGGCCGTGGCGGCGTCCTGCTCGATGCGTGCGGCATCGATCCGCGGCGCACCGACGGCGACCAGGACCGGGACCACGACGCCGAGCGCGATCAGCCGCTGCCTTCCAGCCCCGTCGTGTGCTACGACCAGGTGCCCGGTGCGCCACGATCGCCCGCCCGCCAGGTACCAGCCGTGCACGGTGACGGCCGCCCACCACAGGAGCACCACCCCCTGGAACCACACGGCCCGCGCGACCAGGGCGTGGGTGATGACCAGCGCGATCGTGACCGATGCGATCCCGGCGGCGAGTCCGCGCCGCCCGAGCATCAGGTATCCGGCGCTGAGCAGGGAGGCGTTGGCGAGCGCCACGGCGTACGGGTCGCGGGCCGTGCGTCGCGTCCGTTTTGGCGCGATCCATCAGGATGGCCGCCGGAACCCCCCGGTATCGGATCCATGGTGGCACCCACCTCCCACGATCGTCGCGGACCGCATCCCGGCCAGGTCCCAAAAGTAGGCGCCGGCGCGGGGGAGGGGTCCCCGCGTTCGGGCGGGGGCTCAGAAGCGGCCGCTGACCAGGTCGGCGTCGTAGGCGAGCAGGGCCGCCTGGGTGCGGTTGGCGCAGCCGAGCTTGCCGAGCGGCCGGGACACGTACCCCTTGACCGTCGTCTCGCTGAGGAACAGCCGGGCGCCCGTCTGGGCGTTCGACAGGCCCTCGGCCAGGCAGGTCAGCACGTCGATCTCACGCTCGGTCAGCTCGGCCACCAGGGCCTTGGCGGCCTGCTTGGCGGGCGCTTCCGGCGCGAACGTGGCGACCAGCCGCCGGGTAAGGGCCGGGGAGATGACGGCGTGCCCGTCGGCGGCCACCCGGACGACGTCGGTGAGGTCTTCAGGGTCGGTGTCCTTCACAGGAAGCCGACCGCGCCCGCGCGGAGCGCGCGGGCGACGTACTCGTCCAGGTCGAACGTGGTCAATATGATGATCTTGGGTGGTTCGGGGAGCGCGCAGGCGCGTTCGGTGGCGGTGAGGCCGTCCACGCCGGGCATGCGGATGTCCATCAGCACGACGTCCGGCCGCAGGCGCACCACCGCTTCGAGGGCCTCCGCGCCGTCGTACGCCTCGCCCACCACCTTCAGGTCGTCCGTGCGGGACAGGATCGCCCGCAGGTGGGCGCAGACCATGCGCTCGTCGTCCACGAGCAGGACCTCGATCATGCCCGGCCCCCGCCGGCCGGTACCGCGAGGCGCGGGCCGCCGCGGTCGGACGGCGGCGCGGTGTCCTTGCCCGGTAGTACGGCCAGCAGCTCGAAGCCGCCGTCGCCGGTGGGCTGCGCGCTGAACACGCCGCCGACCAGGTCCACCCGCTGCCGCAACCCCAGCAGGCCCGTGCCGGACGGCGGCAGGTCGCCGGGAACGCGCCCGGCGGCCGGCCAGTCGGGCGCCCGGTTGCGCACCGCACCCCGCCCTCGTGGCGGCCCAGCCGTACCTCGATCGGCGCGCCGGGCGCGTGCTTGCGCGCGTTGGTCAGCGCCTCCTGCACCACCCGGTACGCGGTACGGCTGAGCGGCGCCGACACCTCGATGGCCGCGTCCTGGTGCAGCGTTACCGGCAGCCCCGACTCGGCGACCAGGCGCGAGACGTCGAGCAGCGTCGGTGTGGGACTGAGCTCGGCCGATCCGCGGTCGTGCAGAACGCCGACCACCTCCCGCAGCTCGGCCAGGGCCCGCCTGCCGGTCGCCCGCAGGTCTTCGGCGGCCTCGCGCACCTCCTGTGTGGGCGCGGCCATGCGCAGCGAACCGGCCTGCAGCACCATCAGGCTGACGTGGTGGGTGACCACGTCGTGCATCTCGCGCGCCAGGCGGGTGCGTTCCTCGGACCGGGCCTGCTCGACCCGGAGCCGCTGCTCGCGTTCGGCGCGTTCGGCCCGTTCGGCGAGCGCGGTGTTGAGGCGGCGCTGGGTGTCGGCGTACAGGCCGAGCACGGTGGCGGGCACCACGATGAGGCCGCAGATCGACAGCAGCGTCAGCACCTCGGCCGGCGTGCCGGCCTCCCAGGCGTGGCTGAGCACCAGCAGGGTCAGCGCGGCCGCCGCCACCAGCAGCCGCCGGTGGCCGCGGTGGGCACCGAGCGCGTAGAGCGCGAAGGGCGTGGCCAGCGGCACCTCGACGTAGCACAGCGGAATCAGCGCCAGCGCGACCGCGCGGCACCCCATCGGGGGCTCGTGCGGGCCCGGCGCGGCGCGTGAACATCGGTGCTCATGAACGAATTTTCGGCGGAGCACGACCCGCTGAGCAGGCAGGAAGCCCGCGCCGTGCTCGGGGTGACGGGGGAGCGGGGCAACGCGCCGCCGCTGTTGCGCACGCTCAGGGAGCACGGGGCGGGGCTGTCCTTCATGGCCGCGCTGACGCTCCTGGCCGTCGTGGACACGTTCCAGACCCAGGCGTTCAGCGTGCTGGCGCCCGAGGTCGCCGACTCCCTGGCGATGAGCCCCGGCCACCTGTCGGCGATCATCGCAGTCCAGGCGGCGGCGGTGGGCGTGGCGCCGTTCGCGGTGGCGGCGTTGCCGCGCCGCTACCCGCACCGGGTACGGCTGGCGGTCGGCACCGCGTTCGCGTGGAGCCTGACGACGCTGTGCACGGGGGCGGTCTCGGGGCCGGTCTCGCTGGCCGCGCTCATGGTGGTGAACGGCGCCACGACCGGCGCGGTCGCGTTGCTGCATCCGCCGCTGCTGATGGACGCCTACCCGCCGGGGGCCCGGATGCGGGTCATGTCGCTGTACTCGGCGTCCACGCCGCTGGCGGGCATCCTGTCGCCGCTGGTCATCGCGGCGCCGGTGTCGTGGGCGGGGATGGACTGGCGGGCGGTGTTCGCCACGCTCGGCGTACTGTCGCTGGCGGCCTGCCTGTACGCGCTGCGGCTGCGCGAGCCGGAGCTGGGCCGCTGGGACGTCGGCGCGCTGCGCGCCCGCGCCGGAGCATCCACCCTCCAGAGCACGGACGACCAGGCGGGCGAGCCGGTGGGGCCCGAGTCCGGGTTCTGGAGCACCGTGCGCCGCGTCCTGCGCATCCACTCCATGCGGCGGATGTGCGTGGGCTTCGCGGCGATCGGCGCGCTGGCCGTCCCGTACGGCGTGGCCGTCTCCATGTTCCTGGAGCAGGAGTACGGCCTGACCCCCGCCCAGCGGGGCGTCTTCTCCAGCGCCGCCGCGGCGGCGTCCATCGTGGCGCTGGCGGTCTTCGGCCGCCGCGCCGAGGCCGCCTACCGCGCCGGACCGGCTCGGTTCATGGCGCTGTCCGGCGGCGCGCTGGGGGCCGCGGCGCCGGCGTTCGGGCTGTCTGCGGTGATCAGGAACCTGTGGGTCCTGCTCGTCCTGCTGGCCGTGGGCCAGGCGCTGCCGGCGGTGATCGGGCCGAGCCTGTTCATCGGCGTGCTGTCCGTGGTGCGCCCGGCCGACCGGGCCCACGCGATGGCCGCCGTGGGCCTGGTCAGCGCGTCCGGGGGCTGATCGGCGCGGGGCTGCTGGCGCTGGCCCGGTCGAAGCTCTCGTTCCAGAACCGCTCGAACCCGCCGGTCCACTCGTGGACCGGTCGCAGCCCGCGGGCGTCCAGGCCGTACAGGCGCTGTTTTCCTGCCTTGCGGTCCCGCACCAGTCCCACTTCCCGGAGCACCCGCAGGTGTTTGGACGTCCGCGGCTGGGTCATCCCCAGTTCCTGGGCCAACTCGGTGACCGGCCGCTCACCCGCCCGCAGCAGCGCCAGGATCTCCCGGCGCTGCGGCTCGGCGATCGCGTTGAAGACGTCCGACGTCGTCGCTGCTCGTGCCATGGCCGCCATCATATGCCGATATCGGCATGCGTCAATCCAGGGAACGAGGCGGGTCTTGTCAGATGACGATCGTGACCCTTGCCGGCGGCTGACGGTCGCGGCGGCCAAGGCGATCAGCGGCGTCCACACCGCGATCGGCTCTTCCCGGATGGGGGCATGGCTGGTGGCGCCAGGTCAAAATTCTTGGGGATTGGATAGGGTATCCACTGAAGCCGGATTCTCTCCATTACTCAAGATCGATGTCACCGTCAATGGCGGTTATAGAATCACCACGGCTCGCCCTCCCCTGACGGGTGGGTGTTTTCGGTGAACACGAGTCTTCGGCTGGTGGAATTCACTCCGCATTGCCGTGGACCACGCGTCTCCCGTGCGGTCGGCAGGGATGTTATGGCTGGCTTGGGGGTATGGCGGGAAGAATGTCCGCCGGTGGCTCTAACATCGCCTGCATGACTGACATCGCCCCGCCCCCGGGGTATCGCGTTATCACCGCCGAAGAGGCGGAGGAGATTTTCTCCATCTCGGACCACGTGGCTTATCCGTACGAAGAATTCGCCGATGAGCAGGAGATCCGCCTTTACGAGGGCGGCCTGCGGGTGGCGCGGGATCTGGAGCCGGTGTCCGACGATGACCGGGTGCCGTACAACGTGATCGTGGACGGCGACCTGACCGTGGACGGCGACCTCACGTGGTGGGACGGGTCCTCCGGCAACTTCCTCCTGGTCACCGGCGACCTGCGGGCGCGCAACGTGGGCCTGGCCGGATGTCCCGACGTCGTCGTGCGGGGCGACCTGGTGGTGAGCGGCGGAGTTCACGGCAGTTCCGGTGACAACGGCGGGGCCCTCACGGTGAACGGCCGGACCCAGGGGCAGATCGTCATCAACACGAGCTACTTCAACATGTCCTTCGGTGAGCAACCGGACGCGCTGCTCGTCGGGGATCCCTCCAGCACGAGCCGCCCGGTCGACTTCACGGACGAGGAGTTCGAGGCCATGCTGCTGCCCGAGCTGCTCAAGGACGGCTTCATGGACACATGGAAGGTCGTGGCGGCGCTGTCCGCCGGGCGGCCGATCTCGGTCGCGGACATGCTGCCGAGTCACAAGGCCGCGGTCAAGGAACTGGAGGCGTTGTCGGAGCGTGCCGCCGAGGTCACCACGCTCGACCTTTCCAACCGCAAGCTGCGCCGGCTGCCCGAGCAATTGTTCGCGTTCAGCGACCTACGCGTGCTGTCCCTCGCCGGCAACGGCGACATCGACGAACTGGACGAGCGTATCGGGGACCTAGTGTCGCTGGAGAGGCTCGACCTGTCGGGTATCGGCCTGCGCAGCCTGCCGGCGACGATCGGGAGGCTGCGCAACCTGCGTGACCTCGACATATCAGGCAATCAGCTTGACGCTCTCCCCGACGCGATCGGCCGCCTGACCCGGCTGGAGACTCTGCGCGCGGAGTGCCTGACGTGCGCGGTTCCCGATGTGCTGGACCGGTTGCAGCACCTGCGCGAAGTGAACCTGTCCGGTCTGCAGCCGGGGGAGTACCACGAACAGGTGGACTTCCCGCTGCCCGTCACCCGGCTGCACGGCCTGAAGTCGCTCGATCTGACGAACGTGTGGCTGTCGTCCATCCCCGAGGACCTGCTCCAACTGACGGATCTGGAGGAACTGGCGCTGAGCGGCTCACTGTCCAGCGGGATCGAGGGGCTGCCGGACTTGGCGAGACTGCCCCGGCTGCGGGTGTTGCGGCTCAGCGGAAACACCCCGTGGGTCTTCCAGCCGGAGCCGAGCCGGGACCTGCTCGCCGGGGTGTGGGCCATCGCCACGCTGGAGCACCTGGAGATCGACCGGTGGGGCGAGAAGGCCGATGAGGGCCGTGTGGGACGCACCGCGTTCACCTCGTTGCCGGATGACGCCTTCGCGCGCATGCCCGGGCTGCGGCGGCTGGGCCTGTCCTTCAACGAACTCACCAAGCTGCCGGAGTCGTTCTTCGCCCTGACCCGACTGGAGAACGTCGATCTGCAGCACACCAAACTGAGCAAGGCGACGCTCGGCCGCCTGCGCGCCGCGTTTCCGCAGGTGAAGATCGATCTGCGCGATGTGAAGACGGCGAAATCCGGTGGCGACGACCCCACATGGCGGACCGTGCACGCCCTGGTCAAGGCCGGTTCGGCGGCACTCGAACGCGATGACCACCCGGGCGCGGTGAGCTCCTTCGAGGAGGCGCTGACCCGCTGCGTTCCCGGCACCGGTTTCTCCGACCACGACCGTTTCTACGCCCTCTACGGGCTCATCGACGCGCTGGGGCACTTGGCCGGCTCCACAGGTGACGACCGACCCGCCATCGTCGGCAAGCTCATCGGCTACTCCGAGCAGGCGCTTTCCCTGGTGCCCGACGTGATCTGGCACTACACCGACGAGGGGGCATTCCAGGAGGAGGTGGTGCGCCGGGCGGGGAACGCGCTCGCCTGGCATCTGTTGCAGGCGGGAGAGCTGGAGCCCGCGCTCGCCGCCGTCCAGCGGGCCCTGTCGGTGGCCGCGAAGCCCGAGTACGACCACGTCCGTGACACGCAGGTACGCATCCTGCTCAAGATGGGCCGCACCGACGAGGCGTACGCCGTCGTCGATCAGGTGCTGACTCGCGACCCGGCCTTCCGGGACTTCGCGGACCTCGCCGGGTCCTCGGGCTTCCAGCAGTGGCGCCGAGGCCGGCGTCCATAGCGCCGGTGTGACGTCGCAGACTTTCGCTTTACTGCCGACTCAATTGAATGTAGTCATGACTCTATGGAAAGTGGGACCAGGCGTTCGTACCGCATGAGCGCCCGTTCGGCGGCCATGGAGGTCACGCGTACGCGTGTGATCGAGGCGGCGGCCGCGCTGTGGATGCGCCAGTGGTTCGACGACGTCACGTTGCAGCACATCGCCGATGAGGCGGGGGTGTCGGTACAGACGATCGTCAACCACTTCGGAGGCAAGGAGGGGCTGGCCGACGCCGTCGCCGAGTGGGTGGCCTCGCAGACGGCGGTCGCCCGCCAGGCGCCCACCGGCGACGTGGCGGCGATCGTGACCGTGCTCTTCGCCGACTACGAGCGGCACGGCGCCGCCAACGTCCTGTGGACCGCGCAGATGGACCGTGTCCCGGTGGCGGGCCGGGCGGCCGCCCACGCCCGCGCCCAGCATCGGGCCTGGCTGGAACAGGTCTTCGCCGACCGCCTCCCCGCCCCGGGCCCCGACCGCGAGCACGCGCTGAACCTGCACCACGCCGCCACCGACATCTACCTGTGGAAACTGTGGCGGCACGACCTCGGCCTGTCTCGCGCGGACGCCGAACGCGCCATGTGCGACCTGCTGACTTCGATCGACCCCCGAAAGAGAAACAATGCGTAAGAACTTCCTTTTCGCCACCTGGGCCGGCGGCGGAGCCGTGCCGCCCACCCTCTCGGTCGCCCGCGCGCTGCGCGAGCGCGGCCACGGCGTCCGGGTGCTGGGCGACAGGTCGCTGCACGACGAGGTGGCCGCCACCGGCGCGGAGCCGATCACCTGGACGACGGCGCCCCAGGGCGACACCACCGACCCGGCCGGTGACCTCCTCAAGGACTTCGAGGCCCGCACGCCGATGGGCGCCTTCGCGCGGCTTCGTGACCGTTTGGTCTGCGGCCCCGCGGCGGACTTCGCCCGCGACACCCTGGCCGAGCTGCGCGCGCGTCCGGCTGACGTGCTGGTCACCGACTTCTCGCTGCTCGGTGCGATCACGGCGGGCGAGGCGGCCGGAATCCCGGTGGCGGCGCTGGGGACGACCCTTTATCCGTTCCCCGCCCCGGGCGCGCCGCCGTTCGGTCCCGGGGTCAGGCCCGCCACCGGTGTCCTGGGGCGGCTGCGCGATCGGCTCCTGGAGGAGATGATCATCAAGCCGTGGGCCAAGGGACTGCCCGCGCTCAACGCCGCCCGCACCGCCAACGGTCTGCCGCCCGTGGATTCGGTCATCGACGCGTTCGGCCGCGTCGATCGGTTCCTCGTGCTGTCCCCGCGGGCGCTGGACCACCCCGGCCGGCGGTTCCCGTCCTACGTCCGCCACGTCGGGGCGCGGCTCGACGATCCCGCGTGGGTCGGGGAACTGCGGCTGCCCGAGGGGGAGGCCCCACTGGTGCTGGTCAGCCTGAGTTCGACGTTCATGAACCAGCGCGAACTGCTCCGGCGCATCGCCGATGCCCTCGGCCGGCTGCCGGTACGCGGGCTGCTGACCACCGGCCCGGCCGTGGACCCGGCCACGGTCCACGCGCCCGGCAACGTCCTGGTCACCTCGGTCGCCCCGCACAGCGCCGTGCTCCGCCATGCCGCTGTGACGATCACGCACGCCGGCCACGGGACGGCCGTCAAGTCCCTGGCGGCGGGTGTGCCCATGGTGTGCGTACCGCTCGGGCGCGACCAGGGCGAGGTGGCCCTGCGCGTCGCCCTCGCCGGGGCAGGGATCACCGTATGCAAGAGCGCCTCACCCGGCACCATCGCCCGCGCGGTCGGCCGGGTCCTGCACGACCCGTCCTACCAGCGCCAGGCGCGGCGCCTGGCCGCCGAGATCGCCGCCGAAACGGCGACCGACCGGGCCGTCACCGAACTCGAAGACCTCGCCGAACGAGCGCCCGGCCCATCACCCACCCTGTCCGGCTGATCCCGGGGAGCCGGGATCTCGCGCACCGATAACCTCTCGGCCATGACGGCCTTCGACGTGATCGAGCGGTTTCCGGCGGCAATGGCCGACCGGGCCGGAGCATGGGACTTCATCCGTGGGTTCGCGGCGACATGGCGATCTCCGCTGACCGAAGACGACGGCTGGCCCGAAGCGGATCTGGATGCCGCCGAGGCGCGACTCGGCCTGCGCCTGCCCGCCGCGCTGCGGGAGGCGTACCTGCTGTTCGGCCGCCGCACCGACCTGACCAGCCTGCAAGACGTGCTGTTCGGCCCCGCCCATCTCGCAGTCGAAGATCAAGCGCTGATGTTTCGCGCGGAGAACCAGTCCGCGGCCTTCTGGGGCATCCCGATCACTGAGCTGGACCGGCCCGACCCTCCGGTGGTCATCCGGACCGGCATGGCCGACAAGGCCGCCGAGAGCTGGGAGGGGTGGCTGGACCGCTTCTCACACGCCTGCGTGGAGATCGTGTTGTCGGAATCGCTTTTCTCCTCCGAAGACCTCGGGGACAACCGGGAATTCGACGAGGACGAAGCCGCCACGCTGGAGCGGCGCTTCACCCGGCTGCCGCTGCCTGAGTACCCGATGTTCCAGACCTCGGTTTCAGGCATCCGCTGGTTCGCCGGTCCGGACCTCATCATCCGCGACGACGCCCGCACCTGGATCTGGGTCCGCGCCCGAACCGCTGACGCACTCGCCCGGATCCGTGCGGAACCGCCCGGTGAGTGGATGATGGACGACTCCTACTGAGCTCCCCATCGGTCGTGATGGACGGCGGCCTGGATTGGGCGGCGGCGGCGCCAGCCGTGTCGTTCCAGGTCGGGGTCGCCTTCGAGGTGGGTGACGGGGCCGAGGCACAGCCAGGCGACCGGGCGGACCTCGGCGGGGATGCCGAGCAGGTCCCGCACGAAGGGCTCGCGGTAGAACGACACCCACCCCACGCCGAGCCCTTCGGCGGTGGCGGCCAGCCAGAGGTTCTGGATGGCCAGGCACACCGAGTACAGGCCGGCGTCGGCGATGGCGTGGCGGCCCAGCACGGCGGGGCCGCCTCTGCCCTGGTCATAGGTGACCACGATGGACAGCGTCGACTCGCGCACCCCGTCGATCTTGATGTGAGCGAACCGCCGGGCGGCCTCGCCGTCGAGGGTGGCGGTGTAGGCGGCCCGTTCGTGCCGGACGTGCTCGTGGAAGGCGGCGCGGATCGCGGTGTCGTGTACCACGATGAAGTCCCACGGCTGGGACAGTCCGACGCTGGGGGCGGCGTGCGCCGCCGTCAGCACGCGGTGCAACACCTCCTGCGGCACGGGCGCGCCGGTGAACTGGCCGCGCACGTCGCGGCGGCGGTGGATGACGTCGTACAGATGGCTGTTCATGGGCAGGCTCCCGCTGCATGGCCCCCATCAGAGGGGGCGGTGGGCGCGAGGCCGGTCTTCGGACTCCCGGATCAACGCCTGACCGCCCGCCTTCCCGGCCCTTGCGGGCCAGTGGCCGTGCTTCGCACCTGGGCGGCGACTTCCCGGTCACCGCGGCGGGCCCGTGCCGGAATCACACCGGCTTCCCGATTCTCCTCGCGATCGCGAGGCACCTCGCAACAGTTCGCCGAGCAGTACCGTACCGTGGCGACCCGCACCGCTGCCCAGGGGCCCCGAGTTCGGCCCCGGAGCCCGCCTTCGGTCATGCCCTTCCGGCGACGGGCAGTACCGGTTCCAGCCGGAACATGCCCGTGACCATCTCCGCCGCGTCCTCCGCCGGTCGTGTCCGTCCGGCCACGGCGTCCAGGACATCAACGGTCGTGATCATGCCGACGAAGGCTCCGCCCGCCGCCATGACCGGTACGGCGTCGCAGCCCGCGTCCCGCATCACCGTCGCAACGTGCGGCAGGGATGCGTCCTGGCGGACGTGGGGGATGCGCCGCCCGCTCAGCAACCGGCGCAGCGGCGTACGGGACTGCGCCTCCGGCCCGCCCGTCCAGGACGCCGCCAGGTCCTCCTTGGTGAGGATGCCCAGCAGCAGGCCGTGCTCGTTCACCACCGGCAGGTGGTGGATGCCCGCCCGGCGCATCAGCTCCCAGGCCATCAGTGGGGATTCCTCCGGCCGGACGATCACCAGGGCCCGGCTCATCACCTGCCCGGCGGTCAACGTCTCATCCATGGCCATCCCCCTTTCAATGCGGCCAGGCCCAGTCCGGGCCCAGTCCGGGCCCAGGCCGAGTCCTCGCCGTGGTCGCCGGTGTGGGCGCGGGCCCGCAGTCGATATCGTTGAGCTTCGCCATGTCGAACGGCGTGGTGGTGGTCCCCTCCTCCTAATACCCGCGTACGTGCGGATTGTCGTGCCCGCGGCGGCGGCAGGTCAGCCGGTGGTGAACAGGGCGGCGGCATCCGATCCGGCAGCATGGCCCGGTGCGCCGCGTGCGCAGTACGATCATCGGCGGGCGGCCCGTGGGATCGCTCGTCGCGACGGCACCCATGCTTCGACCCTCTCCTCGCCGGCCGGAGGGCCGGTTACCGTCGAAAACAGGATTCGTGTTCTCCTCGTGGACGACCATGAGGTGGTATGGCGGGGCGTGGCCACGCTGCTGGACGGCGAGGACGACATCGAGGTGATCGGCGAGGCGGGCACCGCCGTCGCCGGTCGCAACCGCTTCGATCCGATCGTCGATGATCTGGACGCCGAGACCACCCGGCCGGTGATGCCTCGGGGACGTGGCCGCCCGCGCGGGCTGTGGGCCGGGTCAGTGGGCCAGGGTGAGCACCGAGACGCTGTGGGAGCCGGTGTTGGTGAGGTACAGGAACCTGCCGCCGGGGCCGGAGGCGGTGTAGCGCGGGTCGTCTCCGACGGCGACCTCGCCCAGGACGGCGTTGGTGCGGGTGTCGAAGATGTTCACGGTCTCGGAGCCGGAGTTGGCGACGTACGCCGCTCGTCCGCTGGGGGTGAAGGCCGTTGTCCGTGTCGCCCCGGGCGCCGGGAGTGCGGCGCGCGGGTCGCGGTGATGGCGTGCGGCGTTGACTCATGAAAACACCTCAACGAGCATTGACTCAATGGAGATTGATAGAAATGCCTCGCCGGAACGGGTCGCCCTGCATCAGGCCCTGGCCGATCCCGCGAGGCTGGCGATCGTCGATGCCCTGGCCGTCGGTGATCTGGCACCGGGAGAGCTGGGACGCCACCTGGATCTGCCGTCCAACCTGCTGGCCCACCACCTGCGTGTACTGGCACAGGTGGGTCTCATCGCCCGCGGCCGCTCCCATGCCGACCGCCGCCGTGTCTACATCCGGCTGATCCCCTCGGCGCTGGAGGCCGTGCACCGGCGCCGGGTTCTCACGGCGTCGCGGGTGGTGTTCGCGTCCACCGGCAACGCCGCCCGCTCGCCCCTCGCCGCCGATCTGTGGACATCGCGCAGCGCCGTCCCGGTCACCTCCGCCGGCACCCGGCCGGGTCCCGGCCTCAACCCCCGCGCGATCAGCGCCGCCCGCCGTCACGGGTTGAGCCTGGAGCGGCAGGGCACCGCGGACGTCCGCGACGTGATCACCCCCCACGACCTGGTCGTCGCCGTCTGCGACAACGCCTACGAAAAGCTCGACCCCGGCCTGCGGCGCGTCCACTGGTCGGTCCCCGACCCCGGTCCGGTCGACACTGACGAGATCTTCGAGGACGTCCTGGCCCTGCTCACCGAGCGCGTCGACCGGCTGGCCGCCCTGACCGCCATGGCGCCCGGCCC
>NZ_POUA01000300.1 GCF_003236385.1 Spongiactinospora gelatinilytica
GCCCGCAACCCACCCCGCTGACGCGCCGACACCGTCACCGACGCCATCGGATCCACCTGCACCCACCCCGCCAGCACCGCATGCTTGAACAACGCCGACACCGAACGCCGAAACCGCGCCTGAGAGGCCGCACTCTGCACCGCCCCACCCGAAGACCGCTCCACCGCCGCCGCGGCCGGGCGCCGCCCGTCCGGCTTACGCGCGAACGCCAGCAACACCGCGTCCACATCGGCCCCATCCAGATCGTCCAGCACCCGCCCGCCGCCGGCCAGCTCCACGAACGTCGCCACATCCCGCGCATAGACCTCCGCCGTCGCCGGCGACAACCCACCCGTCAACGTCCGCGCCCGGACCAGCTCCACATAACGATCGGCCGCCTCGGCGACCGACAGACGGTTCAACGCAGCGGGCCGCATGATCTCGGCGATTCCTTCCAGCCGGCGACAGCAGACGACGTGATCGCCAACCTACCCGCCGCCGCCGACATTTCCGCAACCCCCGCGAACACGGGGGAGCCGGGGGAGCGCGACGCAACCCCCGGCCGGGTACGCCAGCGCCCTGCAGATCGTCCGGCCCGCGGCCCACGGCCCGACCAACCGCGAGATCGGAGAAAGGCCCTACCTCTCACCGCGTAACGATCGGCTCCCACCTCAACCGGGCGTTCCGCAAACCGGGCATCACCGCCCGGTCACAACTGCGCGACATGCTCGAAGGCACCACCCGAGCAGCACTGACACAGATCGTCAACTAATCGGCTCTCACAGGACTGGCCGCCGCGCCGGCCCTGCGTAGGGTTTCAAAGAGGCGGCAGTGCGACATCCGCGCTCTCCGTCCGCTGCCGCGCCAAGCGTTCAGACGCATCCACGAGAAAAGGAAACACACCCATGCGCGCCCTTGTGGTCGATCACGGCGAAGCCGGACCCGTCCGGTTCGCCGATGTCGATGAGCCCGTGCCGACCAGCGACCAGGCACTGGTCGAAATACGACACATCGGCCTCAACTTCGGAGAGCTGAACTACGTCCGCAAATGGCCGGCCGACACCGTGCACGGCCACGACGCGGCCGGCATCGTGCTGCGCGCCGCATCCGACGGCTCGGGGCCACCCGAAGGCACGCGCGTCGCACTCGGAATGGCCGCCCACGCGTGGGCGGAGCGGGTCGCGGTCAGCCCCGCCTCACTCGGCACCGTCCCCGAAGGCGTGGATCTGGCCGACAGTGCCGCACTCGGGATCGCCGGAATCACCGCACTGCGGGTACTGCGCAGGCGCTCCCTGCTGGCGCGCAACGTCCTGATCACCGGCGCCAGCGGGGGAGTGGGGCACTTCGCCGTCCAACTCGCGGCACTGGCAGGCGCCCGGGTGACGGCACTCGTGGGCTCACCGCACCGGGCCGCCGGACTCCGCGAACTCGGAGCCCACAAAATCCTGACCGACCTGGCCCAGACCGAACACCACTTCGACCTCGTCCTGGACTCGGTCGGCGGGCCGCTGGTCGCCCAAGCATGGAGCCACCTCGCCGAAGGCGGCACCATCCAGCTCGTCGGCTACTCCTCCGGGCAGGACACCACGTTCCCAGCAGAGGCCTTGTCCGGCTTCGGCGAACCCCGCAGCATCACCACCTACGGCGACCTGACGCCCGGCTTCGTGACGCCCGGCGTCATAACGCCGACCAGCGCGGACCTGACAGACCTGCTCGACCTCATGGCCACCGGAAGACTCACCGCACCGGTCGGACTACGAGGCGACTGGCAGGACGTGCACGACGCCGTCCAGGCACTGTTCGCAAGAAAAGTGCACGGAAAGATCGTTCTTGACGTGACCTGACGCCCGCCCACGAGAATGGAACGATGGACATACTCGCCGAGGCCTTACGTGTATCGGGTGCGCGAGGAGCACTCGGGGTCGTACTGAAGGCCGGAGGAACCTGGGGCATGTGGAAGGACTCCTCTCCGGCAGCGGCACTGCACGTGGTGGCCCACGGCACGATGTGGCTCCACCTCCCGGGCGAGAAACCCCTGGAAATACAGGCAGGAGACGCCGTCCTGCTCTCGCCCGGCACCGCCCACGGGATAGCCGGCGGACCCGACACCATAATGGGCCCCTGCGACCGGAAGGCGGCGGCCCAGGCCATCACCGACGGCAGCGCCCTGCACCTGGGCTCGACACCGGCGCACACGGAAGTGCTCGTCCTGCGCTATGAACAGGACCCGGAGGTGAGCACCCCGGTGCTCACCTCCCTCGTCCGGCCGATGCACGTCAGGAGCCGGGAGAACGCACAGCTCAAAAAGACCGTCGAACTGCTCACCGCCGAGCTCGCGCAACCGCAGATCGGCACCACCGCCGCCCTCAACAGCCTCATCGACCTACTGCTCATCCAGTTCATACGCGTCTGCCTGGCCCGTAACCCGGACAAGCAGCCCGGCTCATGGCTGGGCGCGATGCGCGATCCGGTCGTGCGCGACGCCCTGGCATGCGTCCACGCCCGACCGGAACACCCCTGGACCACCGAGTCCCTGGCGGCCGCGACGGCGGTCTCCCGCACGACGCTGTCCAGGCACTTCCGCTCCGCCCTCGGACAGACGCCGGGCGCGTACGTGACGCAGTGGCGCATGGACCTGGCGTCCGTCCGGCTCCGCAACACCGACGAGCCGGTCGAGTCGATCTCCGGCGCGGTCGGCTACGCCTCTCCGCACGCTTTCAGCCGCGCCTTCCGACGCGCCCGGGGCATGCCCCCGGGCGAGTACCGTTCCCGGCTCCGCAGGTGATCGCGGCAGCCCGCTACTTCAGGTGTCCGTTCGGTCACAGTGAGAGATCGGCCCATCATGGACCTCTCAGGGCAGGGGAGTGGCGAGCGCGAGCCGGGAACGCAACCTGCGGCGGAGGCCACCGCCGCGCCGGCCAGGTCATCGCCTGCGCACTCGGCCACCGCCTCGCCGCCCGCGGTGGGCCGGCCTACCGCTGCGGACCGGTCTACCATCCGCCGAAAACCACCAGAATGGAATGAAGCCCAACACATTCTGATACCGGACAGAATCCACCTTCTGTCCGGTATCGCACATTTTTCCAGGTCAGGCGGTATCCGCCTCCGACTCAAGCGCGTTCACGAACGCCGCCGCCTCGGCCTGGCCCATCCCGGTCTCACCTCGGACCAGGTGAACCGCCTGCTCAAAACGCCCGGACGCCTTCAGCTCACGGGCACGCCCGGCCAGGGTACCGATCAGCGGTGACACGGGGCGACCGGGCGAAACGGACAGTGGCCGCCCGGCGGCGATCGCCTCGGCGGCCGGTTTGGCCTCCTTCAGGCCCAGCGTGGTCTCCTGCCTGATCAGCTTGATCGCGTGGAGCAGGCGATCGGCGTCGGTGAGCGCGCGTACACGCCGTTCCAGGTCGTACGACAGGACCGGCGATGGCCGCGGTACGTGCTCGCCTCTGTTGCGGGCGGCGGTGCGCGCCAGTGAGATGACGCCGATCACTACGAGCACGGCGAAGATGAAGAAGCCGCCGAGTATCAACAGTTCTGCCGGTCCGAGTCCTGCCACGGTGTGATCGTACGATGTTCCACCGCTTTCCACCCCTCCCGCGAATGCTCGATAATGAACATTATGTCAAGTAGCGTGAGATCGGGCCCCTCCCCAAGGCCGCTGGAGCGGCCCCCGGCACATACACCGGTAGGCGTGAGCAGCGACCCCGAGCCCGTGAGCGCACCCCTCGCCAGCGGTGATCACCCAGCACATCGACCACGAGACCCGCTCCCCGCACCAGCCCTCCACCATGATCCTTACCGTGCTACCCGTCTGACACGCGCCCGACCTCGCCAACACGGCCGGCGACCAGGAGAGAGACGAGCCCTCCCCCACACTCACGGACCACCCCCTCTGCGATAACAGCAGTTTGGAAGTACCTTTGCAGGTGCCACCGGTGCGGCGTGATCGTGGACGCGGGTACGCGCCAATGACGTTCATGCCAAGCGAGATGCGACAGGCCCGCAAAAGGGTTTTGCGGTCAGGCCACGTGTCGTTCGGCGCACAGGGCGGCCAGGGTGTCCAGGGAGATGCCGAGGGCGGTGGCCAGGGCGGCGACGGTGAAGAAGGCGGGGGTGGGAATGCGCCCGGTCTCGATCTTGCGGAGGGTCTCGGCGGACAGGCCCGCGGCGGCGGCGACGGTGGTCATGCCGCGGTCGCCGCGGGCTTGGCGCAGCAGGAGGCCGAGTTGACGGCCTCGGTCGCGTTCTGGCTCGGTGAGCGGGGTGCGGACCATGTGAGCGATCCTAGACGACGGCCCACCGCCCGGATCGGGCTTGCGGGCTTGACCCTCACGTAACGTCAGGCCGCAGCCTGGTCGATAGCGGCGCCGGAAGGAGGAAGAAGAAGATGGGGCTGCCGGTGGGACAGGTGGCACGGCTGGCGGGCATCACCGTCCGCACGCTGCACCACTACGACGAGATCGGACTGCTCACCCCCGGTGAGCGGACCGCCTCAGGCTATCGGCACTACACCGGGCACGACCTCGAACGGCTGGAACAGGTCCTGTTCTACCGCGAGCTGGGGTTCGCCCTGGAGGAGATCGCGGCCATCTTGGACCAGCCCGGCGCCGACCGGATGACACACCTGCGGCGGCAGCATGAGCTGCTGATGCGGCGCATCGCCCGGCTTCGGGACATGGCCGCCGCCGTCGAACTGGCCATGGAGGCGCAAACGATGGGATTCGATCTTTCACCCGCCGAGCGGCTGGAGGTGTTCGGCCGGTTCCGGCCCGAGGATTACGCGGCCGAGGCGGAGGAGCGCTGGGGCGGCGGGAATGAGTTCGCCGAAAGCCGGCGCAGGGTGGCGGCCTACACCAAACAGGACTGGCTGCGGCTGCGTCAGGAAGGTGAGGAGATCGTGGCGGGCCTGGCCGCCGCCTTCGCCGCCGGTGAGCCGCCCGGCGGCACGACGGCGATGGATCTGGCCGAACGGCATCGCGGGCACATCACCCGCTGGTTCTATGACTGCGGGTATGAGATCCACCGCGGGCTGGGCGAGATGTACGTGGCCGATGAGCGGTTCGCCGTCCACTTCGAGCAGACGGCCCCGGGTCTGGCCGCCTACGTGCGGGACCGATCGCCGCCAACGCCGACCGCGCCGCATCCTAGCCGGCGTCCTGTTCTAGCCGGTCTCGGCCACGGCGGCCTGGTGCAGGCGGTAGCCGAGCCGCCGGTACAGGGCGATGGCGGCGGTGTTCCAGCCGTCGGCCATCAGGCAGGCGCGGCCGTGCGCGGCGATCAGGTGCTCGGTGACGAAGCGGCACACCCGCTCCCCCAGTCCCCTGCCACGGGCCGGTACGGCGGTGGCCACCCCGGCCAGCAGGCCCGCGGTGGGGGCGCTCCAGGCGTCGGCGGCGACCGCGGCGAGGGCCTGGCCGTGGCGGATGCCGGCCCAGGCGCGGACTCCGGGGATGCCGGGCACGGCGTAGGCGTCGGGGCTGGCGTCCGCCAGCAGCGCGGTGACCTCGCCGGCCGCGGCGGCCGGTAACCACGCCGCCCCGCCGTACCCACCGCCCGGCGGCGGACCCGGCGGGGGCGGGGTGGTGGTGTCCATCCACACGAACCGGGCCGCCACCCGCAGCCCCGTCACGCGGCGGGCGACCTGGGTGATCAGCTCATCGCCGCCCAGCGGCCGGTAGGTGGTCCCGCACTCCCCCAGCGTGTGCGCCACCAGCCGCGCCGCCGCACCCGCGGGCCCGGCGACCGCGAGCCGGTCCCGGCGGCACAGGTCGGGGCTGGCCACCGCCACGGCATCGCCCAGCCGGAACGCGCGCACCCCGCCGTCCAGCCGCTGGGCCGCCCACATGACCAGCGAGTCGTCCCCGGCGACGGCGTGGACCTCCGCCAGGCGGGTCACCTCGACGATCACAAGATGGCGGCCGGGGTGTAGGCGGCGGCGCCGGGGTGGCGGGCGGTGATCCGCCCGATGCGGGCCACCACGTCGGCGACCTGTGCCTGGGCGGCGCCGGTGAACGATGTGGCGTCCGACAGCAGGCCGGTGATGGCCGCCTCGTCCAGCGGGAAACGGGCATCGGCGCCCAGGCGGGCGGGCAGGGTGTTGCCGCCGCCGTGGGCGCGCATGTGCAGTGCCGCGGCCACCGCGTGCTCCTTGATCAGCTCGTGTGCGGTCTCGCGGCCGACCCCGGCGCGCACCGCGGCCATCAGCATCTTGGTGGTGGCCAGGAACGGCAGGTAGCGGCGCAGTTCGGTGTCGATGACCGCGGGGAAGGCGCCGAACTCGGCCAGTACCGTCAAGGTGGTCTCGCTCAGCCCGTCGAAGGCGAAGAACGCGTCCGGCAGCGCCACCCGCCGCACCACCGAGCAGGAGACGTCGCCTTCGTTCCACTGCCCGCCGGCCAGTTCGCCGCCCATCGCCGCATACCCGCGCAACACCACGGCCAGGCCGCCGATCCGCTCACACGAGCGGGTGTTCATCTTGTGCGGCATCGCCGAGGACCCGACCTGCCCCTCCTTGAACCCCTCGGTGACCAGTTCGTTGCCGGCCATCAGCCGCACCGAAAGGGCCAGGCTCGCGGGGGCGGCGGCGAGTTGCACCAGCGTGGTGAGGACCTCATAGTCCAGGGAACGCGGATAGACCTGCCCGACGCTGCCCAGCCGGTGGGTGAAGCCCAGGTGGGCGGCGACGCGGTCTTCGAGGTCGGTGAGCCGTTCGGGGTGGCCGCCGAGCAGGTCCAGCATGTCCTGGGCGGTGCCGACGGGGCCTTTGACGCCGCGCAGCGGGTAGCGGTCCAGCAGGCCGTCCAGGCGGGCGTAGGCGGCCAGCAGTTCTTCTGCGGCGTTCGCGAAGCGTTTGCCCAAGGTGGTGGCCTGGGCGGGGACGTTGTGGGAGCGGCCGGTGATGACGGTCGCGGAGTGCTCGGCGGCCAGTGATGCCAGGCGGGCCAGGACGGCCACGCACCGGTCGCGTACATGCAGCAGGCTGTCGCGGATCTGCAGTTGCTCGACGTTTTCGGTCAGGTCGCGCGAGGTCATGCCCTTGTGGATGTGCTCATGCCCGGCCAGGGCGTTGAACTCCTCGATGCGGGCCTTGACGTCGTGGCGGGTCAGGCGTTCGCGGGCGGCGATGGACTCGGTGTCGACGTCGTCGATGACCTTCTCGTAGTCGCTGATCGCCGTCTGCGGGACCGGCACCCCCAGGTCGGCCTGCGCTTTGAGGACCGCCAGCCACAGGCGGCGCTCGGCGATCACCTTGTGCCGCGGGGACCAGATGCGGGTCAGCTCCGGCGAGGCGTACCGGGCGGCCAGGACGTTGGGGATGTGCGGCTTGTCGGTCACATCGCCGCAGTTTATCGGCCGGTCCCGGGGGTGGCGGCCGGTGGGGGCGCTCGCGTGTCCCCACCGGCCGGGCCGGGTTCACTTGGGTGCGGTGGCCTGCAGTTCCTTGCCGCCGGGGCGGGAGTCGGCGGCGTGCTGCCCGCCTGCGGGCTTGCGCCGCAGTCGTTCCTTGGTGCGTTCGACAATCGTGTAGAGGGTCGGCACCAGGATGAGGGTGAGCAGTGTGGAGGACACCAGGCCGCCGATCACCACGATCGCCAGCGGCTGGGAGATGAACCCGCCGGAGCCGGTCAGTCCCAGTGCCATCGGGATCAGGGCGCAGATGGTCGCCACGGCCGTCATCAAGATCGGCCGCAGTCGCCGCCTGCCGCCTTCCATCACGGCCTCCACCACGTCCATGCCTTGTGCCCGGTACTGGTTGACCAGGTCGATCAGCACGATCGCGTTGGTGACCACGATGCCGATCAGCATCAGCATCCCGATCAGTGCCGGGACGCCCAGCGGGGTGCCGGTGGCCAGCAGCAGCCCGAGTGCGCCGGTCGCCGCGAACGGCACCGACACCAGCAGGATCAGCGGCTGGATGAAGCTGCGGAACGTCGCCACCATGATCATGAAGACGATGGCGATGGCGGCGAGCAACGCCACCCCCAGGTCGGCGAACGCTTCCTCCTGGTCGGCGCTGACGCCGCCGATGCTCCAACCGGCGCCCGCGGGCAGGTTCAGGGCGTTCAGCTCGGCGGTCAGCGCCGTGGTGACACTGCCCAGGTCGCTGGCGGTGGCGCGGCCGGTCACGGTGGCGCTGCGCTCGCCGTCGATCCGGGTGACCTGCGTGGGGCCGTCGACCTCGGAGACCTCCGCCACGTCGTCCAGTTCGACGGTGCCGGTCGCGGTGGGCAGTTCCAGCTTGCGGATCTGTGACAGCGAGCCGGGGGTGTCATCGCCGCGCAGTACCAGGTCGGCGGCGCGGTCGTCCAGCGTGAGCCGTCCCAGTGGCGCGCCGCGGAAGGCCTGGGCGACGGCCTGGCCGATCGCCGTCTCGCTCAGGCCCCGCTCGGCGGCCTCCTTGCGGTCCACGCGCACCTCCACCCGCCGGGTGGCGGCCTCAAGGTTGGAGGTCACCTCCGACAGGCCGGGCACGCTGGCCATGGCCGAGGTGACCGCCTCGGCCGCGCGGCGCAGTGTGTCGGTGTCCGGGGCGCGGACGATGACCTGCATCTCGTTGGCGGAAAAGCCCGGGCCGCCGCCTTGTTCGCTGATGGTGACCTGCCCCACGCCGGATAGTGCGGCCACCGCGGTGCGGATCTCGTCTTGTACGGCCGTGCTGTCGGCGTCCTCCTCCAAGGTGATGGAGAAGGAGGAGCGGTCGGCGATGCCGCCGCCGGGCATGCCCATGACTCTGCCACCCGAGCCGACGTTGACCTGATAGGACCGCACGCCCCGCATGCCGGTCAGGACCTCTTCGACCTTTTCGGCGGCGGCGTCGGTGGTGGCCAGGTCGGTGCCGGTCGGCATGCGCTGGGTCATGGACAGGGTGTTCTGCCCGGCCGCGGACAGGAAGTTGGTCTCCAGGCGTCCGGCCAGGCCCATGGTGGCGGCGAAGATGACCAGCCCGGCCAGCAGGGTGATCAGCCGGCGGCGGGTCGCGAAGCGCAGTACGGGCAGGTAGGCCCGCTGCAGGGGGCTGCGCAGTTCTTTGGCTTCGGCGCGTTCGCGGATGGCCTGCATTTCGGCGGGGGTGGCGGTGGGCGCCTTGAGGAACCAGTAGGCCAGTACCGGGATGACGGTCAGGGACACCACCAGTGATGCCAGCAGCGCGACGGTGACGGTGATGGCGAAGGGGGCGAACAGTTCGCCGACCATGCCGCCGACCACGGCGATCGGCAGGAACACCGCCACGGTCGTCAAGGTGGAGGCGGTGACGGCGCCGCTGACTTCCCGTACCGCTGAGGTCACCGCGGTGCGTTTGGGTTCGCCGTAGGCCAGATGGCGTTTGATGTTCTCAAGGACGACGATGGAGTCGTCCACGACGCGGCCGACGGCGATGGTCAGTGCGCCGAGGGTGAGCATGTTCAGGGAGTAGTCGCCGACCCACAGGGCGATGAGCGCGATGACCACCGACAGCGGGATGGACACGGCGGTGACGATGGTGGAACGCAGTGACAGCAGGAACACCAAGATGACCAGGACGGCGAAGGCGAGGCCGAGCAGTCCTTCGGTGGTGAGGTCCTTGATGGCGTCTTCGACGTAGGGGGCCTGGTCGAACACGACGGTGATGGGCACGTTGCCGAGGGCGGCCGTCAGGGCGGGGATCTTGTCGCGTACGGCGTGTGAGATGGCCACGGCGTTGCCGTCGGGGGTCATGGTGATCGACACGCCGAGGCTGGGTTCGCCGTCGGTGCGGGTCAGTGTGGTGGCCTCGGTGATCTGCCGCTTCACGTCGGCGACCTCGCCCAGTTTGACGGGCTTTGGGGGCTTGGCGG
>NZ_POUA01000301.1 GCF_003236385.1 Spongiactinospora gelatinilytica
GAAGTGCGGGGGCGGGGCGGGCCGAGGCGTCCGCGCTGCTGTCGCGGCTGGGCGGCTCGGTGCTGCGGTCGCCGCAGGTGTCGGTGACGCGTACGGCGGAGGTCGCACGCGTTCAGGTCTCGGGGGTGGCGCCGGCCGTCGTGCCGTTCTTGCGGCTTCCGGCGACGACCGTCGCGTACGGGCCGGTGGAACGCTTCCGGGGCGACCGGTGATGGGTGACGATCGAGGGTCTATCACCGCGGAGGTCCTCCTGCTGACGACGCTGCTGATCGTGCTCGCGCTGTTCGCGGTCGCCGCGGGCCGGCTCGTGACGGCACGGCTGGAGGTCAACAACGCGGCCCATCAGGCCGCGCGGGCCGCGTCGATCGCCCGTACTCCGGCCGCGGCCGAGTCGGCGGCGCGGAAGGCAACGGCGACGGCGCTGGCGGCCGAGCGTGTGACCTGCGCCGAGCGGAGGGTGAGCGTCGGGCTGGCGTCCTTCCGGCCAGGCGGAACGGTCACGGTGTCGGTGACCTGCACGGTGAAGCTGTCGGATGTGGCGCTCGTCCGGCTACCCGGGAGTTCGGCGCTTACGGCGTCGTTCTCCGCGCCGATCGATTACTGGAGGTCGAATTGACCGGCTTCGTGGTGGCCATCATCGGGGCGCTCTTCCTGCTCTGCGGGCTGGTCGTGGACGGTGGGCTCGCGCTCGGTGCGCGGGTACGTGCCCTGAACGAGGCCCAGGAGGCGGCGCGCTCCGGGGCCCAGCAGCTCGACCTGGCGGCGTACCGGCGCGATGGCACCGTACGGCTGGACGCCACTCGGGCACGTACCGCCGCCCTCGCCTACATCGCCGCCACCCCGGACACCGCGGCCGTGGAGGTCATCGGCGACACGGTGACGGTCACCGTGCGGGCGGTCCAGCCGACGCAGATCCTCGGGCTGGCGGGGCTGGGGTCGATTCGGGTTACGGGGAGGGCCACCGCCGTGGCCCAGCGTGGGGTGACGGGGGTCATCAGGTGATCAGGTTCCTTCTTGTCGTTGGTCGGGTTCTGGCCGTTTGTGCCTTGCTCATCGGGGTGGAGGTCGGCATACCGGTGATGCTGGTCCGTTTCGCGGGCTGGCCACTGCCTCGCACGATTCCCACGGGCGGGGACATCGAGGCGTTCCTGATGAATCCGATCTCGGAGGAAGTACTGCTCAAGGCACTTGCCTGTCCGCTGTGGCTGCTGTGGGGAGCGTTCACGGCGGCGTTGGTGGTCGAGGCGGCTGCGGCGGTCCGTGGTGTGGAGATCCATGTGCCGATGCTCGGGCCGTTGCAAGGCATCGCGGCCGGATTGATCGGTTCGCTGAGTTTCGCCATGCTGCCCATCGAGGCCGAGGCGGCCTCGTTCAGTACGCCCGGACGGCCCGTCGTGGACGCTCCACAGCATGTGGATCCGCGAACCCATGTGGTCAAGAAGGGGGACAGCCTCTGGTCGATCGCCAAGCACGAGCTGGGGGAGTCGCGGAACTGGCGGAAGATCTGGAAGCTGAACTCCCATCGCCGCCAGGTCGATGGGCAGGTGTTCACCGACCCTGAACACATCCGCCCAGGCTGGAAGCTCCGACTGCCCGAACTCCGCCCAGAGGCGATCACCCTGGACCACACCCGCTCGGTGGCCCTCATCCCCGAGGCGCAGCCCAGCGCTGCACAGCCGGCTCCCGCCAAGGCGCAGGCGGAAGACCTCGGAGGGCGGCTCGTCGTGACGATCAACGTGCCGTCCGGCGCCGTGATCGCTCTGTCGGCGGCAAGCGGCGTCTGCGCTGCTTACGCCGCCGCTCAGTTCCACCGCCGCCGCCGGCGGCGATCTGATGACCCGGTTCGCCCTCCCGCCGTCGTCCAAGCCGCTCGCAGCGCCTTCTTCCAGCCCTTCCGTGATCAGGGCGTATCGGTACCCTCGAACGGCGATCTCATCCGGCAGATGTCGTCTATCGAAACCCCGGACCGCCTGGTGATCGGCACCCACGACGACGGTACGGCTGCCGTGGTACCCCTGGGTGGACTCAGCCTCGGACTCGCCGGCCCAGGATCCTTGGACGTCGTCCGTGCTCTGCTGCTCGACCTCCTCCACCAGGCCGGCAACTTCCGCCTGGAGATCATCATCACGACCGCCGACGCCGCGGCCATCGTCGAACTCGACCGAGACGGCCTGGACGCGCTCGCCAACCGCCTGCCAGGCGTCACGCTCGTCGATTCACCAGCCGACCGGTTGGAGGAGATCCACTTCACCCGAGGACGCATCCTCGCAGAACGCGACGCCGCCGACATCGACGAACTACGCCAACGCGACCCCGGCGAACTCCTGCCGAACGTCCTGCTCATCGGCACGATCGAAGACGACACGGCATCACGTGTCCAATCGCTTGTGACAGCCGGCGCTCAGTACGGGCTCGGCGCACTGCTGCTGGGAACCTGGACCTCCACCTGCCACATCGGCCCCGACCACCGGGCGACCACCGCAGAAGGACCGTACGCCCGGCCACTGCACAACGCCTCCCTCGTACACCTACCGGCCGCCGATCTCGTGGACGCCCTGCGCAACCTCGCCGACGCACAGCCTGTGGACAACGCCCCCGACACCCCCGCACCGACCGCAACGGCGATCCCCTGGGAGCACGCCACACCGATCCGCGTACGCGTCCTGGGCAAGCCCGCCGTCTGGGTTAAGGGCCATGACCGGCCACTACGCATCCGAGGGCTGAAGCTACTGCTCCTCGTCTACTTCGCCCTCCATCCACAGGGAGCCACCAAGGAAGCGATCGGCGAGGCCCTGTGACCGGGCAAGCAACTCGGCCACGAGTTCCACAGCCTCCTCCGCCACCTCCGTGACGCCCTGGAAAAGGCCACCGGCCTCACCGGCGAGCCCTTCATCCAGGCCATGGACGACGAGACCTACCGCATCGACCCTGCCAAGATCAGCTACGACCTCTGGGATTTCCACGAAGCCACCAAGACCGCGCGCACCACCCGCGACCCCGACACCCAACGCGCCGAACTCGACCGGGCGGCATCCCTCTGCGGCGGCGAGTTGGCCGCCGGTATCCATGAGGATTGGGTGCTGGACGAGAAATACCCGCTCACCCTGGCCCAGGTCGACGTACTCACCCAGTTCGCCTCACTCTGTCAGGCAGACGACCCCGACCGCGCTGTGGACGCCCTCGAACGCGCCCGCGAGATCGACCCAGACGCGGAAGAAAGCTGGTGCCACCTGATCCGCCTGCAGCTGCAGCTCGGCCGCCCCGATCAAGCCCGCCATACGGGGCAGTTGCTCCAGGCGCACCTTCATACCCTCCAGGTCGAACCCACTACGGACACCGAGGAGCTGCTCGCAGCCATCGCAGCTCGGGGTGGATTCCGCCGAGCCTGACCGCTTGCAGCCCCTCGCTACAGCACGATGACGCTAGCTGCGACTGCCGGCTTAGTCGGAGATGCCTTTGCTTTTGAGCCGGGCGACCAGATCATGCACGGTCTTCGATTCCAGCCATGCAGGTCCGCCATCCTCAAGCGGCTCCAATCCGCCGACAAGCGCGGACGTGTCGGAGTTGCGCCGGGCGGAAAGTTTCGAGTCTTCGAGGATCAGTCCTTGGGGAGGTAGCGACATGATCCGCGCTCCAGCGGGAAGCGGCTGCCCGGGGTGCACGATCTTCTGCTCATATGGAGGGCGGGCGCGAAGGAAGACGACTACCTTGGTTCCGGTCGGTATGGACGCTTCGAAGTCAGAAACCGACTTTTCCGGCTTCCACTCTTCTGCGGGCTTGGGATCATCCCTGATGACGGCGCCCTGGTCGAACTCGATGTAAGCGGTGTCCTCCGGCATGTGAGGCTTGCCGGTGGCCCCCTTCAGCGGATCGGTGATTCGTACGCGCATGACGACCCGGTATTCCAGTGGCCCTCCTGGGTAGCTTGCGGTGGCGGGCCCTTGCTGCCAGCCGTCGACGACACCTCCGGCAACTGTCTGCTGCGTGGCGGCGAGCTCTTCGGGCGATGACATGACAGGGTAGTCCATATTCCGTATCCGGAGCAGGGAAACGTCCAGCGCTCCGCCGACCAGCTCGGAACGGTACCTTCTCACTTCATCGAGGGTCATGCCCTGTCCGGTGCGGGCCGCCTGTGGTTCTGGGCCCGTACCGCATCCTCCGATGGCGAGCACTGAAGCCAGAGCAAGGGTGATGATGCATGTGCGCTTCACGGTCATCGTCTCCGTCAAGGTCAGGACCACCAGGGGTTCGCATCATCGATGTGATGTTCACTGTATTTGTGAATCCATGATCCTGCGGGGTTGTCTGATCGAGTTACATCGCCACTGGCCATACAGTCGAGCTCGTTCCCCGGAGGAATGTCGGGAAGCGAAGGCAGGAACGGACTGTAGTGGTCCATTCCTGCGGTATGGCCGAGCTCATGACAGACGGTCTTGATGTATTGATGGTGCGGGTCTGCCTCAGAATCGATCAGTTCAGTGTTGATCTTTGCGAAGCGCTGGTCGCAGTGATTCGAATTAGAAGCCGTCCGGACCCGGCACGGCGCCTCGCCGTATCCAACATTTACCCATATGTCGAACCAGGCCACATCGGTGGCCGGGTCTCCGTCTACGTCCGAAGGCTTGGTGTCGCAGGTCGCGTGTAAGGGAACGCCTGGTATCGTGGTCGCGCTCGCGAGATAGTTCATTGCTCCTGGAATGTAGGACTTGAGTCCTGATCCGACAGAAGACGTGTAGCAGTAACTGTGTGTACTTTTGTCGGGGAAGATGTCATCGAAGGGCCAAGGGTCGGCCGACGCAGGAATTGCTGATGCAAGAATGATGGCGGCCGTCGCGCTGATAACAGCTATAGGGTTTCGTCCGAATCCCATACATTTCCTCTCTCGAGCATATCTCGACGCAGTTGATCATCACATCTTACTGGAGGATGCACAAGGATTGATCATTTTGTATCACTGTGCTACTCGCCTAGGTTGTAGGGATGCATGACGTGTTTCATCGGCTACAGTACGAACTTACCTCCGCATGACCTGCGGAAAGGTGGGCTTCGCTGGCTCTATCAGGCCTACTGAAACTCGCCGACGTTTGCTTGCGGCAACTCTAAGTGATTCGTTCGGGATGGTATTAACTAGGTTTTAGGGGCATCCGTTCGTGCATCTCTATGTGCGATATGTGTTGCCACCTACTGGCTGCCCACTTACGCGATCGACCTCAAGCCGGCCGGGGGGATCTGGCCGATACTGTGGTGCACGACGCTGGACAAGTGCGCCTTCACCGCCCGGCAGGGGAACGCCTACACCGACCTGAGGACGCGAGAGCCACGCGTCAGTCACGGCGCACCGGACGGGGCGACCGCCGACGTGTGCGCAGGTCGGTCTTGAGCGCGAAGCCTTGGTAGGCGTGTTCGTGCTGGTAGAGCGAGCGATTAGGGGTGCGGTACCAACCCCGACTCGTAGGCGTATGTGCCACCTCTGTTAATGGGCAGGGTGCAGCCACAGTCTGATTCAACGAACAAAATATCACCCTACAGCTAATCCAGAATTACCCGGTCACCTTTTCCGTATTGAGGTACGCATTTCCGTGAAGTCGAGCCGGTCGCGCTACGTTTCGCCAGACCAGTAGCCGACACTCCACTGAATGCAATTGCCTTTCTTCTCCCTTCGCGATTGAATTGGGTTGTCGAAAGCAAGGGTGGCACGCGAAACGTGTGTCATAGGAGATCGGAGCCGACCATGGCGAACGAAATTCCCGGCAGGTACGTCCCGACCAGTGTCCCGGGGGCGACCCTCACATCAGAGGACATCGCGCGGATAACACCAGACGACTGGAAGGAAATCCGAGACCTCGCGCGTGGATACTGCCGCACAGTGGACGCCGCGCGTTCCCGGAAGCGGATGGATGGAAGCGCGACCGTAGTTCGCGACGGTCACGCACCCTACGGTACCGACGACGTTTCGGACGACGTCACTCAAGATGCGGTGCTCATGTTCGCACAGCGTTTGCGCGATATCACGGCCAAGTGCCAGATCGCGTCGACCAGTACGCCGGACGATCCAGCATGGATCTATGTCCGACGTGACGGTAGCGAAATGATCGTCACGCGGACCACTCTCAAGCGGTGGGCGGTCCGCGATGCCGCCGCCCGCAACGGCTACCGGGCTGATCTCCCCGCAGCTCAGAACAACGGCACGCACAGTGATCAACCCGTGAGCGCACCGCCGCAGGCCGAAACCCTCACGCGGGCCGTAGTCGCGTCGGGGGTGGCTCAGAACAGCGAAGCGATTTTCCGGACGGCCTACGGCGACGGCCGTGACTTCCCGGTATTGGCGCGCGTCTACAAGTTCGCCTCACAGGCGGAGGATCTCGGGCGGGCCGGTGTGCTGGCGTCGGTCGCACAGGAGATGTACGGCGGTTCGTACGGCTCTCGCTGGAACGTCATCAAAGTGCGCGACGCAGCGAGAGCAGAGTGGTCCGACCTGTCGGCGCGCCTGGATGACGCCAGGGACACGATGATTTACAGAGGGACGGAAAGCGCGGGCGACTGATCAGACGCACCGTTGGCCCCAGGGTTGTTGCCCTGGGGCCATTCTTATGTCATGCCGGTTCCTCGGTAAGCCAGTTCTTCAAGCAGTCGGATTCCCAGCAAGATCGGGCCAGCCGATAGACGATCGGCCCGGCTTGCCCGCCGTATTTATATGTGAGCAGAAACAACGCCCCCTAACCACATTCTCGATTTGATGAGAATGTGTCCTGCCAAGACGTCCGCCACCGTCCGGATACTTTCTGGCCACTATCCACAGCGCGGTACGGACGGCGAGCCATGTCCGGCGTGACCCTGGCCAACCACGCCGACACCACCGGTGAACACCACAACGGCTCACCACTCCAAAGGATTACACGATGACACTGTCACCAAAGATCATCAGAGTTATGTGCCTGATCGGCGTACTGGCGCCTACCGTCGCGTGCATGGCCGCACCGCAACGCCCCATCGTCGCCAAACGGGTGCAGCCCAAGGTCCACTCAAAGGAGCTGGACTGTGGGGGTAGACAGATCGCGGGTCGGCAGGCTGACGGATGCGTCCGCACAACGCGGTATGTGCCCGCGCGGTACTGGCTGATCACCGGGAGAGGCGAGAGGCTGGAGGTCTCGCCCGAGCAGTACAGGAGGTGTCGGGTCGGCGACCGTTACCCGGCCTGCGTCCGAGACTGACAAGGCGAGCTCCACAGTTTCCTCAGTACGGCAGATGCCGCAGTGTCGTTGCTGCCAGCGACCAGGTGTCATCTGCGGGACACTCGACCGGGGGAACGAGGGGCATGAATGAATGAGATGACGGCTGAACTCCTGTTCGATGTGGTGCGCCGGTTGGAGAAGTGCATCGTGTCCCGGAGTTCGCCCGCGATCGTGGCTCTGCAAGGAGCGCGCACACTGGTGCTCAGCGACTATGACCATTCGCGCGACATCTCCAGCGCTGCTGCCTTCGAACGCCGTGCCGCGCTCAAGGCTCGCGAGATCGCTGCGATCCGCTGGGTGCTGGCCGTTCCTCAGGTGTGGGTGTTCACGCCGCCGGACGCGGTCTCGGTGCGCGCCGTGTCGAACCATCCGCTGCGGGAAGGCGAGCAGGAGGCCATCACCTGGATGAGCTTCGATCGGGGCGCCGGTGTGGACTACGGGCGTGTCGCATACGCTCGCCGTCCGAACGGCGATCCGGTGTTCGAGGAGCCGGAGATGTTCCAGATCGGCATCCGGCCGACCCCGGCGTCGCCGGGCTACACGCTGCTCCAAGCCTTCCTTACCGAACTCGGTGAAGGTACGGAGCCGACTCCCAAGGGAGTCGGCTCCTGACCCCCTTCCATACCCGGCCGTCGAAAGCAAGGGTGGGGTCGGAGGCCGCTCCCCAGGATAGGGGCTCAAGGCCCTGGGTGTCGGGGGTCGGCGTGACAGCTCAAGACTAGATAAAGATCCAGCTCAGGCGATGTTCTCCGACTTCCCAGGCGACTAAACGGGTATGATGTAGTTAGTTAGAGCGCGGGACGCACACCCGCCACAACCCCACGACAAGAAGGAGTCCTATGAAGGCCACCAAGACCGCTCCAATCCCGCGGACCATGCATTACCTCCCCGGCGTGACCCTCCGCCTGACCGGCGCGGCGGAGACCCGCGTGGTCCCCCGACGCGACCAGGTGGATGCCTACCTTCCCGGGGCCATCGTGATCCTGTGGGATGAGCAGGCCGCCTGGACCATGATGACCGTCTGGCGCAACGCGTGCGGTCAGGCGGAGCGAGTGTTCGGCGCGTGGCGCGCCGCAGGCTATACGGTGATCAACCGGCACACCAGCCACATCACCATCGGGCTGCAAGGCAAGCAATCGGTGGAGGTGTTCGCCCGCAACTACCTCCACTCCCGCAGCCAGTGCGGGGAACTGGCCATAGCGGTCGGGCCGCTGACCATCGTGGCCGACGATCGGGAAGCATACGACCGGCAGGTGGCGACCTGGCGAGAAGCCGCTGCCGCAGCGAACGCGGTGTTCAACCGGAAGAGAGGCCGCGCCCGGCGATAGCAGGGACGGCAACTTCGGGGGCAGCCCGCGGGGCCGCCCCTGAAGTTATCCACAGAACAACGCTCCGGACGTCGCCGCCCCGCGCGACCCGTCATCCTGAAGGGGACGCACGAGCGCACCGCCCCCCGGAAGAGGAGCACCATGTACGAGATTCGCGATCCGGCCGGGCGGGTCCTCGGTACGGCGGACACGATGAGCCTCGCCGAGGCTCGCCTTGACGAGCTGACCCACGACCGGCCTGGAGAGCCGCGCCGCGCCGGCACCTGGACCATCGTCGATACCGAGACCGGGGTCGTAGCCGCCGAACTGACCCGCTACGACGGGCCATCGACACCCTTCCGGTCCATCTTGGCCACACTCGCCCACCTTGATGCAAGCTCACCAGAGCCGCCAGAAGAGCAAAGCTAAAGCTCCAGCTCAAGACACTGTTATCAAACCCCGTCGCCGCCTCACGAACAGGGAGGGCCGAGCATCAGGCCGCCCACACCTACCCCCTGACCAGAGCAGATCTGGAGGCGCACAGACTGCCACACCACCTCGCTTGTGGCAGTCAGTGGCGGCCGGTGATACGGGCAGCGCCCGCTCGCACACACCGGCCGCCGACGTTCCACCCCACGAGGAAGGAACGCCCTCAACCCTACCGACCCGCCAGCTCATCGACTCCCTACCACCAGGACGCCCTAGCACCGCCGCGCACCAGGCACCGGCTACGAGATTGCCCGCCCCCCTGAGCAGCAGTCGCCGCCGAGCCGTTGAGGTGGAAGATGGTGGACATGACGAGGGACGACGACCAAGGGGGCGAGACGATCACCCTCGCAGAATGGGCGAAGGAGATCGGTCGCACGCCTGAGCACATCGCCATACGCTGGCGGCCGGCCCGAGACTTCCCACGCCCGACCGGCCGCCGCCGACGGCCGGGCATTCCCGGGCCCGGCGAGCCGGTGTACGACCGCCGCGCCCTCGAGACCTGGCTCGCCGAATGGGAGAAGACCCGCGCCCGCCCCCGCCGCCGCTATGAGGTCCCCGGCGATCCCAACGAGATGCGTACCCTCGGCGCGATCGCCCGACTGCTCGGCATCGACGGCAAGTCGCTCTCACAGTACCGGCCGATGTTCGACACGCATGCGGCCCACCGCGACCAGGGGGCCCGCAGGCTCTACCGCACAGGCGATGTGGTGGAACTGCTGAACAATCGGCGGGGGCGGGCGCGGGTCTTCTCC
>NZ_POUA01000302.1 GCF_003236385.1 Spongiactinospora gelatinilytica
GGATGTGCCGGTCGCTCACGAACGTGCCCGCGCCCGCCCTGGCGACCAGGAAACCCTCCGCCGTCAGCCGTTCATAGGCCACCGAGGCCGTGTTGCGCGACACGTCGAGCCCCCGGGCCAGTGTCCTGGTCGGCGGCAGGCGCTCACCCGGACGCAGCCTGCCGTCCAAAATGGCGTCCTGGATGCCGCGGTAGATGCGCGCCGCCAGGTCGCCGGGCCCGTCCAGGCTGATATGGATGTTCACTATTGGCCCAATCGACTTGGCTTCCATTGGCTCTTATGCCGGCCAATCCCCCCGCTGTTCAATGGTGCCACCATCCGGACAAGGAGCGGCGGTCATGAACCGAATCCTGCCCCCTGCCGGGCCGCCCCGCGTACTGGCCCTGGCGCAACTGGTCAACTCGCTGGGCGATGGTGCCTACTACGCCTGCTCGGCGCTGTTCTTCACCCGGATCGTCGGCCTGTCGCCCACTCAGGTCGGGCTGGGCCTCACGCTCGCGTGGGGGACCGGGATGCTGGCCGGGGTGCCGATGGGGCACCTGGCCGACCGGTGGGGGCCGCGCCGTACGGCGCTGCTGCTCGCCCTGCTCACCGCCGCCGCGCTGAGCGCGTTCCTGGTGGTGCGGTCGTTTCCGGCGTTCCTGGTCGCGGCCTGCGCCTACGCGTGCTGCCAGGCCGGGCTGACCTCGGCCAGGCAGGCCCTGCTGGCCGGGCTGGACCCGGAGGCCACGCCACTGCGCCCGGCGGTGGACGTCCCGGCGGGGCAGCTCCTGCTGATGCCCGCCGCCTGGGGCGGCTACGCGGGGGTGAAGGTCGCCACCGTCGCGCCGGGCAACCCCGAGCGCGGGCTGCCCCGTATCCAGGGCGTCTACCTGCTGCTGGACGGCCGCACCCTCGCCCCGCTGGCGGCCCTCCCCGGCATCGCGCTGACCTCGCTGCGCACCCCCGCGGTCTCGGCGCTGGCCGTGCGCCACCTCGCGCCGCAGGGCGCGGCGTCCCTGCTGGTGTTCGGCACCGGGCCGCAGGCGTGGGGCCATGTGATCGCCCTGCGCGAGGTACGGCCGGTCGAGCGGGTCACCGTGGCGGGCCGGGACCAGGACCGGGCCGCCGCCTTCGCCGGACGCTGCCGGGCGCTCGGCCTGGAGGCCGCGGTGGCCGCCGGGCCGGACCGTACGCGGCGGGCCGTCGCGGAGGCCGATCTGATCGCCTGCTGCACCGGCGCCAGGACCCCGCTGTTCCCGGGCGGACTGGTCAAGGACGACGCGGTCGTCGTCGCGGTCGGCTCACACGAGCCGGCCGCCCGCGAGCTCGACGGCGATCTCATCGCCCGCGCGACCGTGGTCGTGGAGGCGCGCGGGGCGGCGCTCGCCGAGGCGGGAGATCTCATCACCCCACTGAGTGCGGGTATGATCACAGACGGCCACATTGCCGGAAACCTGGCGGACTTGGTCGGTGGCGGTGTTATACCGGGAGCTGGACCGGGCGTTTTCAAGAGTGTCGGTATGGCCTGGGAAGATCTGGTAGTGGCCGCCGCCGCGTACCGGAAGTGGGCGGCCTCGCGGTAGCCGTACGTCATTTCGACCATTCCGACGCGAAGAGAAGGGCACCGATGATGCCTTCGGCGGAAGGCCGGCTCGACCTGCCGGTGGTGGGCGAGCGGCAGAGCCTGCGTGAGCAGGTGGCGCACGCCCTGCGCGTCGCCCTGATCACGGGTGAGATGCGTCCCGGGGTGGTCTACTCCGCGCCGGTGCTCGCGGCGCACTTCGGAGTCTCGGCCACCCCCGTCCGCGAGGCCATGCTCGATCTCGCCAAGGAGGGCCTGGTCGAGGCCGTCCGCAACAAGGGCTTTCGCGTCACCGAGCTGTCCGACCGCGATCTCGACGAGCTGACCCACATCCGCCAGCTCATCGAGGTGCCCACGGTCGCCGGCCTGGCCGATCCGGCGCGGGCGGCGGAGTTCGGACGGCTGCGCCCGCTGGCCGATGAGATCGTCGCCGCCGCCGAGCGCGGCGACCTGCTCGGCTACGTGGCCGCCGACCTGCGCTTCCACGAAGACCTGCTGACCCTGGCGGGCAACGCGCACCTGGTCACCGTGGTCCGCGACCTGCGCAACCGGGCCCGGCTCTACGGCCTTGACCCGTTATCGCGCAAAGGCGTGTTAGCCGAGTCCGCACGGGAGCACGTGTGGATTCTCGACGCGCTGAGCAGGGGCGACTCGGCCGCGGCCGAGACCCTGATGAGACAGCACATCCAGCATGTACGCGGCATCTGGGCCGACCGCCCGGAAGCCTGACCCGCCGTGCGGCCCCCGCCCGCCGCCGGGCGATGCTCAGGGCAGGTCCTTGAGCACCAGACGGCCGGGTTCGGCGGCGACGACCTCCAGCGTGCGGGCCGGCTCGCCCTGATCATCCGGGCGCAGCCTGATCCGCGGGCCCGGCTCGACCGTCCAGTGGCCGCGGGCCCGGGGCGAGCGGTCATCGGCGCCGAGCCGGTGATCGACATAGCTGCCGTCGGGGCGCAGTTCGATCCGATGCCGCCAGCGCGAAGGCGGCAGTGGGTGCCCCCACGGCCGGTAGACCTTCGCGCCGCCGGTGTCCTCTTCGCGCGCGTGCACCCAGTCGCCCGGTAAGCCGGCGGCCGTCGCGTTCATGACATCACGTTCTCATGACCGACTCGGCGACGCCCGCCCACATGCCGTCCAGCACCTTCTTGGCGACGAACGAGGCCCGCACCTGCGACAGCGCCGCGTCCATCCGCTCGGACTGACCGTTGGTGAACATGAACATCGCCCGGTCGTCGGTGTAGTCCATGAAGTTCATGAACATGTCGCCGTTGGGGCCGTTGCCGCAGGTGACCGAGGGGAAGGTGGGCGCGCCGAAGTTGGGGCCCGCCGCGTTGGGGGTGTCGGCCACGAAGTCGTCGCCGGAGCAGGCGTCGCCGTCGTCGCCCCAGATGTGCCGCAGGTTGAGCCAGTGGCCGATCTCGTGCGTCGCGGTGCGGCCCAGGTTGAACGGCGCGGTCGCGGTGCCGGTGTTGCCGAACGCGTGGTAGGCCACCACGACGCCGTCGGTCTCGGCGGGCCCGCCGGGGAACTGCGCGTAGCCCAGCCACGGCACCAGGTTGCACACCCAGAGGTTGAGGTAGCGGTCGGCGGGCCAGGCGTCGGACCCGCCCCGCGAGGAGAACTTGACCGCGTCGTCGTCGCCGAACTGCGCCTGGCCGGTACGGCGGCGCACGATGCCGGAGGTCGGCTGCCCCGCCGGGTCGGTACCGGCCAGCGCGAACTCGATCAGCGTGTCGGCGACGGCGGGCCGGAAGGGCGCGGGGACCTGCGAGACGTCGGGGTTGGCCGCCCGGAAGTCCTGGTTGAGGACGGTGATCTGGCTGGCGATCTGCTCGTCGGAGACGTTGTGCGCCTCTTGCTGGTAGACCACGTGAACGACCACCGGAATGGTCACGACCTCGCGCCGCCGGGGGGCGCGCGCGTTCCTGCGGGCGAACGTGGTGTTCTCGATCGCGGCTCTGGCGATCGCGTAGTCGGGGCGGGTGGCGATCATCTGGTGGTGCACCGGCATCGTGCCGCACCAGTGGTGCGCGGGCCGTCCGCCTTCGGGTGTGGACATCGCGTCTCCTTGGATCACTCGCTGTCCCGGCAATCGTCACCCTCCGCGCTCGGGCGCGCATGAGTAGGCGCATACTCAGGTGGTGAGGATCAGAGATGTCACCTCACGGAGAGTGTCCAAAAGCCGCAGGTCAGGAGGAACGGGTGGCACCCACGCTGGCCACGACCACGCACACGATCGCCGCCCACTCCCGCATCCGCAGGATCTCGCCGAGGACGACGAGCCCGACCAGTGCCGCGGCGGCCGGTTCCAGGCTCATCAGGATCCCGAACACCCGCTTGGGCATGCGGCGCAGAGCCTCCAGCTCGATCGAGTAGGGGATCACCGACGACAGCAGCCCCACGCCCAGTCCGACGAGCAGGAACTCCGGCCGGAGCAGGTCTGTCCCGCCCGAGGCCACCCCGAGCGGGGTGATGAAGACCAGCGAGACGAGCATGGCGAGGGTCAGGCCGCTCATCCCGGGGAAGCGCCGCCCGGTCGCCGCCGACAGCAGGATGTACCCCGCCCAGCAGGCGGCGGCCAGCAGCCCGAAGCCGAGCCCCGCCAGGCTCAGCCCGCCGGTCTGGTCCCAGGGCGCCAGCAGGGCGATCCCGGCCGCCGCCAGCGCCACCCACAGGATGTCCAGGCGACGCCGGGAGGCGGCCACCGCCACGCCCAGCGGGCCGAGGAACTCCACCGCCACCGCGATCCCCATCGGCAGCCGGGCCAGCGCCTCGTAGATGGATAGGTTCATCAGCCCCAGGGTCAGGCCGAAGGCCACGCCCACGCCGAGGTCGCCGCGACTCAGGCCGCGCAGCCGGGGCCGGGCCAGCAGGCCGAGCACGAGCGCGCCGGTGGCGATGCGCAGGAACACCACGCCCGCCGGCGACAGCACCGCGAACAGGTCCTTGGCGAAGCCCGCGCCGACCTGGACCGAGAGGATCGCCAGCAGCACCAGCCCGGAGGGCGGCACGGCGTCGGCGGCGGCGCGCAGCAGACCGCCGCCGCGGCCGAGAAGACCGGGGCGGTAGGGTTCGGCCGGCCCGGTCATCGGGTGTGCGGTCACGTCACTCCCAGCGGAAGGTGCGGGCCGCCAGGCCCAGCGGCAGGACCGCCCACGCGGCCAGTACGGCGAGCGTCCCGGCCGGCAGCGCCGCGCCCGAGGCCAGCACCGCGCGCAGCCCGCCGGTCAGCGCGGAGATCGGCAGCAGCTCCAGCACGCCCCTAACCCCCTCGGGAAAGGCCGTCAGCGGGAACACCACCCCGCCGCAGCCGAGCAGCACCAGGTAGACCAGGTTGGCCCCGGCGAGCGTGGCCTCCGCGCGCAGGGTGCCCGCCATCAGCAGGCCGAGCCCGCTGAAGGCCGCCGTGCCGAGCAGCAGGAGCAGCGCGGCGGCGAACGGCGAGCCCTGCGGACGCCAGCCCAGCCCCAGCGCGACCCCGGCGATCACCACCACCTGGATCGCCTCGACCGCGATCACGGCGGCCGTCTTGGCCAGCATCAGGCCGCCCCGCGACAGCGGGGTCGCGCCCAGCCGCTTGAGCACGCCGTACCTGCGCTCGAAACCGGTGGCGATGGCCTGCCCGGTGAACGCGGTGGACATCACCGCGAGCGCCAGCACGCCGGGGGCCAGGAAGTCGATCCTGCGGGCGGTGGGCAGATCGAGCACCGGCGCGAGCGAGAAGCCCACCAGCAGCAGCACCGGGATGATCAGGGTGAGCAGCAGTTGCTCGCCGTTGCGCAGCATGCCGCGCACCTCGGCGGCGGCCTGCGCGGCGACCATCCGGGACAGCGGCGCGGCCCCCGGCGCGGGGGTGAGGTCGAGCCCCGAACTCGTTGTGGTCACCGCAGCTCCCTGCCGGTCAGTTCGAGGAAGACGTCTTCCAGGGTGCGCCGCTCGATGCTGAGGTCGTCGGCGGTGACGCCCTCGGCGGCGCACCAGGCCGTGACGGTGGCCAGCAGTTCGGGGCCGACCTGGCCCTCGATGATGTAGTGGCCGGCCGGCGACTCCTTGGCGGCGCTGCCCGCGGGCAGCGCCGCCAGCAGCTCGTCCAGGTCGAGGCCGGGCCGGGCGCGGAACCTGAGCTGGCGCTCGGCTCCGGTCAGCGACGCGGGGCTGCCGTTCGCCACCGCGCGGCCATGGTCGATGATCACCACCTGGTCGGCCAGCCGTTCGGCCTCGTCCATGTAGTGGGTGGTGAGCACGACCGACACCCCGGCGGCCCGCAGATCGCGCACGAGATCCCAGCAGGCGTGGCGGGCCTGTGGGTCCAGGCCCGCGGTCGGCTCGTCCAGGAAGACCAGCTCGGGCCGCCCGATGACGGCCGCGGCCAGCGACAGCCGCTGCTGCTGCCCACCCGACAGCCTGCGGTAGGGCGTGCGGCGGTGCTCGGCGAGCCCCAGCAGGCCCAGCAGCGCGTCGGGGTCGAGCGGCCGGGCGGAGAACCGGCTCACCAGGCGCAGCCACTCGCGGGCGGGCATCGCCGGGGGGACGCCGCCCGACTGGAGCATGACGCCGACCCGCGCCCGAAGCTCGCGCCGGGCCGGGTCCAGGCCGAGCACCCGCACGGTGCCGCCGTCGGCCCTGCGAAAGCCCTCACAGATCTCGATCGTGCTGGTCTTGCCGGCGCCGTTGGGGCCGAGGATCGCGGTGACCGCCCCCCGCCGCGCGGTCAGCGTCAAGCCGTCGACGGCGGTCGCGCGGCCGTACCGCTTGACCAGCTCGGCGATTTCGACGGCAGGGGATTCCATGCGCACGAGTGTAGGGAACCGCCGTGGCGGGTCGTGCCCCGGCACACGCGGCGGCGGCCTGGGGAGACGCGTCCGTCATGCGTTCGTGCAGGTTAGGTAAGGCTTACCTGCGTGAGCAATTGCATTGCGTCGGATCCGGCCATCCGTTTGTATGGTGGGAAGGAAATACGTCACACTGATGTTGTGAAATAACGAGCAGACGGTGAGCGGCAATGAGGCAGGCGAGGATGCAGCATGTGGAGGCGGGCGCGGAGCAGAGCACGCGTGCGCGTGTCGCCCGACTCATCCTGGAGCACGGCCCGATCGCGGCGGCGGCGCTCGGCGAGCGCCTGGGGCTGACGCCCGCGGCGGTCCGGCGTCACCTGGACGCGCTGCTCACCGACGGCATGATAGAGCCTCGCACGGCCCGCACCCGCGTCCAGCGCGGGCGTGGGCGGCCGGCCAGGATGTTCGCGATAACCGACGCCGGGCGCAGTGCCTTCGAGCACGCCTACGACGACCTGGCCGGCAGCGCGCTGCGGTTCCTGGCGCAACGGCAGGGCGAGGACGCCGTGGGAGACTTCGCCAGGTCACAGATGGCGGCCCTGGTGGAGCGGCTGGCGCCCGCGATGCGCGAGGTGCCCGCCGACCAGCGGGTCCGCGTGCTGGCCGAGGCGCTGTCGGCAGAGGGCTACGCCGCGTCGGCCAGTAAGCCACGGGTCGGCGGCGAGCAGCTCTGCCAGCACCACTGCCCGGTGTCGCACGTCGCGGCGGCGTTCCCTCAGCTCTGCGAGGCGGAGACGGAGGCGTTCGCGGAACTGCTCGGCACCCCGGTGCAGCGGCTGGCCACGATCGCCCACGGCGACGGCGTGTGCACCACGCATGTGAGTCCGCCGCAATTGAGCGAAGCCATGAACAGGAACAAGAGCAAGGAGTCCGGAAGGTGACTGTCACCGACCGCCCGGAGCTGGAAGGCCTCGGGAATTACAAGTTCGGCTGGGCCGACTCCGACACCGCGGGAGCCGCGGCGCGCCGCGGCCTGTCCGAGGAGGTCGTCCGCAACATCTCCGCGCTCAAGAGCGAGCCGGAATGGATGCTGGACCTTCGGCTGAAGGCGCTCCGGCTGTTCGGCAGGAAGCCGATGCCGACCTGGGGCTCCGACCTGACCGGCATCGACTTCGACAATATCAAGTACTTCGTGCGTTCCACGGAGAAGCAGGCCACCACCTGGGACGAGCTGCCCGCCGACATCAAGTCGACCTACGACAGGCTGGGCATCCCCGAGGCGGAGAAGCAGCGCCTCATCGCGGGCGTCGCCGCCCAGTACGAGTCGGAGGTCGTCTACCACAAGATCCGCGAGGACCTTGAGGAGAAGGGCGTCATCTTCCTCGACACCGACACCGGCCTGCGCGAGCACCCCGAGCTGTTCAAGGAGTACTTCGGCTCGGTGATCCCGATCGGCGACAACAAGTTCGCCGCGCTCAACTCCTCGGTGTGGTCCGGCGGCTCCTTCATCTACGTGCCGCCGAACGTCGAGGTCGAGATCCCGCTGCAGGCCTACTTCCGGATCAACACCGAGAACATGGGCCAGTTCGAGCGGACCCTGATCATCGTGGACGAGAACAGCTACGTCCACTACGTCGAGGGCTGTACCGCGCCTATCTACTCCAGCGACTCGCTGCACTCGGCGGTCGTGGAGATCATCGTGAAGAAGAACGCCCGCTGCCGTTACACGACCATCCAGAACTGGTCGAACAACGTCTACAACCTGGTCACCAAGCGCGCCGTCGCCTACGAGGGCGCAACCATGGAGTGGATCGACGGCAACATCGGCTCCAAGGTCACGATGAAGTACCCCGCGGTCTACCTGATGGGCGAGCACGCCAAGGGCGAGACCCTGTCGGTCGCCTTCGCCGGTGAGGGACAGCACCAGGACGCCGGGGCCAAGATGGTCCACCTCGCCCCCAAGACCTCCTCGACCATCGTGTCGAAGTCGGTCGCGCGCGGCGGCGGGCGCACCTCCTACCGCGGTCTGGTCCAGATCGAGGAGGGCGCGGCCGGCAGCGCCTCCACCGTCAAGTGCGACGCGCTGCTGGTCGACCAGATCAGCCGCTCCGACACCTACCCCTACGTCGACGTCCGCGAGGACGACGTGTCCATGGGACACGAGGCCACGGTCTCCAAGGTGTCGGAAGACCAGCTCTTCTACCTGATGAGCCGGGGGCTGGGCGAGGACGAGGCGATGGCGATGATCGTGCGCGGGTTCGTCGAGCCGATCGCGCGCGAGCTGCCGATGGAGTACGCCTTGGAGCTCAACCGGCTGATCGAGCTGCAGATGGAAGGAGCGGTGGGCTGACCATGGGTCTGAGCACCAAGCCGCTTTCGACGCTGCACCAGAAGGCGTCGTTCGACCTCGCCGACTTCGAGGTGCCGTCCGGCCGCGAGGAAGGGTGGCGGTTCACGCCGCTGGCGCGGCTGTCCGGCCTACACGACGGCACGGCGAAGGCCACCGGCCACGTCGTGGTCGAGGTGGAGGCCGCGCCCGAGGTGACCGTCGAGACGGTGGGCCGTGACGACGCCAGGCTCGGGCAGGTCTACGTGCCGCGCGACCGGGTGAGCGCCCAGGCGTACGCGTCGTTCGAGAAGGCCACGGTCCTCACCGTTCCCGGCGGGGCGGTGGCCTCCGCGCCCACCGTGCTGACCCTGCGCGGCCAGGGCGGCGGCGCGGCCTACGGCCACGTCCTGGTCAGGGTCGAGCCGCTGGGCGAGGCCGTGGTCGTGCTCGACCACAGGGGCAGCGCGACCTACGCCGACAACGTGGAGTTCGCGGTCGGCGACGGCGCCACCCTGAAGGTCGTGAGCCTCCAGGACTGGGACGACGACGCCGTGCACGTCTCCCACCACCACGCCGAGCTGGGCCGCGACGCCACGTTCCGCAGCTTCGTGGTGACGCTCGGGGGCGACCTGGTGCGCCTGTCGCCCAGCGTCTCCTACACCGGGCCCGGCGGCGACGCCGACCTGGTCGGCCTGTACTTCGCCGACGAGGGCCAGCACCTGGAGCACCGCCTGCTGGTCGACCACAGCGTGCCCAACTGCCGCAGCAACGTGCTCTACAAGGGCGCGCTGCAGGGCGACTCCGCGCACGCGGTGTGGATCGGCGACGTGATCATCCGGGTCGAGGCCGAGGGCACCGACACCTACGAGTACAACCGCAACCTGATCCTCACCGACGGCGCCCGCGCCGACTCGGTGCCCAACCTGGAGATCCTCACCGGCGAGGTCGCCGGAGCGGGCCACGCGTCCGCCTCCGGCCGCCTCGACGACGAGCACATCTTCTACCTGCAGGCCAGGGGCATCCCCTTCGAGGAGGCCCGTCGCCTGGTCATCAGGGGCTTCTTCGGCCAGCTCATCGAGCGCATCGAGGTCGAGGAGATCAGGGAGCGG
>NZ_POUA01000303.1 GCF_003236385.1 Spongiactinospora gelatinilytica
CTGCCTGCACGTGACCGCCGAGACCGCGGTCTCGGCGGTCACGTGCAGGCAGGCGGCGATCCGCATGCCGTCGAGCGGGCGCTCGGCGGCGAACCGCTCGCCGACCGCCCGCAGTACCGGCATGGCGCGGGCGGCCCACTCGATCCGCCGCTCGCCGGCCTCCCCGGAGATCTCCACTGCGCACCGACCGCCGGATGACTCAGTAGCGGTAGTGGTCGGACTTGTAGGGGCCTTCGACGTCGACCCCGATGTACTCCGCCTGCGCCTTGGTGAGCGTGGTCAGCTTGACGCCGAGGGCGTCGAGGTGCAGCCGGGCGACCTTCTCGTCGAGGTGCTTGGGCAGGGTGTAGACGCCCAGCGGGTAGGCGTCGGTCTTGGTGAACAGCTCGATCTGGGCGATCACCTGGTTGGTGAAGGAGTTGGACATCACGAACGAGGGGTGGCCGGTGGCGCAGCCCAGGTTCATCAGCCGGCCTTCGGCCAGCACGAGGACGGAGTGGCCGTCGGCGAAGATCCACTCGTCGACCTGCGGCTTGATGTTGTTGCGCTTGATGCCGGGCAGCTTGGCCAGGCCCGCCATGTCGATCTCGTTGTCGAAGTGGCCGATGTTGGACACGATGGCCTGGTGCTTCATCGCGGCCATGTGCTCGGCCGTGATGATGTTGAAGTTGCCGGTGGCGCTGACGAAGATGTCGGCCTGGCCGACGATCTCCTCCAGGGTGGTGACCTGGTAGCCGTCCATCGCGGCCTGGAGGGCGCAGATCGGGTCGATCTCGGTGATGACCACCCGCGCGCCCTGGCCGCGCAGCGCCTCGGCGCAGCCCTTGCCGACGTCGCCGTAGCCGCAGACGACCGCGACCTTGCCGCCGATCAGCACGTCGGTGGCGCGGTTCAGGCCGTCGATCACGGAGTGGCGGCAGCCGTACTTGTTGTCGAACTTCGACTTGGTCACCGAGTCGTTGACGTTGATCGCCGGGAAGAGCAGCGTGCCGTTCTTGTGCATCTCGTACAGGCGGTGCACGCCGGTGGTGGTCTCCTCGGTCACGCCCTTGATCGCTTCGGCGGTGGCGGTCCACTTGCCGGGGCTCGTCTCGATGGACCGGCGGAGAGTGTCCAGGATGATCTTCCACTCTTCGGGGTCGTCGGCGTCGGCGGTCGGGACCGCGCCCGCCTTCTCGTACTCCGCGCCCTTGTGGACGAGCAGCGTGGCGTCACCGCCGTCGTCGAGGATCATGTTGGGGCCGGCGCCGTCCGGCCAGCTCAGCGCCTGCTCGGTACACCACCAGTACTCCTCCAGCGTCTCGCCCTTCCAGGCGAACACCGGCACGCCCTTGGGGTCGTCGACGGTGCCGTCCGGCCCGACGACCGTGGCCGCGGCGGCGTGGTCCTGGGTGGAGAAGATGTTGCAGCTCACCCAGCGGACGTCGGCGCCGAGCTCGACCAGGGTCTCGATGAGCACGGCGGTCTGGATCGTCATGTGCAGCGATCCCATGATCCGCGCGCCGCGCAGCGGCTTGCTGCCCGCGTATTCACGGCGGACGGCCATGAGGCCGGGCATCTCGTGCTCGGCGAGGTGGATCTCCTTGCGCCCGAAGGCGGCAAGCGACAGGTCGGCCACCTTGAAGTCCATGTCATTCCCCTCTGGCTGATGTCGTCGTCAGCGAGTTTATGGGCCCGGTACGCCCCAGCGCACACCGAGAGGGCCAATCCTGACATAGGATTGTCAGAATGCGGATCACAGAAGCCGCCAAGCGGCTCGGCATGTCGCCCCGGATGCTGCGCTACCGGGAGGCGCTGGGGCTGTTGCCCCCGGTCCGCGGGCACGGCGCGCACCGCCGGTTCGGGGAGGAGGAGCTGGCCGCCGTCGCCCACGCGATCGAGCTGGAGCGGCGCTTCGACGCCTCACCGGCCGAGCTGGCGTTCGCGCTGCGGGTGCTCACCGAGCCGGGCGTCGCGCACGCCGTGCGCGAGCTGGGCCTGCGCATCGGCCGCATCCAGGCCCCGCGCCGCGCGCTGGACTTCGAGAAGGAGAAGGCGCTGCGACTGCTGCGCGGCCGACCGACGATTGATCGTCGCTCGAAAGAGTGACGACAGACCGGGACGGTACGGCCACAATTCCTGACATGTCGCTCACCACCAGGCTCGACAGCGCCGAACGAGCGTTGTCGGAGATGAACCTCGGCCGATTCTTCCGATCCCGGCTGCTGGACGTGGCCATCGGCCTCACGCTCACGCTGCTGGCGGTCATCCCGAACTATGTGAGTCCACAGGTCACCTACCTCCTGCGGAGCGACGGGGTGTTCTACTCAGGGCTGAGCCAGCCCGGCCTGATCGTGCTGAGCGGCCTGCTGCTGGCCACCGCGCCCCAGATGGTACGGCGCCGGTTTCGCCTGCCGGCGCTCGCCCTGATTCTGATCGGCGCCGGCATCCTTGCCGTGGCGGAGATCCTGCCCAACAAGGCGCCGATACCCATCTACCTGTCCGGAATCCTGTCGGTCTACACGCTGCTCGGAATGCTGCCCCGTTCCACCCGATGGGTCTGCGGGCTCGGCGCCGCCGCGGCCTTGCTGCTCATCAGCGTGTACGAGCACGGGATATGGTCGATCGTAGGTGTCACGATCTTGGTGGTGACGTTACTCACCGAGCTGCGCGGCAGCCGCATGGAGATCGACCTGTTCCGGGCCGACCGGCTGGACCAGGTCAAGGAGCGGGCGGCGATGGCCGAGCGGGCCAGGATCGCCAGGGAGATGCACGACGTCGTGGCCCACTCCGTGTCGATGATCGCGGTACGCGCCGAGACCGCCCCCTTCACGCTCGCCGAGGAGGGCGACGAGCTGGGCGAGGCGACCAGGCGGGAGTTCGCCGACATCGCCGGCAACGCCCGCGACGCGCTCGCCGAGATGCGCCGCCTGGTCGGCGTACTGCGGGCGGACATCCCGGACGCGGCGGAGACCGCGCCGCAACCCGGGCTCGCCCAACTGCCCGAGCTGATCGAGCAGCACCCCGGTGACGTGGACCTGGACGTGGTGGGCGAGGAGTGCCCGCTGCCCCAGGCGGTGGACGTCAGCGCCTTCCGCATCGTGCAGGAGTCGCTGCACAACGCCCGCGTCCACGCCCCTGGCGCGCGGGTCTCGATCGAACTGGCGTACCGTCCCACCCTGCTGGCCATACGCGTCGCCGACAACGGTCCGGGAGACGCGGGCGGGGACAAGGACGGTGCGGAGGAGAGTGAGGGCGCGGGTCACGGCCTGATCGGCATGCGCGAGCGGGCGCTCGCGCTAAGCGGGTGGTTCACCGCCGGTCCCGGGCCGCACGGGGGCTTCCTCGTCCAGGCCGGACTACCGACCGAATGACCGCGCCCTCCTCCCCGATGTCCGTGCTGATCGCCGATGACCAACCGGTGGTGCTGCGCGGCTTCGCGGCGGTGATCGCCGCCCAGCCGGACCTCACCGTCGCCGGTACCGCCGCAGACGGCGTCCAGGCCGTACGCCTGGCCGAGCGGACCCGCCCCGACGTCGCCCTGCTGGACATCCGGATGCCCAGGATGAACGGCATCGAGGCGGCCCGACGGATCATCGAGGCGCACGACACCAAGGTCATCATGATCACGACCTTCGACCTCGACGACTACGTCTACGACGCGCTCTCCGCGGGGGCGAGCGGGTTCCTGTTGAAGGACGTGCGGTCGGGCGACCTGGCCGAGTCGGTGCGGATCGTGGCCAGGGGCGAGGCGCTGCTGGCCCCGAAGGTCACCCGGCGGCTGATCGCGACGTTCGCCGCGCGGCGGCCCGCCGTACCGGAGACACCGGGGCTGACGCCGCGCGAGGGCGAGGTGCTGCGGATGATCGCCAGGGGCCTGTCGAACGCGGAGATCGCCGCCGAACTGGTGGTCTCCGAGCACACGGTGAAGACGCACGTGGCCCGCCTGCTCGCCAAGCTGGGCCTGCGCGACCGCACCCAGGCGGTCATCCACGCCTACGAGACGGGCCTGGTCACCCCGCACCGAGCGCCAGAGCGGTAGCCCACCGGGCGCGCTAGAGCAGTAGCGACGGGGTCACCCCGCACCGCGCGCCAGAGCGGTGGCGACGGGTCACCCCGCGCCGGGTGCCGGGGCGGTGGTGGCCGGGTCGGCGCGTTGGGACTGGTAGAGGTCGGGCTCCAGGTAGATCACCCGGGCGATCGGCACGGCGGCGCGGACCCGCTGCTCGGCCGCGTCGATGCCGCGGGCGACCTCGGCGGCCGTGTCGTCGTGGTCGATCGCGATCTTGGCGGCGACCAGCAGTTCCTCCGGGCCGATGTGCAGGGTGCGCAGGTGGATGACCCGGGACACCTCGGGGCCGCCGGTGAGCGCGGCGACGATCTGGTCCTCGGTCTCCTCGCCCGCGCCCTCACCGATCAGCAGCGACTTGGTCTCCACGGCCAGGATGACCGCGATGACCGCGAGCAGCACGCCGATCGCGATGGTGCCGACGCCGTCCCAGACGCCGTTCCCAGTGATCACGGCCATGGCCACGCCGAGCAGGGCGAGGATCAGGCCGACCAGCGCGCCGAGGTCCTCCAGCACGATCACCGGCAGCTCGGGGGCCTTGGACCTGCGGATGAACTGCACCCACGACTGCCCGTTGCGGACCTGGTTGGCCTCCCTGATCGCGGTGCGGAAGGAGAACGTCTCGGCGATGATCGCGAAGATCAGCACCCCGAACGCGACGACCGGCGTCTTCACCGGATGCGGATCACTGATCTTGTGCACGCCCTCGTAGATGGAGAACACCGCACCGACCGTGAACAGCACCACGGCCACCACGAACGCGTAGAAGTAGCGCTCCCGGCCGTAGCCGAAGGGGTGCTTGGGAGTGCGGGCCCGCTGCGCGCGCTTGCCGCCGACCAGCAGCAGCACCTGGTTGCCCGAGTCGGCGACCGAGTGGATCGACTCGGCCAGCATCGAGGAGGACAACGTGAAGAGATATGCCACGAACTTGGCCACGGCAATGGACAGATTGGCGATCAACGCCGCGACGATCGCCTTGGTACCGCCACTCGCGCTCACGTGTCGTCTCCACTCTCGATCAACCGGCCGGGGTATCCGGGAACAGCATCTGGATCCTATTCGGAAAGCCGCATCTCCAGCTCGCCGACCACGGGGACCGGAGACGGATCGATACCGTACCCCAAAGCCAGATAAACGCTCCCATAATCCAACAAACCGACCAGCGTCGCGATCCGCTCCAGCGGATGCCCGCCCTCGGCCTTGAGTTCGGTGACCGGAACGCCGCGGTCCTGGGCCAGCCGCAGGCACAGCTCGCGGCGGCGAGCCACGCTCGGGTGCTCGTCGGTGTCGCGCAGCACCACCAGCCGCAGCGTGCGGGCGCCCTCGTCGGCGAAGATGTCGCGGGCGGCCAGCGGGCCGTCCAGCGCGCCCGCCTGGTCGTGGCAGACGTCGGGGATCTCCCCGTGCAGGGCGGGGTAGGCCGCGTCCTGGCCGAGCCGTGCGGCCAGCCGGTGCGCGGCCACGGCGGTGAGCGGCGAGGAGCCCCAGACCATCGGAACCGTCTCGGCCAGCTCCATGGCCAGGCTCTTGCCGGGGTTGATGAACGACTCGCTGGCAGGGCGACATCGGTGCGCGGTCTCCTCCAGCCGCTCGGCCACCGTCTCAAGCAACGCGTCGTCGGCGCTGGTCAGGGTGATGGCCGCGGCGGCGCAGATCAGCGGCACCAGCATCGCCCACAGCCCGGCCCGCGCCGGACCGGCCGCCTCCACCGGCACGAACGGCGCGCCGGCCTGCCTGGCCACGGCCTGCAACGGCGACTCGGCGCGCCCGACCGCGAGCAGCCGGCACCCCCGGCGGACCGCCTCGCGGGCCAGCGCCAGCGTCTCCTCGGTGTCGCCGGAGAAGGACACCGCGATGACCAGGTCGGCGGTGCCCACCCAGCCGGGCAGCCGGAAGGAGCGGACGGTGACGAACGGCACGGGCGAGCCCGGCCCGCACACGGCGGACAGCAGGTCGCCCGCGAGCGCCGCGGTCCCCACCCCGGCCACCACCACGGCACGCGGCCTGCCGTCGGCGGCCAGCCCGCCGTCGATGCCCGCGCCGGCCACGGCCCTCCCGGCGATGCGCACCTGCGCCGCGGCGGAGGCGAGCACGGGCAGCATGCCGCCTGGGTCCGCCTCGACCAGATATCCCTGATCGTCGAGCCTGTCCGCGTCCCAGCGCAGGTCAGGCGGCGAGGTCACGGTTTGCGGGCCTCGTCGACGAGCAGCACGGGGATGTCATCGCGGACCGGATAGACCAGTCCGCACGCGCTGGAGGTGCAGGTCAGCTCCTCGGCCTCGGAGTCGGCCCGGAGCGGCGACCTGCACGCGGGACAGGCCAGGATCTCCAGCAACCAGTCGTCGATCTTCACAGCTATCTCCTCACGAGGGCCAGGACCTCTTCCCTGACCTCCGCCATCTTTCGCTCGTCGGCCGCCTCGGCGTTCAGCCGGAGCAGCGGCTCGGTGTTGGACGGGCGGAGGTTGAACCACCAGCCGTCGCCGGTCACGGTCAGGCCGTCCAGCTCGTCGAAAGTCACTCCCTCCCGGCCGTCGAAGGCGGACCTGACCCGCTCGACGGCCGCGCGCTGGTCGGCGACGGTGCTGTTGATCTCCCCTGACGCCACGTGGCGGGCATAGCGCGCCACCACCTGGGACAGCGGCCGGTCCTGCGCCCCCAGGGCGGCCAGCACGTGCAGCGCGGCCAGCATCCCGGAGTCGGCGTACCAGAAGTCGCGGAAGTAGTAGTGGGCCGAGTGCTCGCCGCCGAAGATCGCTCCGGTGCGGGCCATCTCGGCCTTGATGAACGAGTGACCGACCCGGGTACGGACCGGTACGCCGCCGTGCTCGCGGACGATCTCCGGCACCGCCGCCGAGGTGATCAAGTTGTGAATGATCTTGGAGCCGGGGTGTTTGGCCAGCTCGCGGGCGGCGACCAGCGCGGTCACAGTGGACGGCGAGACGGACTCCCCCAACTCGTCCACCACCCAGCAGCGGTCGGCGTCGCCGTCGTAGGCCAGGCCGATGTCGGCCCCGTGCTCGACCACGGCCTTGCGCAGGTCGAGCAGGTTGGCCGGTTCGATCGGGTTGGCCTCGTGGTTGGGGAAGGAGCCGTCCAGCTCGAAGTACAGCCGGGTCAGCTTGACCGGCAGCCCGTCGAACACCGCCGGGACCGTGTGCCCGGCCATGCCGTTGCCCGCGTCGACCACCACCGAAAGCGGGCGCATCGCCGACAGGTCGACGAGCGTGCGCAGGTGGCCCGCGTAGCCGGGCAGGAGGTCCTTGACCACGACCTCGCCGGTGACCGGGCCGCACCGCGGGCCGCCGTCGGCGATCAGCTCGGCGGCACGGTCGCGGATCTCGGTCAGGCCGGTGTTCTCGCTGATCGGCACGGCTCCGGGGCCGCAGAGCTTCATGCCGTTGTAGCGGGCGGGGTTGTGGCTGGCGGTGAACATCACCCCCGGCCTGCCGAGGCTGCCGCTGGCGTAGTAGAGCAGGTCGGTGGAGGCCAGGCCGATGTCGAGCACCCCCGCCCCGCGCGCGGTCGCGCCCCTGGCGAACGCCGCCGCCAGCGGCTCGGAGGACGCGCGCATGTCGCGCCCCACGACGATGGAAGCCGCCCCGGTCACCTCCGCGAAGGCGGCCCCCACGGCCTCCGCGATCTCCGTGTCCAGCTCGTCCGGGACCACGCCGCGAACGTCGTAAGCCTTGAAGATCCTGGCGAGGTCGCCCACTCCCAGCTCCGCCCTGGTGATCGATTGTCCGTCTGGCCGAGAACGCTTCGAGCCTACTAGCGGTCGCGCTGCGGTCGCGCGGATCGGAGCACCCGGAGATGACCGCGCCTGCCGACCTCGATCCCCTGACCCACCGGCTCTCCGCTGCCGGACTTGGCCGGCTTGGCCGCCTCGCGCACCGCGTTGGCGAGCGCTTCCAGATCGTCGCTGCTCGGCCGGGCCGCCTCGCTGGGCAGGCGCACGACCTCCCATCCGCGGGGGGCGGTCAGCCGCTCGGCGTGTTCGGCGCACAGGTCATAGCAGTGCGGCTCGGCGTACGTCGCCAGCGGGCCGAGCACGGCGGTCGAGTCGGCGTAAACGTACGTGAGCGTGAAGACGGCAGGCTGACTGCAGGCGGTGCGCGAACAGCGGCGGACGGGGCTCACGGAGGGACCGTATCCGGTAAGAGTCCCAGGCGCCACTATCCAGGCGGCTCTTAACGAGCGTGTCGCCACAATTCGGACAGGTGTCATGGCTTTCACCGTCTTGCGTGCTATCCGGCCCCTCCAGTCGCCCAAGCCCGGGGCGAACGGGCCTGCCGATGCGGGCGGCAGCACCTAAGCTTGCGCTGTGAGCTCCGCAACAGGGGGCACGCCCGGAGGGGCGCCCCGGCCGCGCGGCCCGCGCAGGCGTGACCGCCACGGCCGTGGCATGCGCGGTCCGATCGCGCCCCCGCACGTGCCGATCGCCAGGTCCAGGAGCGAGCGCTTCGACGACTTCGTGCTCGATGCCGTGGACCGGCTCAAGCCGCGCTGGGCCAGGCAACTGGCGTCGGTGGAGTTCTCCGTGGAGGAGGTCCCCCCGGCGAGCGAGCTGGGCGACGGCCCGGGGCGGGTGGTCGGCGAGCCGATCCCGTTCGGGCGGGCCGAGCCCGCGGCGGGGTCCGGCCCGGCCGCCGTCGTGGTCTACCGCAGGCCGCTGGAGGCGCGGGCGCGCGACCGTGACACGCTGGGCGCGCTCGTCCACGACGCGGTGGTCGAGCAGGTCGCCAACCTGCTCGGGCTGTCCCCCGAGACCGTCGATCCCGGTTACGACGACCGGCACTGATCCCCGAAGAACCAGGTCAGGGCAGTACGGCGACGGCGGAGTCCACCACCGGCGGCACCAGAGCCCAGGCGCGGCCCAGCGCGAGCGGCTGGACGGTGATCAGCGGGCCGTCGCCGGTGCGCTCCTCAAGCGCCCGCCCGCCGTACACCGGGCCGGAGCCGGGCAGCGGGGTGACCGTCAGCGCGTACTCCCCGCGCACCTTCGGGAGCTTGACCTGCGCGGTCCGCTGGGCCGACACGGCCGCGTCCACGGGCGGCGGGGCCTGCCCGCGCGCCGGTACGACCTGGACGCGCACCTTGGCGGCCCCCTCCGGCGCGGTGAGCAGCAGCCGGGTGCTCCGGCCGGCGCCGCCGCCGTTCTCGGCGACCGTGCTGCCCAGGCCGATCGGCGACCCGCCCGCGCTGAACGCCACGTCCGGGCCGCTGCCGGTACCGGTCACCACCACCCCGGCCACCACCGGGACCTCCGCGCTCAGCACGAGGGCCGCCGCCCCCGCCGCGATGCCGCTGGACACGTCGAGCGTGGCGACCGACCCGGCGGGCACCTCGACGGTCTCGCGGCCCTTGAGCGCGTAGGAACCGTCCTCGGTGACGGCCTTGACCTTCACCACGGCGTCGGCCTCGCCGGGCGCGGCCACGTACAGTTCGCGCTTGCCGCCGCCGCCCGGAATGCCGGGCACCACGACCCTGGTCGCGGGCGGCGCGGCGGCCGGGAGCCAGTCCACGCCACCTCCCTTCCGCCCGTCGCCGAGGCGTACGTGGACCGCGGCGGCCACCCGGCCGGTGCTCGTGCGCACCTCCACGGCCATCACCAGCGGCGTGGGGGCCAGCTCCGCAAGCGGGATCGCCTGGTGCCCGCCCGGCCCCACCACGAC
>NZ_POUA01000304.1 GCF_003236385.1 Spongiactinospora gelatinilytica
GCCCCAGATGGGTGGGCGGTGGTCGGGGACTCGTTGGAAGCACAGGACCAGGCCGCCGGGGACGTGCAAGGTGGCCCAGTCGTCGTCCAGGGACCAGCGGGGGTCGGGCTTGTTGATCTCGCCGCCGAGTAGGTGCCGGTAGAACTCGGCCAGTTCAAGTACGTCGGCGCAGTCGAGAACGACGCACTGCACGGTCCCCGTCACGAACCTTCTCCTCTGAAATCGGCGAGCTTCCGGCCGAGGACCGGGCGGATGATCTCGCGGGCCGTCATCCGTGGTGTCCCCGACATCAGCAACTTGTCATAGTCGGTGTCCAGGTGCCGAATGGAGGCGATCACCGCCAGTGTGATCGCTTCTGCGTCCAGGGCGCGGGCTGCCGCTGTGCGGCCGACCCGGCCGCTTCCCCGAAGGCCGGCGTGGGTGGCGATCTCCGAGGCGCGAGCAGGCGGGCAACCCGGGAAGAGGCGCTGGATTTCGGCGGACATGCGGCCCACGAACTCGACGTCTTCCTCCGATCGCCGTATGCGGTCGCGTTCGCGGCGGCGTTGCCGTACCTCTTCGTCGGCCAGGCACTGGTCTTCGGCGCGGGCCAGGGCGGCCTCCTCGATCAGGACGCCGCGGCGTTGGTAAAGCTTGCGCCGGCGGTTGTACTGGACCACGACGGCGGCGAGGGCGCTCTCCTTCTTGGCCCGGCGGCTCAGGGCGGCGTTGCCGGAGGGCAGGAAGACCAGGTGGTCCATGTCCGTACAAGTCAGGCAGTGCGGCGCGGAGTCCTCCATGATCAGGAAGGGGCCGGTGTCGCCGCACTGAGCGCAGGCCCATGGCTCAAGGGGTTCGACGACCACCAGGTCGGGGATTTTGGTCATACTGTTACGTCGCCGGTCACTGAGGTCAGGGGACGCCCAGTGGGTACGGCAGGCGCGTTCTACGTCCGCCTCGCCGGAAGACAGGAACCGGAGCTCCCGGCGATCACGGCTGGCCGCCATGTAAGAGGTCTCGACGGGCGAGAGCCCTTTCTGTTCCGCCCAGCGGTGCAGCAGGTCCAGGGCTGAGCGCAGCCGGGCGCCGTCGACCGGGGTCAGCTCCTCCAATGACGGCGCTCGCCCCTGCCGCCACACATCGATGTCCCGTGCGCGCAACCAGCGCAGCCCGCCCAGGACATCGATCAAGGACACGTACTTCTGACGGTTGAGCGCGCCTTCGGCCGCGTCCGCGACCCTGCGCGCCAGGCTCGGCCGGCTCACCCCACCAGCCTGCCAAACGATCAAGGGGCCTGGGCCGTGTTCGCCCAAGCCCCTCCCAGGTTTCGGTCAGGTCAGAACCGGAAGACGGATCCGGTGCGCTCGCGCAGCGAGCACGTGTTGTCGAAGGTCCTCTGGTATCGGATGTAGTCGCCGTCCCACCATCCGTTGGCGGTGACCGTCACCGGGCGGTAGAGGCGGCTGCAGCCGAACCACGGTGTGAACGCGCGGACTTCCTCGACGTCACCACGGGCCCGGGCGAGCTGGTTGCAGGCGCTCCAAGCGTACGGATGGGTGCTGTTCTGCACCGGCGAGCAGACCAGGTAGACCTGGCGTCCGTAGAGGGAGGTGGAGTAGCCGTCGTTGATGGTGAGGACCAGCGACCTGCCGCCGGTGCTGTAGATCGGCGGCTCCGGCCAGGGTCCGTCCAGGTCATCGGGCAGGATGTAGCGGGCGGACGAGTGACCGTCCGCCGGCGTGGCGGCGTTGGCGGTTGTCGCGGGCGCGGCGGCGAGCGCCGCCCCGAGCAGTACGGCCGGGCCCATGGCGGCCAGGCGGATAAGGCTTCGCATCGATCCCCCGTTATCGGCTCACGTCGAGTGCGCGCTCAGACTCCCCTATCCGCCCTGGTCACGGCGTGACCGACACCCCAGGAATTGGCTAAATCCGACGCACTGGCCGCCCATCCGGTTCCACGACTTTGGTAACGAAACAGTAACGGTCCCTTCCTTTGTACCGATTTAGGGTCGTTCGGGCAAGATCAGGCGGCTACGGTCTTCTCCTGTCTCTTTACGGGGCCATGGGCCTGCTTTGTCAAGCCCGTGACCAACGACGGACGGCGCGCCACACACACCCTCAGGCGCCGCCGTACGACGAACTGAGAAGGAGCTAGATGAACACCCGAGCCAAGCGCCTGGTTCTCCCGCTCGGTGGCGCGATCATCGCCACCTCGGTGGTCGGCGCGTCGCTGTCAAGCACGGCAGAGGCCGCTCCCGACAGAAAGAGCCGCAGTCTTTCTTCGTCCTTCGGGGACGCCAAGGCCATCGCCGGCACCTGGACGCCCAGCAAGCTGAAGGCGGCGAAGAGCTACCTGGAGGACTCGACCCAGCACTCCAAGAAGCTCTCCACCGCCGGCACGCGGAAGGCGTCCCCCGACGGCAAGGCCGGCCTCATCGCGCCGACCAGCCGTAGCAGCCGGTCCGTCGGCAAGTCCAAGAACCTCAACCTGCCGACCACGGTCGGCAAGGTGTTCTTCGAGGTGGACGGCAAGCCGTACTGGTGCTCCGGTAGCTCGATCCAGTCGAAGTACCGCAACCTGGTGGCGACCGCGGGTCACTGCGTTTACGACACCGACAAGAACAAGCCGGTCTCGAACTTCGTGTTCATCCCGGCCTACCACCAGGGCAAGGCCCCGTTCGGTGTCTACGTCGGCGCGAAGGTGCACACGCACTACGACTTCGACGTCTACGAGGACTACGACAAGGACTACGCCTTCGTCAACGTCTACAACGGCATCAAGCAGGTCCGCCAGAAGCAGGTCAGCAAGAACGAGTACGACAAGTGGAAGGGCAGCAAGGAGACCAAGCGTGAGGAGATCACGCGCGAGGAGTACCGCAAGTGCGTGCTCAACCTCGGCTCCTGCTACGCGGAGGGCAAGGACACACCCGATGACGTGGTCGGCCCCGACTACCCGGGCGCTGTCCTGAAGAAGGAAGAGGTCAACGAGGAGACCTACAAGAAGGCCAAGGTCGGCAAGGGCAACGGCAACAAGTACGGCGAGCCCTTCGTCGAGAACGTGACCAAGGCCGAGTACGACGCGTACAAGGGCCCGGGCACCAAGAAGATCGACAAGTCCGGCAACTACACGATCACGCACTTCTACGTGCAGCGGTGGTACAAGCCGGGCACGGCCAAGAAGTTCTACCGTGAGACCTTCTGGATCAACATCATCGACGACGCCGGTCGCCTCGGTGACAATGTCGGTGGCCAGGGCTTCGCCTGGAACCAGAAGCTCTACAAGAAGGTCTTCGCCTTCGGTTACCCGACGGCGGCCCACGCCGACGGCGACAAGGTCTACTCCGGCGAGACCATGAAGTGGTGCTACAACAAGACCTACCCGGCCCCGCGGGTGTCGAAGTACAAGGTCGAGGAGCAGGTTGCGATCAAGTGCGCCTTCACTCCCGGCAGCAGCGGCGGGCCGCTGGTCTTGCAGTACAAGAGCAGCAAGCGGGTCGGTTACATCAACGGTGTCGTGAGCCTCACCCTCGACACCGACGGCAACCGGCGGTACGACCGCATCTCCTCACCGTACTTCGATGGTGACACCAACAGCATCTACAAGTACGCCGCGAACCTCTGGACCGGCAAGCTCGGAAGCTGAGGATCACTCAGGTGACGGCGAAGGGGCTCGGTTCACACCGGGCCCCTTCGTTGCCTATTCGGCCCCTGATCCTGCATCCTCATACAGAAGCCCCCGCCCGGTGGGTACGCCCGGGCTCATGCACGACCGCTGACACGGCACTTACCCGCCCGTCGGCACACTTGACGCACAGCACCTTCTAGCAGGTCGCCGGGATGGCCCGCCCCATATCCCGATGATCTGGAACAATCATTCGAGAAAGCTTTCGTCGCCCCCCACGACAGCAGAAAGGCCCGGCTCAATGTCCCCCCACGCCCGGCGGCTGATGACCGCGCTCGGCGGCCTCGCGGCCGCGGGCGCACTGGTCGTGCCCACCAGTCAGGGGATCGCGCACGCCACGGTCACGTCGTACGGCTCGATCCCGGAGAACGTGCTCTCCGGAAAGATGGCGACGACGGCCGGCGCGGCGGAGAAGGTCGAGGAGTACTGGAAGCCCGACCGGCTCAAGCGCGCCGATGACTCGACGCCCAAGACCGCCGATCCCAAGGTCTCCTCCCCGAGTTCAGCGTCGGCCGGCGAGGCCGCCGCAAAGGCCATGAGCGGCCTTCCCACCACCGCGTCGAACGCCGGGCCCGCCCGCGCGGGCGGTTCGAGCGGTACGGCCCGCGTGCTGCCCTGGACGGTCGCCTCCGCCGCACCGGCAAAGAGCGGCGTGACGAGTGTCCGGCCGGCGACGGTCGGCAAGGTCTACTTCCGTTCCGGCGGCAAGGACTACTGGTGCTCGGCGTCGGCCGTACGGGCCAAGAACCGCAGCCTGGTGGCCACGGCCGCGCACTGCGCGTTCGACCTGCGCACCAACGAGCCGATGGAAAACTGGATCTTCGTGCCCGCCTACCGGCAGGGCTCGCATGAGGCCGGCATCTACGTCGGCCACACGGTCGCTCTGGACATCAAGTACAGCCAGGGCGACTACGACTACGACTACGCGTTCGTGACCGTCCATCGCGGCTTCAAGTGGCAGCAGGGGAAGGACGCGAAGGGGCAGCCCACCTTCCGCCGTGTCGACATGGGCCTGTTGCAGGACAACGTGGGCGGGCAGGGCATTACGACCGGCAGGCCGGTGGCGGTCAATGCCACGGCCTTCGGGTACCCCGGAGGGCCCCAGCCGGACGGCAGCAAGCCGTACAACGGGCACACGCTCAAGACCTGCTCGGGGCTGACCACCGCCGTCAAATCGCCCACATATCAGCTGGAACACGGCATCGCCATCAAGGACTGCGACTTCACAGCCGGCGCGAGCGGCGGGCCGTGGCTGGCGTCCTACAGCGCGAGCAAGGGCGCCGGGCTGCTCGTGGGGATCAACAGCCTCAGTTGGAACCGCAAGGTGGACGGGAAGAACGATCACATCTCCTCGTCCTACTTCGGCCCACACGTGCGGGCCGTCTACGGCTATGCGGCCGACCTGAAGACAGGGTGACGCAGAGTAGGCGATTTGGTGGTGTTTGTCCGACTCGGACGTGACGCGAGGCCCCGGCGATTCGCCGGGGCCTCGCCCGTTTGGGGCCGTTAGACGTAAGCCGCGCCGAATCGGTGCCATTTTTGGTATGTGATCTGCGTCACAGTAGTCCGGTTACGCACCGTATCGGGGGGCGCGAGCCACTTTGGTCACACTAACACCAACCTTATGGTGATCTGCGGAAACGACTCCGGCCTGCCGAGGGGCCGCCCTGCACGCTTCGCACGCATAAACATCACGAAAAGGTCACGCCCCGCCATGTGCCGATCTTTCCCCCCAAACGGCTACCCGCGCTCAAGATCAGCACTGTATGTTCCTGGCTATCCCTTTACTGACGCATGGGACGCAAGAAGCGTTCCACGACAGCGCAAGGAGTCACCTTGAAGCGCATCCTCCTCCCGGCCGGTGGCGCCATTCTGGCCACCGGTCTGCTGGCTGCCGGTCTGGCCAGCGCCTCCACTGCCAACGCCGCGCCTAAGAAGGCCAGCGACAACATGGCCAGCGCCACCCAGGCGTATTCCGTGGCCAAGTTCTGGCTCGACGCCAATGGCGCGACCCTCAAGGCTGCCCAGCAGTACAAGTGGGACTCCAACGCAGCTCCGAAGCTGACCATCGGTGGCTCCGCTGGTGACGACGGCAAGGCCGGCCTCGTGCCGCCCACCGGCTACAAGAAGGTCATCCCGCAGATCGTCAAGAACATCAACCTGCCGAAGACCGTCGGCAAGGTGTTCTTCCAGACGAGCGGCGGCGGCCTGGCCTGGTGCTCCGCGACCTCGATCGACGCCAAGTACCGCAACCTGGTCGCGACCGCCGGTCACTGTGTCTACGACACCGCGACCAACGGCGACGTCCTCGACAAGTGGGTCTTCGTCCCCGGCTACCACCAGGGCAAGGCCACCTGGGGCGTGTACGTGGGTAAGACCGCTCACACCCACTACGACTTCGCCAACTTCGAGGACTTCGACCGCGACTACGCGTTCGTCACGGTCTACGACGGCATCTCCCTTGGCGGTGCGAAGGAAGTCTCCAAGACCGACTACGACAAGTGGGTCGGGGAGAAGTGGACCGACAAGAAGGAGATCACCAAGGAGGAGTACGAGAAGTGCAACCTCAACCTTGGTGACTGCTTCACCGAGGGCGACGACAAGCCTGATGACGTTGTCGGTCCCGACTACCCGGGTGCTGTCCTCCAGAAGGTGGAGGTCACCAAGAAGTACTACGACAGCCGTCCGACCGGCAAGGGCAACAAGAACAAGCTCGGCGAGCCGGAGGTCGAGCAGGTCACCGAGACCGAGTGGAAGGCCTACAAGGGCCCGGGCACCAAGTCGAAGGACGCGAACGGCAACTACATCATCACCCACTACTACGTGCAGAAGTGGGTGAAGCCGGCCACGGTCAAGAAGTACTACCAGCGCGTGTACTTCGTGGGCGGTGTCGTCAACCGCGGCCGTCTCGGCGACAACGTGGGTGGCCAGGGCTTCGCTTGGAACCAGAAGCCGGGTCAGCCGGTCTTCGTGTTCGGCTACCCCGCCGGCCCGCACCCGGACGGCGACAAGCCGTACACCGGTGTCACCCAGAAGTGGTGCTACAGCAAGAAGCCGAGCGGCAAGGTCTACCAGGCCCCGGCGTTCAAGGCTGAGGAGCACATCTGGATCAAGTGCGCCATGACGCCCGGCGTCTCCGGTGGTCCTTGGCTGATCAAGTACAGCAACAGCAAGCGCATCGGTTACGTCAACGGTGTTGCGTCTCTCGTGTCCGACCAGGACAAGAACGGCCGCTACGACACCCTGACCTCGCCGTACTTCGACGGTGAGACCCAGCAGATCTACGCCTACGCCGCCAACCAGTGGTCGGGCAAGATCGTTGGCCCGAACGGTGAGGCCCTCAAGTAGTCTTCTGAGGCTCACCAGAGCGCGGGACTACCCCTCCCGAACTCATCGCGCTTCACCACGAGGCCCGGCTTCCAGCCGGGCCTCGTGCCGTTTTCCCCTCTTTACTCGCGCACGGCACTGTGACCAGAGGATTTCCGTACGTCGCAAAGGGTCTACTGACTCGCGGTCACGATCAAGTATCAAGTGATCGGCATCCCCCCGAAGCACCCAAGATCGAATGCTGCGGCTCGATAGGGTCCTGTCATCCCCCTTTCTGACGCTTTGGGGCGCGATACCGCCCGCTACAGCGCAAGGAGTCTTCCTTGAACACCCCCGCCAAGCGCCTCGCCCTCCCCCTGGCCGGCGCCCTCGTGACCAGCGGCCTGATCACGGCCGCGATGGCGACGCCCGCCCCCGCGCGGACGGCCCCGACGGCCGCCTCGGAGAAGCTGGTGACCAGCGCGCCGGAGGCGTACGCCATCGCGAAGTTCTGGCTGGACGCCAACGGTGCCGCCCTGAAGAAGGCCAAGGAGTACGACTGGGACGCCAAGGAGGTGCCCAACCTGGTCACCCATGGACAGAACGGCCTGCCCGACGACGGTAAGGCCGGACTCGTGGCGCCGACCGGGTCGAAGAAGGGCGCCACGGCGAAGATCAAGAACATCAACCTGCCGCGGACGATCGGCAAGGTCTTCTTCGTGAACGCCAAGGGCGAGTACCGCTGGTGCTCGGCCTCCTCCGTGCAGGCCCGCCACCGCAACATGGTGGCCACCGCAGGGCACTGCGTCTACGACATCGACGGCAACAAAGACGTCATGGACAAGTGGGTCTTCGTGCCGGGCTACTACCAGGGCAAGGCCACCTGGGGCATCTACGTCGGCGTGACCGCCTACACCCACTACGACCTCGTCAACTTCGAGGACTTCGACGGCGACTACGCGTTCGTGTCCGTCACCAACGGAATCGGGCTCGGCTCCTCCAAGGAGGTCACCTTCGAGGAGTACCAGGCGTGGAAGGGCGACAAGTTCGTCAAGCCGGTCGAGATCGACAAGGAGACCTACCAGAAGTGCGCCCTCAACCTGGGGCACTGCTGGACCTCGGGCACGAACAGCGAGGACGATCTGGTCGGGCCGGACTACCCGGGCGCCATCCTGGACCGGCGTGAGGTCGGCAAGCAGGAGTACGACAAGGCGGGCGTCGGCAAGGGCCAGGGCCGCAAGCTCGGCGAGCCCGTGGTCGAGCCGGTGACGAAGACCGAGCACGACGCGTACAAGGGGCCGGGCACCAAGTCCGTCGACAAGTACGGCAACCACTTCATCACGCACTACTACGTGCAGCGGTGGCTCAAGCCCGGGACCGCCAAGAAGTACTACAGGGACACCTTCCACGTCGTGCTCGCCAAGGACCTGGGGCGGCTGACGGATGTGGTGGGCGGGCAGGGGCTCGCTTGGAACCAGCTTCCCGGGCAGCCGGTGTACGCGTTCGGGTACCCCGGGGACCGGCATCCGGACGGGAACAAGGCGTTCAGCGGGCTTACGCCGAAGTGGTGCGCCGGGCGTACCGGGAAGAAGCCGATCATGGTCAACGCCTTCAAGGTGGGTGAGCACATCACACTGAAGTGCAGCATGACCGGTGGCGCGGACGGTGGGCCGCTGATCATGAAGTACGACAACAAGGCGCGGACCGGCTACATCAACGGTGTGATCAGCCTGTTCCACGACCAGGACGACAACAAGCGGGTGGACCACGTCAGCACGCCGTACTTCAACGGCGAGACCGGCGCGATCTATAACCAGGCGCAGGGCGCGCTGCCGCTCAAGGTCGTCGGGCCCAAGGGCGAACTGCTGAAGTAGGCCACCCAGCGCATGAGGGGCCCGGCGCGTTTCAGCGCCGGGCCTCTGCGCATGTCCGGGGGTCCGGGGTTCAGCGGCGGACGTGGCGGAGCAGGATGGCGGTGGCGACCGCGCCGATGACCGCGGCGAGGGCGCCGGCCGCGGCGGCCAGTTGCAGGCCGGAGGCGAAGGCGGCCTGGGCCTGGGCGACGAGTTCGGCGCCGAGGCGGGCGGGTAGTTCGGTGGCGGCGGCCATGGCCCCGCTCAGGGATTCGCGGGCCGCCTCAGCGGCCTCACCTGAAAGCATGGCCTCGCCGGGAAGAGCGGCATCTGCCCCTGGCGGCTCGGCGTCGGACATGGCGCTGCGGTACACGGCGACGCCGAGGCTGCCGATCAGGGCGATGCCGAGGGCGTTGCCCAGTTCGCCGCCGGTCTCGGAGATGGCCGAGGCGGCGCCGGCGCGTTCGGGCGGGGCGGAGCTGACGATGAGGTCGACGCTCAGCGTAGAGCTGGGCGCGACGCCGAGGCCGACGATCACCCAGGCCGCCATCACGAAGATGACCCCGGAGGTGGCGTCCATCTGGGCGAGGACGAACAGGCCGGCGGCGGTCACCGCGAGGCCGCCGCTCACGATGTACGCCAGCCGGATCCTGCGGACCACGACGGCGGCCAGCATGGAGGCGACGATGATTACCGCCGACTGGGGAAGCATCCACAGGCCCGCCTCGAACGGCCCGACGCCGAGCACGAGTTGCAGGTACTGGGCGAGCAGGAAGAAGGTGCCCGCCATCAGCGTGCCGATCATGACGTTCACGGTCACCGACGTGGTGAAGGCGGCCGAGCGGAAGAGTCGCAGGTCCAGGGG
>NZ_POUA01000305.1 GCF_003236385.1 Spongiactinospora gelatinilytica
CCGCCACCCCCAGCGCGGCGCCGGGCCTATGCGGGTCGCCGGTCCAGCCAGACGGTGGTGTCCGGGAGCAGGTGGCCGACCGGCAGGGGGCCGCTGGCCAGGAGGGGCCGCGCGCCGGCGGGTAGTGGCACGGGCTCGGGGCCCAGGTTGGTCAGGCAGGTCAGGCCGCTGTCGCGGGCGAAGGCCAATACCCCCTCCGGTGCCGGGAGCCAGGTCAGGGTGCCGTCGCCGAGCCGTTCGCGGCGGATGCGCAACGCCGCCCGGTACAGGGAGAGCATCGAACGGGGGTCGGCGGCCTGCGCCTCGGCGGTCAGTGCCGCCCAGGACGCGGGCTGCGGCAGCCACGGCTCGCCCGCGCCGAACCCGTACGGCGGAGCCGTGCCCGACCACGGCAGCGGCACCCGGCACCCGTCCCGCCCCGGCACGGCGTGCCCCGACCGCTCCCATAGCGGATCCTGGCGTACCTCGTCCGGCAGGTCCTCGACCTCCGGCAGCCCCAGTTCCTCCCCCTGGTAGACGTAGACGCCGCCGGGCAGCGCCATCGACAGCAGCGCCGCCGCCCTGGCCCGGCGCAGGCCGAGCACGGGGTCGGTGGGCCGGCCGTGCCCGCGGTCGCCGTGGCCGAAGCCGGTGTCGGCCCTGCCGTACCTGGTGACCGGCCGTGGGACGTCGTGGTTGGAGAGCACCCAGGTGGCGGGCGCGCCGAGCGGCAGGTGGGTGGTCAGCGTGCGGTCGATCACAGAGCGCAGCGCGGCGGCCTCCCACGGGCAGGCCAGGAAGTCGAAGTTGAACGCGGTGTGCATCTCGCCGGGGCGCAGGTAACGGGCGAAGCGCTCCTGGTCGGGCAGCCACAGCTCGCCGATCAGCACCCGCTCGCCGTATTCGTCGGCGACACGCCGCCACTCGCGGTAGATCTCGTGAACGCCGTCGCGGTCGGTGTAGGGGTCGCGCCCGTCCGGTTCGGCGTCGGGGTCCTTGACCAGCAGCGCGGCCGAGTCGATGCGGATGCCGTCCACCCCGCGGTCGAACCAGAACCGCAACACCTCCAGGAACTCCTCGGCGACCTCGGGATTCGTCCAGTTAAAGTCCGGCTGCTCGGGCGCGAACAGGTGCAGGTACCACTCCCCGTCAGGGACACGGGTCCAGGCCGGGCCGCCGAAGATCGACCGCCACTCGTTCGGCGGCGCGTCGCCACGCCCCCGGCGGAACCAGAACCGCCGCCTGGCCGCCGCCCCCGGCCCGGCCGCCAGCGCCTCGCGAAACCACGCCTGGGCGGTGGACCCATGGTTGGGCACCACATCGATGATCACCCTGATGCCGAGTTCATGGGCCTCGTCGATGAACCGCTCCGCCTCGGCCAAGGTGCCGAACGCCGGGTGGACGTCCCGGTAGTCGGCCACGTCGTAGCCCCCGTCCGCCATCGGCGATGGGTACCACGGGTTCAGCCAGATCGCGTCCACGCCGAGACCGCCCAGGTAGTCCAGGCGCGCCCGCAGCCCGGCCAGATCGCCGATCCCGTCGCCGTTGCCATCGGCGAAACTGCGCAGGTAGACCTGATAGATCGCGGCTCCCCGCCACCACGTTCGCACCATACGGACCACAACTCCTTGCGGTAGTGAACGAAGAAGGCGACGATGGTCGGCAGACCGGCGATCATCTGCCAGGCGACCAGCACGTTCTGCGGCATATGCGTCGGGTCCACCGGCAGCCCCGGGGACTTGGAGCGCGCGTAATCGAGCCGCCGGGCCGCGTGCCCTCCGTGAGTTCGCCGCCTTGACCGCAGGCCGCGGTCATCAGGCCGAGGCCCGGCACGAGCAGCGGTACGACGGTCCTGCGGCAGCCGGAACCCTTCATAGCACTGACACTTCTGACACGATCGGTAGCCACACGATAGGCATCAGCAGCAGAATGCAGCAATATCCTGACAATTACATGAAAGAGCTCAACTGAATCACTTCTCTTTCCTGTGCGCGGGGCCTGTGGAGGATCGGACGACCAGTTCGGGCTCGAAGAGCAGCTCGTCCGTGGGGACCGCGGCCTTGCCGATCTGGGCGACGAGCAGGTCCACCGCGGCCCTGCCGAGGGCGTCGATGGGCTGGCGGACCGTGGTGAGCGGCGGGTCGATGCAGTTCATCAGCGCGGAGTCGTCGTAGCCGATGACCGACACGTCACCGGGCACGGTGAGGCCGGCCCGCCGTACCGCGCGGATCGCGCCCAGCGCCAGCACGTCGCTCGCGCACACGATACCGGTCACACCCGTCCTGACCAGCCTGGACGCGGCGGCGTGCCCGCCCTCCAGGGTGAACATCGTGCGCTCGGTCACGACCTCGTGGCCGGCCTTGCCCACGGCGGCGGTGAAGGCTGCCTCCTTGCGCCGGGAGGGGATGTGGTCGGCCGGGCCGATCAGCAGGCCGAGCCTGCGGTGGCCGAGCGAGTCGAGGTGGCCGAACGCCATCGCCGCCGCCACCCCGTCGTCGCACGACACCTGCGGGAACCCCAGGTGCTCGACCGCGGCGTTGACCAGCACGGTGGGCAGGCGGCGTTCGAGCAGCCGCTCGTAGTGCGCGTGCGAGGCGTCGGCCTGGGCGTACAGGCCGCCGGCGAAGACCACGCCGGAGACCTGCTGCTGGAGCAGCAGGTCGATGTAGTCGGCCTCGGAGAACCCGCCGACCGTGCGCGTGCAGAGCACCGAGGTGAAGCCCTGCTGGGCGAGGGCCCCGCCGACCACCTCGGCGAACGCGGGGAAGATCGGGTTTTGCAGCTCGGGCAGCACCAGCCCGACCAGCCGCGCCCGCTCGCCGCGCAACTGCGTGGGACGCTCGTATCCGAGCACGTCGAGCGCGGTCAGCACGGCGACGCGCGTCGCCTCCGACACTCCCGGCTTGCCGTTGAGAACGCGACTCACCGTGGCCTCGCTGACGCCGACCTTCTTCGCTACTTCCGCAAGTCGTCGTGTCACAGCGCAATGATAACGTTCACCAGCGCAAACCGCTTGCGTAAATCAACATTATTTGCACTGAACTTGCGTCCAGATGTGGACATCTGCCAGAGATCCGGCTGCCGGTTGCGGGCCCGCCCCGCCGCGCAGCGGGGCAAAGCCCGGGAAGACATTTTCCGTTCGTGCCCCTCCTTTCAGCCAACATGGCGCTTTGTCTCGGTCTCGCCGCGTTGCGGCGCGGTGTGGCGAGATGACCGCGCAGCCCCCCACTGTGCATCTTTGCGAACAGGTACACACTCACTGCGAGGGGGCAGGGCATGATCAGACGAAGCGAACTGATCGAGGACGGGGCCGGACGGGCCATGGTTGACGTGACCTTCACGGTCCCTGCGCACGTCACCGAGGGGCCGGTCTCCGTGGTGGGCGACTTCAACGACTGGGACCCGTACGCGCACCCGATGGCCGAGCAGGCCGACGGCGCTCACGTGGCGGTCATCAGGTTCCCGGCCGGGATCACCATGTGCTTCCGGTACCTGGCCCACAACGGCCACTGGTTCGACGACCCCGACATCAACGGGCGCGACCACCGGGGCGGGCTGATCCACATCCCGCGGTGGGACGACGCCCTCGGCCTGGACTCCGAACTCGATCCCGTGCTGGATGCCGAACTCGACGCGGAACTCGACGCCGAGCTGGACGCGGACCTCTCCGCCGAGCTGGGGCGGCCCGGCTCCGGGCCCTCGCAGGCCAAGGGCGAACGCAAGCCCAGGAGCCGGCTCAAGTAGCCCCGGCGCGCCCGCCGTCCCGCGTAACACCCGGCCCCCGCGCGGGACGGCGGCTCAGACCGCCTCCACCAGCGCGGGACGCTCGGGGTTGTCCATCTTCACCACGACGTCCGCCACGTCCGCAGGCCGTACCTCGTGCTCGTACCTCGCATAGGCGGGCAGTGTCCAGCGCTCGGCGGGGGCGAGCCTCCGATGCAGCGCCCCCGGCGACAGCCACAGGTGGACCGACAGGTCCAGCGGCAGCCCCCGGCCGAGGAGTACAGCCCCGTCGAGCAGCAGCACCCCGCCCGCCGGAACCGTTTCATGGGGCACGCGCACCGCCCGGTCGGCCGCCGCGTCGCGCAGCGCCGTCAGCACCCGCCCCGACGCCCCCGGCGCGAGCGGCCCCAGCACCTCGCGGGTCAGCGTCCCGGTGTCCAGCCACTCGTCCAGGAACGCGTCCGGATCGGTCCTGCCGTGCTCCAGCCGCAGCGACGCCTGCCGCAGGAAGGCCCTCGCCGACACCCGGACCACGCTCCTGCCACGCGGGCCTGCGCGAGGTGGACGCGGTGATCGCCCGCCTGGCCGCCGGTCCGGCCGAACCCGCCGCGCTGCGGGCGGCGCTCGACGAGGCCGGCACGCTCTTCGGCAAGCGCCTCGACGAGGCCGGCGCCCTGTCAGGCGAGCGGCACGGATGACGGCCCGGCGCGGGCAGGGTCAGGGCAGCTCGGAGAAGCGCTCGACGTCCTCGGTACGGCCGGACACCACGATGATGTCGCCGAACGACAGCACCGTGCTCGCCGTGGCGTAGGTGAACTCCTCGCCGCGCCGCTTGACCGCCACCACCGTCACCCCGTACTTCCGGCGCAGCTCCGACTCGCCCAGCGGCACCCCCACGTAGTCGCCCGGCGGCCGGGTCTTGATCAGCGCGAAGTTCTCGTCCACCGCCAGGTAGTCCAGCATCCGCCCGGAGACCAGGTGCGCGACCCGCTCCCCCATGTCGTGCTCGGGCAGCACGACGTGGTGGACCCCGATCCGGTCCAGGATGCGGCCGTGCTGGCGGTTGACCGCCTTGGCCCAGATGTCGTCGATCTCCATCTCCACCAGCAGCGACGCGGTGAGAATGCTGGCCTCGATGTCACCGCCGATGCCGACCACCGCCCGGTAGAAGTCGGGCACGCCGAGCTGGCGCAGCGCCTCCGGGTCGGTGGAGTCGGCCACGGCGAGCTGGGTGATCTGGCCGGACAGGCTCTGCACGATCTTCTGGCGACTGTCCACGGCGAGCACCTCGGTGCCGCGCCTGGTCAGTTCAAGGGCGAGCGAGCTGCCGAACCGGCCCAGCCCGATCACCACGACCGGGTCGTTCCTCGTGTCAGCCAACGATGATCCGCTCCTCGGGTAGCTCATAACGGCGGGTGCGCTCCCGCAGGGCGAGGGCGGAACCCAGGGTCAGGGGGCCGACCCTGCCGATGAACATCAGCAGGACCAGCAGGATGTGGCCGGCCGGCGTGGCGTCGGCCGTGATGCCGGTGGACAGCCCGTTCGTGGCGAAGGCCGAGATCACCTCGAAGAGCACCTCGTCCAGGGAGTGCGGGGTCAGCACGAGCAGGATGTAGGTGGAGACCGCCACGAGGGAGACGCCCATCAGCGTGATCGCCACGGCCTGCCGTTGCAGCGACTCCGGCAGCCGCCGGTGCCCGACGTTGACCCGGCTCTCGCCGCGCAGTTCGGCCCACACCACCAGGGCGAGCACGCCGAGCGTGGTGACCTTGATGCCGCCCGCGGTGCCGCCGCTGCCGCCGCCGATGAACATCAGCACATCGGTGGCCAGCCAGCTCGACGGGTTCATCTGGGAGATGTCCACCGTGTTGAACCCGCCCGAGCGCGGCATCACGGCGGCGAAGAAGGCGGCCAGCAGCTTGTCGGCGTCGTCGAGCGGGCCGAACGTACGCGGGTTGCGCCACTCGGTCACCAGGAAGATCAGCGTGCCGATCAGCAGCAGCCCGGTCGTCACCGCGATGGTGATCTTGGTGAGCACGCTCCACCGGGAGGGCCGCCGCCACGAGCGGTACAGCTCGAACATCACCGGGAAGCCCAGCCCACCGGCGACCACGGCGGCGGCGATGGTGAGCGTGATCCACGGATCGCCCACGAACCGCATCAGGTTGTCCGGCCACAGCGCGAAACCGGCGTTGTTGAACGCCGAGATCGCGTGGAACCAGCCGAGGTACAGGGCCCGGCCGAACGGCTGGCCGTACCCGGCCATGAACCGCGTGGTGAGCACCGCCGCGATCACGATCTCGCACATCAGGCTGAACAGCACGACCCTGCGCACCAGCACACGCAGGTCGGCCATGCTCGGCGTCTTGGTCTCCACCTGCGCCGACAGCCGGGCGCGCAGGCCGAGCCTGCCGGACACCAGCACGGTGAACAGCGTCGCGAGCGTCATGATCCCGAGCCCGCCCACCTGGATCAGCCCGGCGATCACCACCTCGCCGAACATCGACCAGTGCGTCTCGGTGTCCACCGCGACCAGCCCGGTCACGCACACCGCCGAGGTGGCGGTGAACAACGCCGTCAGCAGCCCGGCGGGGGTGCCGGACGTGGTGGCCGCCGGACTGGCGAGCAGCGCCGTGCCGATCAGGATCACCACCCCGAATCCGGTCACCACCACCTGTGCCGGGCGCTGGAACCGGTCGAGGAGAGCGGTACCCCACGTCCGCTTCACCGCTCTGGGCATCTGCCTCCCCGTTTCACGTCTTCCTCACATCAAGTAGCGGAGCCACAGATACGGCGTACTGAGGGCGATCGTCACGAACGTCACGACGATCCCGTAGCGGGTGAACTCCCAGAAACTGATCGGCACCCGGTTGCGGGCGATGCCGAGGATCACCACGTTGGCGGCCGCCCCGACCGCCGTGGCGTTGCCGCCGAGGTCCGCGCCCAGGGCGAGCGCCCACCACAGCACCTGGCCGTCCGGGCCGGCGGCCTGGACCAGGTCGGCCACGATCAGGCTCATGGTCGCCACGCACGGGATGTTGTCCACGAAGGCCGACAGCCCCGCCGACGCCCACAGCAGCAGCATCGCGGCCGGGCCCAGATGCCCCTGGGTCGCGTCCGCCGCGGCCCGCGAGACCAGGTCCATCACCCCGGTGTGGACCAGCGCGCCGACCATCACGAACAGCCCGGCGAAGAACACCAGCGTGGGCCACTCCACGTCGGCGAGGGCCTGCTCGGTGGTCACCTTCGTGGCGGCCACCAGGATCCCGGCCCCCAGGATCGCCACCACGGAGGGCTCGTAGTGCAGCACCGGGTGCAGCACGAAGGCCAGCAGGACCAGCACCACCAGGCTCTGCCACAACAGCCGCCGGTCGGCGATGGCCTCGCGTTCGATCAGCGTCATGACCTGCGCGGCCCGCTCCGGGTCGTACCGGAACGCCCGCCGGAACAGTACCCGGCACAGCCCGACGAACACCACGAGCAGCACGACGATCAGCGGCGCCAGATGGACGACGAAGTCGTTGAAGCTCAGCCCGCCCCGGCTGGCGATGATGATGTTCGGCGGGTCGCCGACCAGCGTGGCCGTCCCGCCGATGAACGGCGTGGCGGGCAGCGCCAGCCGCTCGCACACCAGGAACGTCACCGGGGCGACCAGCAGCACGGTGGTGACGTTGTCCAGCATTCCCGAGGCCACCGCGGTGATGATCACCAACAGGGCCATCAGCCGGAACGGCCGGCCCCTGGCCCGCTTGGCCGCCCAGATCGCCGGATACTCGAACACGCCGGTCTGCTTCAGCACGCCGACGATCACCATCATGCCCAGCAGCAGGAAGATGACGTTCCAGTCGATCGCCGTGCGCTCGTCGAAGAAGGCCGCGTGCGCGTCGGTGGCGTGGAGCAGGAGCATGATCCCCGCCCCGCCCAGGGCGGCGGCGACCCGGTGGATCTTCTCCGTCGCGATGAACGCGTAAGCCCCCAGGAACACCGCGACCCGCCGGCCAGGCGATCAGCGTCATGAGTCGAGTTCACTCGGTCGCACCGTGTCACCTTCGTCTTCGGTCGGAGTCGTGACGGGAGAACGCCGACCAGACTTCCCGGCACACCGTAGGCAACCTATCAAGACACGTAAAGAGGTCGGCCCATACCCGGGCACGACCGTTCCCTACAAGCCACCCGACGTGCTGATATGGACACCAGAACGGTGAGCACCGCGACCCGTCCGGTGTTCGCGGACATCACCCACGGGTCGGTGGCTCGTACCCCTCACTCTCCCCATGGACCCGCTTCTCGTGCGGGTCGCGCTGCGGCTGCCCGGCCGGGTCCGTGGCGGACGGCGTCATCTCCTCGCCGAAGTCGGGTACGTCATGAAGTTCCGGGTCGCGGCGGCGGTCGGCCAGCGGCACGTTCGCCGACTCCCGCTCGTTGTCCGGTATGCGGTCGTCATCCCGTCCCCGATCCGCCGAGGAGGGCTTGTTCTCATGGCTCATGCCGGAGTCGCCTACCCTGGGTCGCACGCCTCATGTCCATCCCGGCGGCACAACGCCCCCAACAGCCGCCCCGACCCAGTGAGGTGCCGCATGGCCGCCGAACCGGCCGCCCCCGCCTCCACCGGTGAGCTTAGCTATCCAGCCGGCTCGCTGGTCATGCTCACGGGCCTGCCCGGTGCGGGCAAGAGCACACTGCTGCGCCGCCTGTACGGCATCCGCGGCGACGAGACCCGGCCCGTCGCGGGTGACGGCGTCCTGGTCATCGACACCTACCAGGCCCGCAACTGGTGGTCCCGCTACCTGAGCCCACTGCCGCCGCGCGTGCAGACCCCCTTCGTCCACGCCACGCACGTGTGGCGCATCGCCAAGGCCGTCAGCGGCGGCCGGTCCGTGGTCGCGCACAGCCGCGGCACCTGGCCGCACATCCTGTACGGCTTCGCCTGGCTCGCCCACCGCTACGGCGCCCAGATGCACCTGGTCATGCTGGACGTCGAGCCGCGCGTCGCCTGGGCCGGCCAGCACACCCGGGGGCGGGTCGTCACGGCGGCCACCTTCGTGCGGCACTGCCGCCGCTGGCGGGTCCTGGTACGCCAGGCCCGCACCGGCAGGGTCGCGAACGCCGACGGGGTCACCGTCCTGTCCCGCCCGGACGCCGACCGGGTGCACGCCATCCGCTTCGGCCGTCCCGGGCCGGTTCCGGCGGAAACCGTCGGAGGCACATGACACGCTTGGCGCGTGCTTGGAGACCAACGTGGCCCGATGATCAAAGGGCTGGACGCCTCGGCCGAGCCGCGCCGCTACTGGCACGGCCACGACGAGGAGGGCGGCATCTGGCTGTTCGAGACCGTGGAGGAGGCGGGCGAGCAGTGGGCGGTCAGGCAGATCGAGATCGACCCGCACCGCCGGGTCCACAAATACTGGTGGCGGCACCTCGACGACGCCCACGGGTTCCTCACCGACCAGGCGCTGGAGCTGTGGGAGTTCGGCATGACGGAGATTTCCGGAGAGGCGTTCGCCCAGGTATGGGACACCGTGAGCTGTGCCTGCGGCGCCGCGCCTGAAGATAAGGTGCAAAGGCCGGAGCCCGCCGGCCCCTGACCCCTGCGGGCCGTTCCGGCCCAGGGTCGTGGGGCGAGTGGGAGTGGTCGCGTTGCTGGTGGTGCACGGAGTCTGGTCCGACGGCCGGATCGCCCTCTGGGCAGAAGACACCGCCCCCCAGCCCACCGCAACCGCCACCGGGGCCGCCGCTGCGGATCCCAGGGGAAGCGGGCGGGGGCGGGTACGCTGGCATCCGTTCGCCGCCGACGCCGGCACTCTTCTCGCGGCGCTGGGCGGCCACGCGACAGGCGCGGAGCAGGCCGAGCTGAAGATCGCCCTGCCCGGTACCACCAAAGGCCCGATCCCCTCACCGGAGTCCGGC
>NZ_POUA01000306.1 GCF_003236385.1 Spongiactinospora gelatinilytica
GTGCGGCTCCCTCGCAGGGGGCGGTCAGGTGGCAGACGTGGGGGTTTGATCGGCCAGAGGAGCCCGGTGAAAGGCCGGCTTGGAAAGTGGATGATGGCAGGGCCGCCGTGGAGTGGATGGGCGGGCTCATCATCTTCCGGGCCGGGCCGGAGAAACTGCGACGGTGGGCGCGGGCCGTTCATCCGCTTGGGGAGCGCATTTACCACGGCAGCGAACAGGTTTTCCTCGCTCCCCACCGTCGCGAGGTGTCGGCCTGCCGGGATGTGAGTTCGATGGGCACGGACGAGCTGTGGCCGCTGATCTGGGGCAGGGCGGACGTGGCTCGTGCTCGTGCAGCCCGCGCCGGCTGAAGAATGAATGCAACATATGAAATGGTTCACGCCCGCTTTTGCGGGTGAGATGGATCTAGGTGAATGCCGGCGTGTCGTCGAGGAGTACCAGGTTCATCTAGCGGCCATACTGCGCGGCGCGCCGCGGGAGATCCGCGAGTTCGCCAACGCGGCGAGCCTCCATGACAGTCTGGTATGGAGGTTCAGCGCCGGCCCCGATGCCGTGGAGATGAGCGTTCGGGTCGAAAGTCGCCTGCTGGACATGGAGTTCAGGAACGCGCGCGCCATCCCGGCCGTATTGCGCGGTGATATGGAGATCCTTTATGAGGAATTGGACCGGATGGCGGACGCGTACGAGATCCGGCTCCTGATGGGCGACCTCAGCGAAATGTCGATCATTTTCGATTCGTTGCGGTGGATGCTGCGGCCAGACGCGTGACCCCATGGGGCCCAGGCTCGACTCCAGGTGGATTTCGGTGAGTTGGTGCGCGGTCTCGCGGCCCATGCCGGTCAGGTTGAGGGCGATGGCCCGGTGGGCTCTGCCGTACGGCCGGTGAATGGCGAATCACCTCGATCAGGCTCACTCAGACACGAGAACAGGGGAACAAGCCCGCCATCGTGGAGGCGACCTGGGCCTGAGCCCATCGATCGCGAAGGTTCAGCGCGGGGGGCGGAGCTGCGTGCCAGCAGGAGTCACCCCCCCTGCCGGGGATTTCTTCGATGAGTTCTGGGCGTTTTCGATACCGGTCGGTCGAGTGTGTGACGGTGCTCAGCTCGCCGACGGCCTCCCTTTGAGGGCACTCCGGCTTCATCGATCGCGTGCCGGCCATGCACCATCTGCGGGAGCATCCGGGCCGTCGCCACGGGTTGAGGCTTGCTCGGAAAGCTAGCATGCGAGAGTGATCGAGGTAATCAAGACGCTGGTCGGACGGCATCTGCCAGGGTATGTGGTCCGGTCTGTGGAGAAACTGGGGGAAGGGCTCGACAACCTCGCCTACGAGGTCAACGGGAGTCTGATCGTCCGCAGCAGTAAGGAAGTCGACCCCGAAATGACCCGGCGCGAGGTCGAGGTGCTGCGGGTGATCGCGGAATGCGGCACATTGCCGGTCCCGGAAGTCGTGTTCGCCGATGCCGAGGCGGGGGTCATCGCGTACGGCAAGCTCCCCGGAACACCCCTTCAGACCGCACCGGCCACTGACGCCAACAAGCTGGCCCCTCCCTTGGGCGAATTCCTGGGAAGCGTTCACCGGGCGGCGGTTTCGGTACCGGAAGACGTGGGCCCACTGACAGAATGGCTGGCCGAGGCGGCGGAGAACTACGAGGTGGTCGCCGGCCGTATACCGACGTCCGCCCGCCGTACCGTCGAACGTTTCCTGAACGACGCGCCGCCGGCCGAGCCGGAGAAACTGGTGTTCTGCCACAACGACCTGGGCAGTGAGCACATCCTCGCCGATGGCGACACGATCACCGGAGTGATCGACTGGACGGACGCGGCGGTCACCGATCCCGCTGTGGACTTCGCCCTGATATTTCGGGACCTGGGGCCCGAGGCGTTCGAGCTGAGCCTGGCTCATTATCCAGGCGAGATCGCCAGGGAGCGGGCGGTGTTCTACGCGCGCTGCGCGTTGCTTGAGGACATGGCCTACGGGACGCGCAACCCTACGGCCCGGCGCTACGAGGAGCTTGGCCTGCGCCACCTGGAGTGGACCTTCGCAGGTTGATCGGGATGCGCCCGGACCGGATTTCGGCAACGCTGGTCGCCATGGTGGAGGGGTGATCGTTCTGCGCATGCCGCCCTGGTCGAAGCTGGGCGGCGGCCGGCGTTCATCGCAGGGGCCGTGCGACTGGGCACCGGTGGAAAGCTCGTGGAAGAAGGGGGTTTCGCTGCCCCGACCCGGCGGGTGATCGCCAACCTGGTGACGGCATTGGCGGAGGTAGGGCGGGCTTGCCCGATGTGGTGGCCTCGACGGTGTACGTCGTGTCGCCCGCCCCGGGGCCGTTGAGCGAGGCATGGGAGATCGTGCGCGCGCCTGGGCTGGAGCGTGGGCCGCACACATCCACCCTGCTGGGGGTGTCCCGCCTGGGCTACCCCGGGCAGCTCGTCGAGATCGCCGCGGTCGTCGGTCGTTTGTACGCCGAGATCGCGTACTGTCCATGTTCGCGAACTCGGAGTTCACCAGATCCTCGGCAGGAGCTTGCGCTCGGTGGAGGCAGGGCTGGGGCGACGGCCGCAGTGGACTAGCTGGAAGCCTGGCGCGCCCGCGCGTTGAGCGTCGTGAATGTGTATCAGTCCAGCCGGTGGTCTCGACTTCGCCCGTCGGCCCATCAGTACGATGTTGGCCGGGGAAGCAGCGCGCAGGCCGAGCGCCCGGGGGCCGTCGGCGGCTGGCCCCACGGCCTTTATGTCGTCCTGGCGTCGATGGTCTGGATCGTCTCGTCCGTGGTCGACCTCGGGCGGGTCCTCAGAACATCCGAATGGCATGGGTCTTTGCTGGTAGGAGCTGGGCCAGTGCTGGTGTACCCACCGCTCAGTATCGGGCCTGCGGGCAGCGGTCCCGCCGGCAGCGGCGGGGCGTTCGCATTTTGCCGATCAGCTCCGCCGGCCGGGGACTGCGGGCGATCAATTCTCTTGTTGTGAGTCGTCACGCTCGGGTGGCTTCTCCCAAGACCGGCGTGGCTTCACCTGTGAGCGACGGCATCCTGCTCGTACATGCCAAGGCGCTATGAGTCCGTATCGGGCGATGTGGGCATGGGGGCGGGGTCGCCTTGATCCCGCAGAAGGCGGGATCCGCCGGGATGGAGAGCCTGATCTCGTCGCTGACAAGGCATGGTCTGGTAGAGGGTTGATCGTCGACCAGGCGATGGCGTTCCTTTAGACTTGCACCACCTTGCGTGGTCACTTCATTACTTTTCGTGTTGACATCATGATGTCGTGCTGGCATGCTTGCGGCATGCGAAGGACAACCTTCCGTCTCGATGACTCGCTTCTGGAGGAGGCGAAGGCATACGCGGCGGAGCACGGACGCAGCCTCAACTCGGTGATGGAGGACGCCTTACGACAACTGCTCAACCGTGCGGCACACGACGATGAGCGGCTTCGGGTGGTGCTGCCGCTCTCGCACGCGGTGCCCGGGCATCAGCCATGGCTGTCCGCCCGGCTGGCCGCTGGCGAGGGCTGGGGACAGGTGATGGATTCGCTGGAGACGGAGAAGGTCGTCGAGAGGGTGACCGGCGATGCGGCTCCCTGATACCGAGGTGCTGGTCAACGCCTTCCGGCCGGAGGTCGAGTGCCACGCCGAGTTCCGTGCGTTCGTCGAGGAGATGGTCAACGGAGAGGAGACCTATGCCATTAGTGACCTGGTGGTCAACAGCTTCCTAAGGATCGTCACCGACCAGCGGATCTACAAGGATCCCGACCCAATCGGCGACGCGCTGAAGTTCGCGGCCGTGGTGCGCAACCAGCCACGGGCGGTGGTGGTGGCGCCCGGGCGGCGGCACTGGGAGATATTCGAGCGGCTGTGCCGGGAGACGGACGCATCGGGCAAGGCGGTTCCGGACGCCTACCTTGCCGCGCTCGCCATCGAGCATGGTTGTGAATTCGTGACCTGTGATGCTGATTTCGCCCAATTCAAGGGGTTGCGTATGCGGCACCCCCTGAACTGAACTTACGTTACGGGCACCCGCTACCCAGGCGCGTGCCGTACCTGTGACGAGGTGGCCGAGGCACGTGGTCGGCGGCGGCCGGAATGACATCATCGAGACGGGATCGCGTTCGCGTTGGGGCGGCCTGATCGTCGCCGGGGCGCTCCTCGTCCTGGTGGGTATTCCGGTGGTCGGGGTCATCAAAAGCCGGGGCGAAGCCGAGCCGCCACTTCCGCAAACGACGCTGACATCGCCCACGCCGGTCGGCCCCACAAGGGAATACCGGCCCAACTACCTGGTCCCCGACTCGAAGACCCACGACGGGCGCAAGGTGGTCGAAGTCACCTTCCCCGACGGCACCCGGGCCCGTCTCAGCTATCCGGCCAGCCTCGACATGGCCGAGTTCGGGGTAAGGCCGGTGATCGGCGTACGTGCGGAAAAGGCCGGAAGGCTGTATCGGCTGGTCTCCCCGCTTCCTGGCGAAAGTGAGGCAGAGGCCGGGCAGGACATGCTGCGCAGCCTCACCTCGAACGTGAGCCTGTGGGCGAAGAGCCCCGTCCGGGGCCGCGGCTACATCATGATGTTCGACTTCGGGTCGTGGTCAATGGCGCTCAGCGACCCAGTCCGCGGCGGGCCGACGTTCGACCAGCGGATGGATCTCGCCAAGCGCATTCGAGGAAAGGTGGATAAGAAGGGATACTTAATTTTGCGCGCCAGCGGGCCGGTTGAACTGGCCCGGCCCGGCGACCTGCTGGGGAGCATCACGCTGGGCCCGCAACTGTGGTTCGGCGGTGGCACACGCCCATTGATCGTCCTCGCACCGGTCCCAAAGTGCGGCGATGACCTACCGGTTCCGCCCTCGGTGGGCGCCCGGCGCTACAATGCGATCGACTGTAAGGGCGGCGTCATGGTGGCTGTCGCGGCCAGCGATGGCTACACCGATCGCTTGCTCCACGGCTTGCGCATCGAACTTCTCTGAGCGGTTTTGCGGAGCAGCTCACCCGCGAACGCTTCGCCAATCCGGTCGGTGGAGTTGGGTCGCCCCAGACCGCGCCGAGCGGAGCTGGAGATGCGTGCCGCGCCCGCGTGAACGTGATGACTCCTCCACCGTTCCCGCGGAAGGCGGACACGCCTATCCGGTCTCTTCCTTCGGGCTATTGGTCGCCGTCAGGTATTTCGATCCTGTCGGACGGGGTGTGGTAGCCGTTGCGGGAGTTGACCCGCTCGGTGCTGCGTGCCCCGTACGGGGCTCCGCAGCGGGCATCGGCGTCGGCCGACATCAACGCCTCGGCCACGGTCTTCACCATGGAGGGCAACAGATCGAGACTGTCGGTCTGGAGTTGCTGCGCGAGCCACTCACCGCTGGGCGCACTGCTGTCTGCGGCCATCGTCGTTCTCTCTTGATCTTGAACTGTGCATTCGAAGGATCACGCGATGGCCGTATTGATGCTCTGACGCCCATGCTTGTGACCAGGGCAAACTCGTACACCACATCCGTGGACGCAACCCCATTCTTCATTCCATTCATTCGGTCGCCAGGCGCGCTCTCGGGTGTGTCCATGGAATGTACGAGTTCGAGCAGGTCACGAGCGTGAAATCGAGACCCGCTGACGGCCATCGTGTGATCCTTCGAATGCACCCTGAGCTCCGGTTCGCAAGACTCACGTTGCTCTGACACCCCGGCTCACGGGTGCTGTCAGGTGCGAGCTCCTGAGCAACGGATCAATGGCGTGGTTCGTCAGGGTTTGCGGTGTTCGAGCTGCCCCGGGACGAGTCCCAGGCACAGAAAGGGCCGCCGTGGAGGAGAGCAGGTGACCGCGCAGGCCGCCGATCCGGTCCGCTGTCGGTGGGCATCTCCGCGTCCGATTACATCGACGACCACGACCATGAGTGGGGCCGCCCGGTTCGCGGCGATGACGAGGCGTTCGAGTAGATGACCCTGGAGTCGTTCCAGTCGGGCCTGTTCTGGTTGCTCATTCTGCGCAAGCGGGTGGGCCTCCAGGGCGGAGCGTCGCATAGATCACTTCACAGTGGCGGGGGGAAGGCAGGTCAGGCAGCGTTGCGCTTCTTGCCCTCAGCGCTTCTTCTCGTAGTACTTCCTGCTTCCCGACTAATGGGGCGGGGCGGTGCTGCCGGCTTGATCGGAGTCGGGGGCGGGCGGTGCGTGGATTTCCAGCGCTTTGGGAGTCTCGGGCTACTTGCCGGGAGGTCTGGATCTGACATTCGTCATGGTGCTCGGCGTGATGGGCGGCACTACAGCGCGGAGATGGGCGCGGCCAGGCTGAGTGGTATGGACACGGTGCTGGAGCTGACGAAGGTCAGCAAACGCTACAGCGGGGTCATCGCGCTTGACGATGTCGGGCTGACGGTCCAGGAGGGGGAGGTGGTGGCGGTGTTGGGGCCGAATGGAGCCGAATGGAGCCGGGAAGACGACCTTGCTCTCCATTGCCCTGGGGCTGGTCGCACAGGATGCCGGGCAGGTCGCGCTGCTCGGCGACGCGCCCCGGGCGGCGGTCAGAGCAGGGAAGGTCGGTGTGTTGTCACAGGACGGAGGGCTGATCGAGGACGTCAGAGTGGCGGAGCTGGTCGCGGCCGTCGCCGGGATGTACCCATCGCCGCTGCCGGTTCGCGAGGCGCTTCGTGCGGCCGGGGTGGAGGAACTGGCCGCGCGGAGGGTGCGCGGCCTGTCGGGTGGGCAACGCCAGCGGGTCAGGTTCGCGCTGGCATTGGTCGGCGATCCTCGGCTGCTGGTGCTCGACGAGCCCACCGTGGGGCTCGATGTGGAGGGTCGGCGGGGGTTGTGGCAGGAGGTCAAGCGGCGTACGACGGGCGGTGGCACCGTCATGTTCGCCACCCACTATCTGGCCGAGGCCGACGATCACGCCGACCGGATCGTGCTGGTCGTCAACGGGCGGATCATCGCCGACGGTGACGTGGCCCAGATCAAGTCCATGGTCGGCGACGGCGAGATCCGGCTCACCCTCGACCGTCCCGCCCCCGGGCTGCTGGCGGGTTTGCCCGGCGTGCGCGCTGTGGCGGTCGAAGGCACCGGTGTGGCGTTGACGACGGACGACTCCGATGCGACGCTGCGCGCCCTGTTCGCGGCCTTCGACGACGTCAGGGACGTGCGTACCGTGAGCCTCGACCTGGAGAGCGCGTTCGTCCGGCTGACCGGGGAGGCGGGCTCATGAGATCGCTGTTGCGTTTGGAGGTGGCCCGTGGTTTTCGTAATCCCGTTGGGATGGTCTTCCTGATCGGGTTCCCGCTCGCGCTGTACCTGCTGTGGACGAAGGTGCTCGCCATCACGGCCCAGACGGAGGGGTTCGCGGCCTACTCCATGGTGTCGATGGCGACGTACGGTTCGATGGGCGGCGCGCTGTTCGTCGGCGGCGCGATCGCCCTGGAACGCGCCGCCGGCTGGCTTCGGTACCTGGCGATGACGCCGCTGCCCCGGCACGGCTACCTGGTCGCCAAGGTCGTCGCCGGTGCGCTCGGCGTACTGCCGAGCATCGTGGTGATCCTCGGCGCGGGGGCACTGCTGGCCGGAGTACGCCTGCCGATGCTGACCTGGGTGGCGCTCGTGCCGCTGATCTGGGTGGGGGTGCTGCCGTTCGCCGCGCTCGGCGTGGCCTTCGGCTATTCGTTACAGGGCCCCGCGGCCAACATCGCGATGATGGTGGTCTACTTCGGGCTGTCGATCCTGGGCGGGTTGTGGTTGCCGGTGCGCGCGCTGCCGAGGGGATACGGGCCCTCGCGGAGTACAGCCCGGCGTATCAGGCGGGTTCGCTCGGGTGGCGGGCGCTCGACGGGCTCGCGCCCACTGCCGGGTCGCTGGCCGTGCTCGCCGGATGGACGCTGCTGTTCTGCGCGCTCGCGATCTGGCGGTACGGCAGGGCGCTGTGAGTAAGTGAGGCAGATCGGCACTGGTACGGCAGAGCCGTCGTGAGCAGGGAGGAGGAAAGGGGATGAGGCCGGGCGAACTGGTCACCCGGGAGGCGCGGTGGGCGCTACGCGCAGGGTCGCTGCTCTGGCTGCTGCTGCCCGCCTGGCCATTATGGGCGTTCCTCGCCGAGCGGCCCCACCTTGTCCCGGCGCTGTGGGCACTCGGCTGGTGGGCGGCTTTCGCCGCCTGCTGGGGCCGATTCGTGTGGAACATGTTCAGCGACCGGGCGCTGATCATGGTGCCGTGGGTGGTGACGGGTATGGCCGCGGCCACGCTCGCGTTGTTCCCGGTGCTCGGTCACAACTGGGCGTACGCCTCCTTCCCGCTGCTGGTCTCGCTGCTGGTGACGCTTCCGCCAGGCTGGTTCTTGGCAGGGGTGGCGGGTGTGGTCGTGCTGGAGCTGACCGCGCTGACGGCGTTCGGGCTGGTGTTCGCGGAGTTCTGGTGGGTTCCGGTGCTGATCGCGGCCGAGGCGACGGCCGTGCGGGCCCTCACGCGGATGGGCCACGCGCTGTACGAGCTGGAGACCGCGCGGGCCGAGGTCGCCCGCCTGGCGGTGGACAACGAACGGCTGCGTTTCGCCCGCGATCTGCACGACATCCTCGGCCATACGCTGACGTCGATCACCATCAGGAGCCAGCCACCATCAGGAGCCAGCTCGCCGTCCGGCTGGCCGAGCGCGATCCTGCCCGGGCCGCCGCCGAGATGAGCGGGGTAGAGCGGGCGGCTCGGCGGGCGCTCGACGAGGTACAAGACGCGGTCGCCGGATACCGGGCGGTCTCGCTGGTGGAGGAACTGGAGAACGCCGGACGCGTCCTGACCTCCGCGGGTGTCCGCGTGGAGATCTCCCGCGGCCTCGATCCCATTCCGGCCGGCGTGGAGTCGGTCCTGGCCTGGGCCGTACGCGGGGGCACCACCAACGTCCTGCGGCACAGCGACGCCAGGCGGTGGATGATCGACGTGCGCCTGGACGGGGACGGCCACGCCATCGCCGAGATCCATGACGATGGCGGCGCGGTGAACGGTACGGGCGATGGCAGGGACGAAAGGTCTGTCGGCGGTAGGAGGCCGCATATCGCTCAGGTTGTGGATGGCGCTGCGGGGGGCGGCCGGGAGAAGGAAGCCAGTACGAGTGGGCGGATGTCCCGTCGTACCGGGATAGATGTGGGCGGAGGCGCGGGAAGCGGTCTTCGAGGGCTGACCGAGCGGGTCATGGCGGCGGGAGGCACGTTGGAGGCCGGGCCGTTGTCTGGCGGCGGATATCGCATGCGTGCCTGCATTCCGATGTCGGTGGCGAGGGGAGGTCGCGATCTGGGCGCTGTTGGGCGGTGATCGGGACATGTGCGGTGATGGGTTTGCCGAGGTGTTCAGGTTCAGGAATGACGTGGGGTGGATGTTGTGTATGGGCCTGCGTCTGGTGAAGAGGGGAGAGCGTGGCCTGGGCGCTGTTGGGCGGTGATCGGGACATGTGCGGTGATGGGTTTGCCGAGGTGTTCAGGTTCAGGAATGACGTGGGGTGGAAGTTGTGTGGGCCTGCGTCTGGTGAAGAGGGGAGAGCGTGGCCTGGGTGCTGTTCGGCGGCGGGTTGTCGGGGCTCGGGTTCGGGGGG
>NZ_POUA01000307.1 GCF_003236385.1 Spongiactinospora gelatinilytica
GCCCACCACGATCGCCACGTCCACCAGCAGCGCCAGCACCGCCGCCGCCAGCCCATGGAGCAGGCACCGAACGCGGTCACCGAGAGCCATAGATCCTCCTTCGGGGCAGGGTCGGCCGTTGCCCCCACCGGACCATTACCGGTGAGTTACCGGACCGAGACTTTCCGTAGTTTTGGTACCCCGATTCACGGCTCTTGCACGTCCCATCGGCCGATCGTCGCGGTCACCGGATGGCACTCGCCCAGCCGGGCGAGTTCGGGCTCGGTGAGCGAGACCGCGCCGGGGAAGGTGTCGCCGATCTTCCAGCCCGCGTGCAGTACGGCCTGGCGGAGCGCCGTCACCGGGTTGCCGGTGGCGAGCCAGCCGTGCAGGAACGAGGCGAACAGCGCGTCCCCCGCGCCGGACGTGCTCACCACCCCGCGCGGCGCGACCGCGGCCACCTCGATCAGGCGTCCGTCCCGCAGCCCCATCAGGCACCCGTCGCCGCCCGCACCCACCGCGGCGACCTCGCAGCCCGGGTAGCGCTCGAAGACCTGCGCCACCCAGCTTCGCGGCGAGCAGGGCAGCCGTTCGTGACTGCAGAAGATGATGTCGGCGACCTCCAGCCATGGCCGGTTGTAGGTGTCGTTCACGTCGCTGATCAGGTGGACGTCCACGGCGATGGGCACCCCCGCGGACCAGGCGTGCCACAGCAGCGGCCGGACGAACGCGGTGTTGGTCAGCACCGCGAGGTCGGCGCCCTGGACGGCGCGCTTGAAGACGTCGATCGGGTACTGGAGCATGTTGACGGCGGCGACGTACGGCTGGCCGCAGCGCCGGCCGTCCGGGGCGACGAGCACGACCCCCAGCGACGAACTCGGCGCCTGGATCACCCCGTCCCCGAGCAGGTCGCGCGCCCGCAGCGAGGCATTGATCGCCTCGCCCGCGACGTCGGTCCCCACGAACGTGCACAGGCTGGTGTCGTCACCGAGCGTGCGCATGGTGTCGGCGATGTGGCACGCGGCCCCCGACACCTCGGCGCGCGTCCAGGCCGGGAACCGCTGCGGGGTGTACGTGACGGGGAACTCCGCCACGGGCACCGCCATGTAGAGGCTGGTGACACCAGCCACGACGACTCTGTTGGTCATCTTTCCTCTTTCCTCCGGGCTCGAGTCAGTCGGTGTGCGTGAGGAATGGGACGGGAACGGGTTCGGCCCGCGGGATCGACGGCGGCTGCGGAAGCCGCATCAGGCGGTAGAGCAGCTTGCGCATGTTCCGGTCGAACCGGCCGGGAGCCGAGGTCACCCGGGCCGTCACGTCCGCGTACCGCTGCGAGTGGTGGCTCGCCGCGACCTCGCCGAGCTGAGCGGCCAGCGGCCGGTCGAACCGCAACCTGGGCGCGGTGGCGGCGAGCAGCCCGCCGGCCGAGTCCGGATCGACGTCGTCCTCCGTGCCATCGACCAGCAGTACCGGGGCCCCGGCCGCCGCGCCGTACACGGTGACCGACCCGTGGTCCCCCACGACGTGGTCGGCCGCGACCAGCGCCCCGAGCCACTCCGCCTCCGGCGGGACCAGCGCGAGGCCGTCTCGCACGGACTCGGTCAGCCAGCCGCGGACCTGCCACACCCCGTGCCCGAACCAGATGTTCGGGTGCAGCAGTGCAGCCACCCGGTAGCGTTCCTTGGGCAGTTCGGCCAGAACCCAGCGGAGCAACTCCGCCTGCCGGCCGAACAGCGACCGCTGCCCCCAGGTTGAGGCGACCACCACGAGCTCGCGGTCGTCATCGACCCCGAGGGCCCGGCGGTAGGCGGGCCGCTCAGCGGCGCTGGCGACCAGCCTGTCGTACACCGGATCGCCGATGACCTCGGCCACCGGAATGGCCTCCGGGCAACTCCTCGCCAGCCGTTTCAGCTCGGCCTCGTGCGTGAGCACGATCGCCGCGGGAAGGACCATCCCGTCCCTGACGAGCTCTTGGGCGCTGAGGCCGTAAGTGCCCCGACAGGCCACCGCGCCGCCGCCCAGCCGGCGGCTCACCCGTTTGTTGTAGCCGGCGCCGTGCGGAAGGACGACGAGCGGCGAATGAATCCTTTCTATCCCCCCGTAGGCGGCGGAGATCGCCAGATCGAAGTTGTGCCTGACGGCGATGTGCCAGGGCAACACCGCGCCGCCGAGCCTGCCGAGCAGTTCGGCGACCCCGTTGCCGAACACGTCAGGGCCGTTCGTGAACACCACCTGGATCCGCAGATCGGCGGCGAGCAGGTGGGCAACGTCCATCAGACGCTGCCCGGAGGTAACCGTGTGTACGATCATGAGTGCGGTCCGCCTGCTGCGGCGGGTCACCCACCGCTGTGCATCGGGCCCGACCGGCACGTGGAACCCCTCAGTACAGGACATCGCGCTTTCTAACTCCCCTTCACCATGGCGCGGGCGCACTGCGCGCCGTATCCCCCGGCCGTGTGTGGTCCCCGTCGTCACGGCCTGTTTCGAGCGTGCGCCGCAAGCCTGAACGAAACCTTGCAGCAACCGTGATGCGGCCCTGGAGACGGCCTGGCGGAAGTGGCGGGATGTCGCGACCTGGCATCGATCACAGAAGCGTTGTGGACCGTTACCAAAAAACGCGAGAAGCTATCGGGAAGTGGGGCATTTACCTGCCGGAAGGACACTCGTGGAGTTCCGAATACTCGGCTCCGTGGAGATGTGGGCCGATGGGCAGATGTGCGAGCTCGGCACGACCAAAGCACGGTACGTGCTGGCGGTATTGCTTCTCAACCCCGGCCGACTGGTATTAATCGAAAAGATTATCGATCGGGTTTGGGGTGAGGCGCCTCCGGCCAAGCCGCCCGCAAGTGTACATGTCTATATCGCCAGGCTGCGCGCCAAGATCGGTGACGACCAGGCGATACTCACGCGCTCCGGAGGCTACGTCCTCAATGTCGACCCCGAGCGCATCGACCTGTACCGATTTCGCATGCTGAACGAACGAGCACGGGTCCTCGCACAGCAGGGGAACACGGCGGAGGCGCTGCGCCTGTGCAACGAAGCCGAGGCATTGTGGCGCGGCGAGCCGCTTTCCGGCCTTTCCGGGGAATGGATTACGAGCGTTCGCACCGACCTGGAAAACGAACATCGGTCGGCCATCAAAACACGTTTGGGGCTGGAGCTCGACGCGGGCCACCACACCGAAGTGGTGAGCGAGCTGTACCGGATGGTCGATCAGTACCCCTACGACGAGGCATTCGCCGAGCAATTGATGATCGCCCTGTATCGCTGCGGCCGCCAGGGCGACGCGCTGAAAACGTATCACCAGGCGCGACACCGTTTGGGCGAACAGCACGGCACGGACCCCTGGCCTTCGCTGCACCGCGCCTATGAGCGCATTCTGCACGGCGACCCCAAACTTGCACCCCCGCAGACCCGGCGGTCCGCACCCAGTGCGCCGCTCACCGGCAACCTGCCACGGGACGTAGCCGACTTCACCGGCCGCGAGACGGAACTCGGACACCTGCACGAAGTGGTGGAATCCGGCCCGACGGCCGTGACGATCGAGGCCATCGACGGGATGCCCGGGATCGGGAAGACCGCGCTGGCCGTGCACGTCGCGCGCACGCTGGCGGACCGGTACGGGGACGGGCAGTGGTACCTGTCACTCGGCGCCCACGACCCGAACCGCCCACCGCTCGACCCCGCCGAAGGACTCGCCATTCTGCTGCGCAACATCGGGGAGGACCCGGCCCGCATCCCCGAGGGCCTGGAGGGACGGGCCGCCCTGTGGCGGGCGCGTCTCACCAACCGGCGGATGCTCATCGTGCTCGACGACGCGGCCGACGCCGACCAGGTCCGCCCGTTCCTCCCCGGCACGCCCGGCTGCCTCGTCCTGATCACGAGCCGTAGCCGGCTCGCCGGGCTTGAGGGCATTCGCCCGCTGTCGCTGGAAGTGCCCGCACCGCACGACGCGGCGTTGTTGTTCCGCCGCATCGTGGGCCCTGATCGTGATCTTGCCGCACCGGACGTCAACACCCTCGTACGCCTGTGCGGGCATCTCCCGCTCGCCGTGACGATCATGGCGACAAGGCTCCGCCACCGCCCGGCTCGCGCCGTCGGCGACCTGGTCGCCAGGCTGTCGCGAGTCGAGGACCGGCTGGCCGAGATGCACGCCGGTGACATCAGCGTCAACCGCACGTTCGAGCTGTCGTACCGCGAACTGAGCCGCCCAAGGCAGCGCGCCTTCCGCCGGCTCAGCCTGCACATCGGCACGGACTTCACGGCCGAGGCGGCAGCGGCCATGGTCGGCTGCGACCTCCGTACGGCGGAGCACAGCCTGGAGGAGCTGATCGATCGCCATCTCGTCCTGGAGCCTCACTCGGGCCGGATGAGATTTCATGACCTGCTCCGGGAGTACGCCAGAAACCGTGCGCAGGAGGAGGAATCGGCAGGTGAGCGACGCCGGGTGATCCACCGCTTGCTCGATTACTACGTGAACACCGCCGACCAGGCCGACCGCGCCCTCTACCCCCATCGCCGTCGTACTCCGGTCTGGGTGGCCCACACCCCCGCTGACCCGCCGCACGTCAGCGACCCGCGCCCGGCCGCCGAGTGGCTGCGCGCCGAGCACCACAACCTGCTGGCCTGCGCTTACTTCGCGGCGGAACACGGCTTCCCGTTCCACACCGTCCACCTCTCACTCATGCTGGCCACCCACCTGGAACGGTCGGCGCTCTGGACGGACGCCGGGAAACTGCACGAGACCGCCCGCCGCCTGTGCCAGGAGGCCGGCGACCGGCACGCCCTGGCCCGCGTGGACCTGGAACTGAGCCTGGTCGCCTGCCGCACCGGCCGCTATCAGACCGCCATGCGGCACGCCTTGAACAGCCTCAACACCTTCCGGAACCTCGGGGACCGGCGAGGAGAGGCCGACATACTCGATCATCTGGCCCGGGTCTCCTGGCTGTCAGGACACAGTCATCGCGCACTTTCGTACGCCGAGGAGGCTCTAGCGATCTTCCGGGCCACCGGAGACCGCTATGGGGAGGGAAACGCACTCCTGCACCGAGGAATCGCCCTGTCCTATCTCGGACGCACAGAAGAGGCCGAGACCGACTTCCGAAGGTCGCTTGACATCATCCACACCTCCAACGACAGCGGTACCATGGCAATGATCCTCAACAATCTTGGGGACCTCCAGTTCGACCGCGGCAACCACGACAAGGCGCTCGCACTCTACAGAGAATCACTCGCCGCGCTTCGCGCCGCCGGATGGCGGCAGAATGAGGGTGTGGCGTTGATCAACGTGGCGAATGTGCTGCGCAGCAGGGGGAGCCTTTCCGAGGCCCTGCACATGTACCGGGAGGCGCTGTCCATTCACCGGCAGACCGGCGACCTCCGTCATGCGACAGAAGCCACGACAGGCATCGGAAAGACGTATTTACTGTCAAACCAGACAGCAGAGGCGCTGAGTCATTTCCAGAAGGCCCTTACCGTGGCCCAGGAGATCGGCGACCCGTACGAGCAGATCCGGGCGCTTCAGGGCATCGGCGAGTGGCGGCTACGCAACCAGGAGCACGAACTCGCGCGCACTACCTACGCAGAGGCCCTGGCCATCGCCCAAGAGGTGGATGACCCGCGCCTTGCTGCGGGCTGCCTCCAAGGACTCGGAGAAGCAGTGGCCGGCACCCAGGGCCGAGAACACGCGATGCCTTACTGGTCTTCCGCCCTGGCGCTCTATGAGCGGCTCGGCGCACCGGAGGCGGCGGTGCTACGCGCCTATCTGGACACGCTGGACTGGAAGGGATAGAACGCGACATCTCCTTATTTAGCGCTCTATTAGTGACACTCCACGTTGCTCACCTTCGGACCGTTATGGTGCTAGTATGATCCTCTCGTCTGACGCTAGCTTGTTGTGATGTAGCGCCATGTCCGGAATTTCACCTTATGTGCAGAATGGATTGAGCTATGCGCATCGTCAGAAAAGTTCTGATCACCACCGCCTTGACCACCACACTCGCGTCGGGAACCATTGCTGGGCTCCCGGCCCAGGCGGAGACGGTTGCGACCGAGAAGAGGGTGGTCGCCGCCGGACCGGAATTGATCATGATGGGTCAGTCCGCGGGAGGTGGCGCAATCATGATGGGCCAGGCCGAGTGGAAGCGCATCGTGATGGGCTGAAGCCCGCGTGGCGATTCCCACGGGCATTAAGGTCACCACTCCGGCTGGCGGGTGGTGGCCCTTTTTCTGTTCTTGACCCGGCCCTGTCAAGTGCTTTGGCAAACTGGCGGGGGCGGCCGTCCGCCGCTTCCCGGCGCCCAGACGACGTCCAGATCCGGAAGCCTGGAGCTTCACGATGCCAGGTGATCCGGCCCGGTAGCATCACAAGGCCGCCTGGTGGCATGCCGTGCGCTGGAGCGGCCCACCGGTCGAGCGCCGCCTTGCCGGTACACATCGAGACGTACATCAGGCACGTCAGGCGAGGAGTTGACATGGCGTCGCAGCAGTTCGAGCCGCCGTCTGGCACCCGGGACTTCCTGGCCGCCGACCTCAGAGTGCGGGATCACGTGTTTTCAGTGATCCGGGAGGTGTTCGAGCGATATGGGTTCGAGCCGCTACAGACGCCCGCGTTCGAGCGGTTGGAGACCCTGACCGGCAAGTACGGTGACGAGAACGACAAGCTCATTTTCAAGATCCTCCGGCGGGGTGAGCACGAGGCGAGCGGGGAGGCCGACCTCGCTCTTCGTTACGACATGACGGTTCCGCTGGCGCGGGTCGTCGCGGCGTACGGGTCGCAGCTTCCGACTCCATACAAACGGTTCGCGATGGGACCGGTGTGGCGGGCCGACCGTCCGGGGAAGGGGCGGTTCCGGGAGTTCGCGCAGTGTGATGTGGATGTGGTGGGGTCGGCCTCGCCGTTGGCCGACGCCGAGGTGGTCTGCGCGGTGGCCGATGCGCTGGACGCGACCGGGGTGGGCGACTTCCGGGTGCTGGTGAACTCCCGGCGGGCCCTGACCGGCCTGCTGGAGGTGTACGGCGTGGCGGCCGAGGTCGGTGGCGGTGTGCTGATCACGCTGGACAAACTGGACAAGCTGGCGCCCGGCGACGTGGTCAGGGAACTGGTCGACGCGCGTTCCCTGGACACCCTGACCGCCGAGGCCCTGGTCGGCGATCTGACCGCCGAAGACGCCGTCGAGCGGATGCGGACCGTCCTGAAGGACAGCGAGGAGGGTCGTGCCGGGCTGGCGGAGATCGACCGGCTGCTCGACCTGGCCGGGCCCACCGTGGGCGTCGGCCGGATCGCGTTCACGCCGAGCCTGGTCCGGGGCCTGGACTACTACACCGGCGTGATCTTCGAGGTGGTCGCGGCGGGAATGCCGGGCTCGATCGCCAGCGGTGGCCGGTACGACCGCCTGATCGCGGCTCTCGGCGGGCCGGACGTGCCCGCGTGCGGCGGCTCGCTCGGGGTGGAGCGGATCATCGGACTGCTGAGCAATGCGGAGGAGGAAAGCCGCCGGATCGACGTCGCGGTCACCGTCATGGACCAGGATTCGCTCGCGGAGGTGATGGCCTTCACGAGCGGGCTGCGGAGTGCGGGCCTGCGCAGCGAGGTCTATCTGGGGTCCAGCCGGAAGCTGGCCAAGCAGTTGAAGTGGGCGGCCGACCGGCGAGCCCGCTACGCGCTCATCTACGGGCAGCAGGAACGGGCCGAGGGCATGGTCACGGTCCGGGACATGGACTCCGGGGAGCAGAATCAGGTCCCCGTCGATCAACTTGCCTCTCACCTGCGAGGACGGTGACCTGCGCGGTCATCATCGGGGCCGGGTTTCGCGGTCGGGCCAGGCGATGTCATCGACCGCCAGGAACGGCTCGCCGGCCACGGTCGCCGGGGTGGCCCCGGCGAAGGCCAGTACGTCCCGGTGCATGTGAGGCTGGTCGGCATAGCCCGCCTCCGCCGCGACCCGGGCGGCGTCCTCGCCCGCGGCCAGGCGGTGGACGGCATGGTCGAAGCGGACGAGCTTGGCGGCCCGCTTGGGCGGCAGACCGATCTGCGCCCGGAAGCGGGACCACAGCCGCTTACGGCTCCACCCCACCTCGGCCGCGAGTCCGTCCACCCTGGCCAGGCCCCCACTGCCGGTGATGCGGTGCCAGGCAAAGGCCACCTCCGGGTCCACCGGCGGCCCCGCTTCGTACCGGCGGGCGAGCAGCGCGTCCAGTAGGGCGAAACGGTCATCCCAGGAGGAGATGTCGCTCAGCCGTTCCCGGATCTCGGAGACCTCCCGGCCCCACAGGTCGTCCAGGGAGACCACGGCACCGTCCAGTTCGGCCGGGGAGACGCCCAGCACCGCACGGGCGATCTGTGGGGGCAGGCGCACCTGCACGCACTCGATGTTCTCGCCGCGCGCCCACACCGCGCCGCCTGAGCCGATGCCAGGACCTGCGGCGATGCTCCCTCGCTGCCGCCCGGCGGCGTAGTCCACGACGGGCGTGCCGCCACCGAATTCCAAGATTATTGTCACCGCCGGGTGCGGGACCATCCGGAGGGCGTCGAGATCACGGACCCGGAACCCGGCCATGCCGACCCCGCCCACCCGGCTGGGCCGCCGCGGGCACGCGACCCCCCACACCGCCGTACCGTGCACGAACGTCCGCACGGCCCCATGCTATGTGAGGAACATTCGTTCAAGACGGGGGTGCGTACCAGCGGAGACAGTGACCTCATGACCGAATCCACGATCATGCCATTGGACGACGGCGACATCCACGTGTCGCAGGATGGTCCCCGCGACGCCCCTGCGCTGCTCCTCCTTCACGGGTCCGCATCATCGACCCGCTCATGGGACGCGATGGTCCCGTTGCTGACCGAATCCCACCATGTCATCCGGATCGACCTGCTGGGACACGGCCGTTCAGGCAAACCGGCCGACCGCAGCTACGCGCTCCCAGACCAGGCACATCGGATCGGCGTGGTACTGGACCGGCTCGGCGTCGAGCATGCCACCGTTGTGGGCCACTCCAGCGGCGGCGCGGCCGCCACCGCCTTCGCCGAGCAGCGCCCCAAACTGGTGAACGCGCTCGTACTCATCAACACCGGCCCCCACCTTGGCGCCTACATCGCACGCGCCGGCGGCATCTCCGCCACGCAGTGGCCGCCGTCGGACGATCAGCTACGCGAGTTCGCGAGCACTGGTTTCAGCCGGCCGGGCTACCAGATTTCGCAGCAGCTCCTGAACGAGGTACGCCACATGACGTACCACACCCTCACCGCGACCATGCAGGCAACGACCGAGTACCTGACCCAACAGGCACTCCCGGACCGACTGGCCGCCCTCGGCAAGCCCCTCCTCGTGATCTTCGGCGAGGACGACCGTAGATGGCGTTCCACATCCGCCGCCGACTACCGCATCGTCCCGGGAGCGAAGGTCGAAATGCTCCCCGGCCTCGGCCACTCCCCCATCCTCGAAGACCCCCCGAGAACCGCCGCTCCCCTC
>NZ_POUA01000308.1 GCF_003236385.1 Spongiactinospora gelatinilytica
GGCGGGGCCGCTCGGCGGGGCGGCGTGCCTGCCGCCCGCGGAGCGTTCCTGCGGTGGTGCGGCCTGCGGCGCGGCGGCAGGCGGGGGCATGCCGCAGGTGTCGCAGTAACCGTCCTGCATGGTCCCGGTGCAGCCGGGCTGCATGCACGCGCTCATCCGGCCTCTCCCATCCGCTTGATCGCCCGCTGGTAGGCGGCCACCGCCACGGTGGACTGACGCAGGTCGCACGGCGCCGTCCAGAGCAGTTCGCGCGCCTGCCGATAGAGGTAGGCCAGTGCCGAGTCCTCGCCCATGCCCAGGCGGACCGCCTTGGCACGGAACGCCTCCAGCCGGCCGCGCAGCTCGTCGCGCCGGTCCAGCAGCCCGGTGACGTGGGCGGTGGCGGCGTGGGCCTGGTCCAGCGCGGCGGCGGTGGCGCGCTCCAAGTCGGCGAGGCGTTCGGCCAGCTCGGTCCAGTCCGCCCGGCCGTACAGGGTGGTGAGCGCGGCCAGCCGGTCGGCCAGGGTGGCCGCCTGGCCGGGCAGCGCGGGCAGCACCGGGGTGGCGATCTTGACGAGCGCGGTCTCGCAGGCCGCGCGGGTCTCCGCCTCCGCCTCGGCCACCCCGGAGATGCGCATGGCCACCTCGTCGGACCGCCGCTGGTAGTCGTCCTTGATGCGCAGGGCCTGTTCCAGCACGCGGCGGCGTTCGGCCAGCTCGGCGAGCATCGCGTCGAGGGCCACCAGCTCGCGCGGGTCGCCGCCGGCGTAGGCGAGCGGATCGGCGCGGGCCTCGTCGCGCAGTCTGAGCAGGTCGGCGCCGATGCGGTCGAGTTCGTCGTCGGTGCCGCCGAGCCGGGCGAGCACGTCGCCGGCGGCCCGCAGGGCGGCCTCCGCCTCGTTCAGCCGGGGGGCGAGCACGCTCCACGCGGCGTCGGCGGCGGCGACGGTCTGCGCGCTGCCCTGGTAGGCGGTGTCCATCCGGGCCATGACCTGGTCGAGGGTGAGCCATTCCGCGGTCGGGCGTACGAGGGAGCGCCGCTCCACGGGCACGTCCTCGACCTTCATCTCCACCGACGGGCCGCGCAGCAGGTCGGTGAGCGTTTCCAGCTCAGAGCCGCCGAGCCGCCGCCCGCCGTCGGCGATCTCCTCGGCCCGCGCCAGCACCCGGCTGTAGGCGTCGAACAGCCACCACAGCGTGGCGATGCCGGCCTGCGCCTCGTCCCAGCGGCGTCCGGTCTCCCCACCGAGTGCGGCCCCCTTGAGCAACTGGTGGCCGGGGTGCCGCTCCAGGTCGAGCAGGTCGGCGGACAGCCGGTCGCGCTCACCACGACGTCGCCGCAGGGCGTCTCGCACGTCCTCGGCGCTCATGGGCGGCCCGCTCGTGCCCACCGCTTTCCCCCGCCCCACATTTCATCGCCCCGTATCGACCGCCCCCGCTGGGTGATCTCCTCAGTCTTGGACAGTCCACGAGGCCGACTAGTTTGCCGTTTTTCTCAATCTTTGTACATTGCGGTCCCGCGTGCGACCCGGTTCGTCGGCGCGCCGTACTTGTGTGACCCCTCCGTGACCCTGTCACATCGCCCGCATCCCGGCATAGATCCCGCCTCCTCGGGAACGTGCCGGTATTGAGCATCCACGCAGCGCATCTGGGGGGAACCATGCTGCAGGGCAAGTCCATCGCCTTCCTCCTCGCGCCCGAGGGCGTCGAGCAGGTCGAGCTCACCGAACCGTGGCGCGCGATCCAGCGGGCCGGCGGCACGCCACGGCTGATCTCCACCAGGGCCGGGCGGGCACAGGCGTTCAACCACCTCGACAAGGCCGACACCTTCGAGGTCGACGCGACCGTGACGCAGGTCTCCCCCGCCGACTTCGACGGCCTGGTGCTCCCCGGCGGCGTCGCCAACCCCGACTTCCTGCGCACCGACCGGGACGCGGTGCGATTCGTCGGCGGATTCTTCGAGGCGGGCAAGCCGGTCGCGGCCATCTGTCACGCTCCGTGGACGCTGATCGAAGCCGACGTCGTGCGCGGCCGTACGCTCACGTCCTGGCCGAGCCTCCAGACCGACCTGCGCAACGCGGGCGCGACCTGGGTCGATGAGGAGGTCGTCATCTGCACGGACGGCCCGAACCTGCTGGTCACCAGCCGCAAGCCGGACGACCTCAAGGCGTTCGGCCAGGCCGCGGTGGACGCCATGGTGGCCGTCGAACCGTGACCGGCCGCCGCGTCGGCATGCGGACCGCCTGTAACGCCACGGAGTCACCGGCAGATCAACTGGTCTGACCACAGGCCAAGGGAGACTCCTGGATGCCCGATCCGTCCGCGGACCCGATCGCACTGATCACCGCGTGGGCCGGAGGCCCGGTGACGATCACCGAGATCGAGGGCGGGCGCGGCCACCGCGTGGCCCGGGTCGAGGCGGGCGGCGGCCGGCGCTGGCTGCTGCGCGTGCTCGACCCCGGGGTGGCGGCGGCCGGGCTCGGCCTCGAACCGGAAACCGAGATCGCCAACACCCGGCAGGCGGCGGTCAGCGGCGTCGGGCCGCAGGTCGTCCACCGGCTCGCGGGGCTGCCGGCGTTGCTGCTGGAAGACATCGAGGGGCGCGCGCTGGACGCCGCCGCCGTACGCGAGCCGGACCTGATCCCGGGCATCGCCCGGGCCTGCCGGCGGCTGCACGCCGGACCGGCGTTCGCGAACGATTTCTCGATCTTCGCCGAGCTGGAGGGCCTGCTGGGCCTGTGCCGGCGGCGCGGTCTGCCGGTGCCCGACGGCCACGCCGACCGGCTGCCCGCCGTCGCCGACATCGAACGGGCCCTCGCGCACTGGCCGCTGCCCGCCGTACCGTGCCACAACGGCCTGCTGCCGCAGACCCTGATCGCGGCGGACGGCGGCGAGGTGCGGATCACGGACTACCGGCTCTCCGGCAACCACGACCCGGCCTTCGACCTGGGCGACGTCGCCGCCGAGGCGGACTATCCGGCCGACCTGGTGCCCATGCTGGCCGGCGCCTACTTCGGCGGGCCCGACCGGCGGCTGTTCGCCAGGGTCGCGCTCTATCGCATCGTGTCGGATCTCGTGTGCGCGCTGCGGTCGGCGGTCCGCCACGGGCTGCTGGTGGGACCGGCCGATCCCCGCGCCGGGGAAAGGACCCGCCGGGCCGTACGCCACCTGGACGACCCGGCCTTCGGACGGCTGATCGACGACGCCCGGGGGCTGCCGTCCTTCTGAGCGGCCCTTTGAGCGGCCTGGCTAGATGCCGGCGGTCGCCTCGAAGGCCGTGGCCACCCGCACACGCGCCTCGTCCATGCCGGCCGGGCGATCCTCGCGGCTCAGCGAGGTCATGTCCACGTCGGGCATGCCGCAGGCCACCGCCCACTGCCACGGGGTGAGGTCGCCGTCGACGTTGAGGGCGAACCCGTGGCTGGTCACGCCGCGGCTCTGGCGCATGCCGATGGAGACGATCTTGCGTCCGGTGCGGACCGTCCACACCCCGGTGAGCAGCTCCGAGCCGGGCGGGGTGTCCCGGCGCTCGGCCTCGACGCCGAGCGCCCGCAGCGCGGCCACCATCCGCAGCTCGACCTCGCGGACGTAGTCGACGATGCCCTCCGTCTCGCCCAGCTTGACGATCAGGTAGCCGACGAGCTGGCCGGGGCCGTGGTAGGTGAGCTGGCCGCCGCGGCCCGTGGTCACGACCGGGATGTCATGGCCGTCCACGGGCAGGTGCTCCGGCAGCGTGCGCTTGCCCACCGTGTAGACGGCGGGGTGGCTGAGCAGCCAGAGCGTGTCGGGGCGCGCGTCCCGCTGCCGCTCCTCCACCAGGGCGGCCATGCGTTCCATCGCCTTTTCGTACTCGACCAGGTCGTCCTGGATCATCGACAGCGGCCGTTGCCTCATGGAGACAGCTTAGCTCCGGGATTTTCACTGGTAGTAGGGCGCGGTGGGGCTGCCCGTCACGGGGGCCTTGCGGATGAAGATCCACATGAGCAGGTAGATGATGAACTGCGGCCCCGGCAGGATGCACGAGAGCACGAACAGCAGCCGCACCAAGTTGGGCGACCAGCCCATGCGCTCGGCGATGCCGCCGCACACGCCCGCGATCACCTTGTGTCGTCTTGACCGGTACACCTTGTCCTCCCGCTGTTTTGGTCTCACCCACGAAAACGACCCGGCCGCGGATCATCGTTCCTACTCCCGCCCCTGACAAAACCCTGACCTCGTCCCTGAGACCCGGCCCCCCGCTACCCTGATGCCCTACGTTCCCCTGCCCAGACCTGCCAGCCACTCCGCCGCCCGCGCCACGTCCTCCCTCGTCAGCCCGCCCTCGGCGGCCACCTCGACGAGCAGGAAGTCACCCACGTCGGAGCGGGCGCGCAGATAGTCCTCATCCGCCGCCGAGACCGCGTCGTCGAACCACACGAACGGCCGCCCAGCGGCGTAGTCGGCAACGTGCGGCGTCTTGCACATCTCACCGAAGTCGCGCCCCCGCGCGGGAACCGCCGAGGGCGGCATCGGGATCACCGGCAGCGCGGGCAGCCCGAGGCGTGGGCCGATCCAGTCGTTGGCCGCGTCTTCCCATGTCGTGGCCCAGACCAGGGCGGACCCGGTGTCTCTGGCCAGGGCGAGCAGCCAGTCTCCGTGGGCGCGACTGAGCCGGACCTTATATAACGTTCCATCAATAACGCAGTCATATGTCCGAAAATCGCCCGATCGACGGCCGGTCGGATTGAGCACCCCGTCCACATCTACCAGCAGCAACGGCTGTTCCGCCATGGTCGTTATGGTACGGCCGGGCAATTAGTCCGGGGGTTCTGGCGAAGCGCGGTCTGGCGGGTTAAGTTCCCCTAAGCATGCTTCGGGGGTTTGCAATCCTTACCTCGCTGGAGGAACCCTATGCGGTTATCGCTGCGCCAACGCGTGGTCCGTGCCGTCACCCTGGCCACGGCCCTCACGTTGCCACTGGCCTTCGCGCCACCGGCCTCGGCACAGTCCGGCCCGGTGGCCGACATCTTCGCCAAACTCCTGGAGAAAAGCGTCACCGGGGCGAACGTCAAGAAGCACCTCAACGCCCTGCAGTCCATCGCCGACGCCAACGGCGGCAACCGCGCCGCGGGCACGCCGGGCTACGACGCCTCGGTCGCCTATGTCGCGGGCAAGCTGCGCAAGGCCGGGTACCGGGTGAGCACCACCGATGTGCAGTTCCCCAAGAGCTGGGAGGAACTGTCCCCGCCCGTCCTGGAACAGGTCGCCCCGACGCCGACCACCTACGCCACGCCCGCGGACTTCGTCACCGTGATCTCCTCGGGCTCGGGCGACGTGACCGCCGAGGTCCAGGTCGTGGATCCGACCCTGCCGCCCACGCCGACGCCGAGTTCCACGGCGGGCTGTGAGGCCGCGGACTGGGCCGGGTTCGTGCCCGGCAGGATCGCGCTCATCCAGCGCGGCACCTGCTCCTACGCGCAGAAGGCGGACAACGCCAAGGCCGCGGGCGCGGCGGCGGTGATCTTCTTCAACGAGGGGCAGCCGGGCCGAACCGACGCCTACGCCTTCGACATCGCCGAGTGGCGCTACGGCTTCCCCGTGGTGTTCACCAGCTTCGCCGTCGGGTCCGACCTGGCCGACTCGCCGGGCACCCGCGTGCGCGTCCGGACCGACACCGAGGTCGAGCTCGGCACCACCAGGAACGTCATCGCCGAGACCCGTGGCGGCGACCGTGACGACGTGGTCATGGTCGGCGCGCACCTGGACAGCGTCCACGAGGGTCCGGGCATCAACGACAACGGCTCGGGCACCGCGGCCGTCCTTGAGGTCGCCCTGCGACTTTCGCACTTCCCGGTGCGCAACAAGGTGCGGTTCGCGTTCTGGGGGGCCGAGGAACTCGGCATACTCGGCTCCGAGCAGTACGTCGCCGAACTCTCCCCCGCCGAACGCGACCGGATCAGGCTCTACCTGAACTTCGACATGGTCGCCTCGCCCAACTACGCCTACAAGCTGTACGACGGCGACAACTCCGACAACGTCGGCTCCCCGGCGGGCCCGGAGGGATCGGCGCAGATCGAGAAGCGGCTGGCGAGGTTCTTCGACCGCCGGCGCCTCGGCCACGTCGGCACCGACTTCGACGGCCGCTCCGACTACGGGCCGTTCATCGCCAACGGCATCCCGGCCGGCGGCATCTTCACCGGCGCCGAGGGCATCAAGACCGAGGCCGAGGCGAAGCTGTTCGGCGGGCAGGCGGGCGTCGCCTACGACTCCTGCTACCACCAGGCGTGCGACACCATCACCAACATCAACGCGACGGCGCTGGACGTCAACGCCGACGCCATCGCGGTGGCCACCGCCACCTACGCGTTCGACCTGTCGTCCATCCCGCGGCGCGCGGCCACCGCCACCGCCGCCACCGGCACCGGCACCGGCACCGGCACCACCGTGCCGCTGAAGGGGGCCTCGGCCTCCTGACCGCACCGCGTACGACGGGCCCCGGCGCACAGCCGGGGCCCGTCCTCGCTCCCGAACGCCGACCGACATGTCTGGATACAGGGTTCGGATAACCGGTGACGAACACCCCCGTTCCCCCGCGAACCCTGACCCGGTACAACGACCGGCCGCGCGGCCTCCCAGCCTCCGCTAGCCTCGCCTTCTCACGTACTTGTCGGACCGCCGCCCTTCGGACCCGGAACGGCGCGGCATCACCGTGGAAGGTGTCTTCGCTTGATCGGCTGGTTTGAGGCGACCGTACTGGGCGTCCTGCAGGGGCTGACGGAGTTCCTGCCGATCTCCTCCAGTGCCCATATCCGTGTCGTGTCCGCCTTCTTTCATTGGCCGGACCCCGGCGCGGCCTTCACCGCGGTGATCCAGCTCGGCACCGAGGCCGCGGTGCTCATTTACTTCCGCAAGCGGATCTGGGACATCATCAGCACCTGGACCCGCTCCCTGTGGACCCCCCACCTGCGCCAGGAGCAGGCCGCCAGGATGGGCTGGTTCGTGATCGCGGGCAGCATCCCGATCGGCGTGCTCGGCCTCGCCTTCAAAGACCAGATCGAGACCGTGGTCCGCGACCTGCGCCTGGTCGGCACCTGCCTGATCGTCTTCGGCCTGCTGCTCGCCCTGGCCGACTACATGGCCCGCAACAAGCTCACCCTGGACCAGCACCTCAACCTCCCGCACGCCGTCACCTACGGCCTGGCGCAGGCGCTCGCGCTGATCCCCGGCGTCTCGCGCTCCGGCGGCACCACGGGCGCGGGCCTGATCCTCGGCTACCGCAGGGAGGAGGCCGCCGAGTACTCCTTCCTGCTGGCGATCCCCGCCGTGCTCATGTCCGGCCTGTTCGAGCTGCGCGAGATCGACGGGGCGCACGCCCCGGCCTGGGGCCCGACGATCCTGGCCACCGTCATCTCGTTCGCGGTCGGCTACGGGATCATCGCCTGGTTCCTGCGGTTCATCAGCACCCACCGGTTCACCAGCTTCGTCATCTACCGGGTCCTGCTCGGCGTGCTGGTCATCGCGCTGGTGTCCTTCGGCGTGATCCCCGCCTGATCCGCCGGGTTTCTCCGGGGTAGTCGCCGCTTGTGAGCAGGGTGCCCGTCTGGTCGCCTAAACGATAGCTTGCTATCGTTTAGGCGAAGACAAGCGTGGCCCCGAAGGTGCACAACCCAGGAGGGAACATGAGCGAGTCTGCGGTCCTGCCGTTCCACATGCGGCGGACGGCTTTTGATCCGGTCCCGGAGCTGGCCGAGCTGCGCGACACGGACGGCGTGCGGCGAATGCAGACCCCATTCGGCGAGTTGTGGCTGGTCACCCGGTACGCGGAAGTCCGGTCGGTGTTGTCGGACCCGGCGCGGTTCCCGATCATCGACACGCCTATCGAGCAGTCGGCGGACCTCTCCGCGGAAGACCTGGCGAGGTTCCGGGCGGGCAACCTGCTCGCGCACGACCCGCCCGAGCACAGCCGGCTGCGCCGGATGCTGACGCCGGAGTTCACCGTCCGGCGGATGCGCAGACTGGTGCCGCGGGTGACGGAGATCGTGGAAGACCGCCTGGACGCGATGGAGCGGCTCGGCCCGCCGGTGGACCTCGTCACCGAATTCGCGCTGCCCATCCCGTCGCTGGTCATCTGTGAACTGCTCGGCGTGCCGTATTCGGACAGGAACGAGTTCCACGAACGCTCCAGCCGCATCCTGGACCTGTCGATACCGCTGGACGAGCGCCTGGCGCTGCGCGAGGAGTCGCGCGACTACATGAGCACGCTGGTCGCCCGCGCCCGGGTCGAGCCCGGCGACGACCTGCTCGGCATGCTGGTACGCGAGCACGGCGACGAGCTGACCATGGAAGAGCTGACCGGCATCGGCCACCTGTTGCTGGTCGCCGGGCACGAGACCACCTCCAACATGCTGGCCCTCGGCACGCTGGCCCTGCTGCGCCATCCCGAGCAGGCCGAGCTGCTGGCCAAGGAGCCCGAGCGGGTCGAGGACGCGGTGGAGGAGCTGCTGCGCTGGCTCAGCATCGTGCACAGCGGCACCCACAAGCGGGCCGCGGCCGACACCGAGCTGTCCGGTCACACGATCCGGGCGGGCGAGCGGGTGGTCTGCGTACTGCCCGCGGCCAACCGCGATCCCGCGCTGCTTTCCGGGCCGGAGAAGCTGGACATCACCCGGGAGTCCACCGGGCACGTCGCGTTCGGCCACGGTGTGCACCACTGCCTGGGCGCGCCGCTGGCCCGGATGGAGATGCGCGCCGCCTTCCCGGCCCTGCTGCGCCGTTTCCCCGGCCTGCGGCCGGTGGGCGAGCCGAAGTTCCGGGTGTTCAGCATCGTGTACGGGCTCGACGAGTTCAAGGTGGCCTGGTAGGTCCGCCGGCCCCTGCTAGCGTTCGCCCTGTGCAGCAGAGGCGGACAAAGGACCAGACAACCCCCCAGACGCGACGGGCGGACGCGCAGCGCAACTTCGACAGGATCGTTCGGGCCGCGCTCGAAGCCCTGAAGGAGGACGGCCCCGCCGTACCGCTGGACGAGATCGCCCGCCGCGCCGGTGTGGGGGTGGCGACCGTCTACCGCCGGTTCGTTGACCGGGACGGCGTGATCAAGGCCGCGTTCGAGACCTACTTCGCGGAGGAGATCGAACCCGCCGTGCTCGCCGCCCGCGCGGCCGAGGACCCGAGGCGCGGGCTGGCGGAGGCGTTGACCGTGGCGGTGGAGACGTTGCCCGCGCACCGGTCGTTGCTGGCCGCCGCCCGTGAGTCGGGGGCGTTCACCGTGGAGATCGCCGAGCGGTTCATGGGCCCGCTCGGCGAGGTGCTGACCGCCGCGCAGCAGCGTGGCCTGGTACGCGGCGACCTCATCACCCGCGATCTCGCCGCCATCGTGGTGATGACGTTGGCGACCGCCCACGAGGGCGACCGCGGGTGCGACGACCCGCGTCGCTACCTGGCCCTGCTGCTGGACGGCACGCGCCCGTCCCCCG
>NZ_POUA01000309.1 GCF_003236385.1 Spongiactinospora gelatinilytica
CACCCGCCCGTTCGCCCCTCGACGGGCACCAGGCCAAGGCGACGGCACCGAGTCACGCGAGACCTGCCGGACCGGACGGGCGAGCGCGGCAACGAGGGGCAGAGCAACGTCGCATCTTGCGGAGCGGAGCCGGACATACACACCACGACCTGCGCAAAGGAGACGCCGCCCGCCACGGAAGACCCGACATACCGGTTTCCGGACAACGCCGGATCTCGCTATTTCACCCGCTGCCGTCCCGCCTCCGAGGCGATGTCCCCGGGTGGTGTAAACGGGAGCGTATAAATCGAGACATCGCGCAGGTCAGCCGCACCGGCCGCAGGAAAGCCCCGCCACTCCGCGACACGCGATCGGCCTCCCAAGGGGGACACCCCGCCACCAGCCGGCGAGGACCGTTTCACGCGCGACCAGTACCGGCCCTACTCGGCCGGGGCGGTCCGCACGACACCGAGAGAGGCTGATCAACGATCGACACGCCAGAGAGGGGGCAGTTCGACGCCCAGTTCGGCGAAGAGGCGACGCAGCAGAGGAAGGGAGATGCCAAGGACGTTGCCGTGGTCCCCGTCGATGCCCTCGACGAACCAACCGCCGAAGCCCTCCAGCGCGAACGCCCCCGCGACCCGCAGGGGCTCCCCCGTCGCCACATACGCCGCGATCTCGGCATCGGTCGGCGTCCCGAACCGCACCAGGGTGGAGCCGAGCTCGGCGGCCTCCCGCCCACTGGCGGCGTCGATCACGCAATGCCCGGTCAGCAGCCGGCCATCGCTCCCGCGCATCGCCTGCCACCTGGCCGTCGCCTCTTCGGGCGTCGCGGGCTTTCCGTACGGCACACCGTCGATCTCCAGGACCGAGTCACAGCCGATCACCAGCCCATCCCCCACCCGCTCGGCCACAGCGGCGGCCTTCGCACGAGCAAGCGTGAGCGCGAGGTCCCCGGGGGTGTCAGCGGTGACCGCATCCTCGTCCACCCCACTGACGACCACTTTGGGATCAAGCCCCGCAGTCCGCAACAACGCAAGCCTGGCAGGCGAGGCGGAAGCCAGCACGATCGTCATCAGAAACCTCCGATCAGCCCCCGCCTTCGGCGGAGAAGCAACCAAAGCCCTGCGGAGCAGGGCAGAGCCAACCGATTAGCGCATCGAACAAAGACACGATAGCCAGCGAGAGAGAAGATCATGCCACCTTCCAAGGCCCATACCCAGCTCTGGAATGAACGCCGCATCCCAGCCCCGCCCACACCCTCGCCACCGGCCACGAAACTCCTGGGCGTCACCAGGCATGTTGACCGCCGTCCCGCTCACCAACGACGACAGGGCCGGCTTGGACCGGCTGCTCGGCCCACTCGCCGACGTCCCCGCCCCCACTGGGCACATTTCCCGGCAAATCAGCACGCTGGCCCAGGCGACCCTGCTGCTGGTCATCGAGATCAACCGGAGGCCGCCCCAGAGCCAGGCTGCATGCCACAGCCCAGTGGGTGCCGCACGAATTCTGGATGAGCGTCGCCGAGCTCGATGCTGTTCTCATCAAGGGCGTTGGCGATGTGGAAACGGCCTGCATCAAAGACGAACTCCACCGCGATGGTGCCGTCCGCCAAGTCATGACCCGAAGGACGCCACTCGAGTAGAGCGACTTCGCGCAGTTCCTGGCCGACGAACGGCTCAAGCCGTTCGTCGGCGCCGACCCACGCCGGAGTCAGCTCGAACCACTCCCAGTCACTGATCGCAGTAGTCGTGTCGATGCTGTTCCGGCTGATCGACAGCTCATCGAGCTTCCAGTGACAGATCTCTACCTGGACACCGTCGAAGTCCAAGACGACGCGACAGTCGGCGAACCATTCCCCGTCCTCGACAAAGCGCACGATCGCGAACCCCGTAAGACGCCGGCCACCAAGCGCGGCCAGGCTCGGTCCGTGTTCTCGCGGACGGCTTCAAGCCCGACGAGAAAGGTCGGCTCGAAGCCGAACATCCCCATCACGATTGCCGATTGTCCACGTTATTCGCAGAGCCGGCCAGCCGATATCCACTACCAAGCCGCGTGGCCCTGCTTGACGGCCCTTTCAAGTGATCACTCACGTGGGGGCTGTGGCGAAGGGAGGGTGTGGGTTAGGGTTGGGCACGACAGATCGCGGGGGTCCGGTGAACCGGGCTGAGATTGCGGCTGAGACGGCTGCTGACCGCTGGAACCTGACCGGGTAATGCCGGCGTAGGGAGAGATCGAGTCGTCATGACCGACACTGCGATGACACGTGCCCGCAAGGTGTATTTGCCCGGAAAGCGGGCGGATCTGCGGGTGCCGATGCGGGAGGTGGCGCTCAGTGATGGGGGTGCCGTGGTCCTCTATGACACCTCTGGGCCGTACACCGACCCGGACTACGACGCCGATGTGCGACGTGGGCTGCCCGCGCTACGTGCGGGCTGGATCGCCGGGCGCGGCGACACGGTGTCGTACACCGGGCGTACGGTGCGGCCCGAGGATGATGGGCGGCGTTCGGGGGATCCGCTGCGGAACGCGGCGGCGTTCGCCGAGCGGCCGCCTCGCCGGGCGAGTGGGGCAGGGGCGGTGACGCAGCGCGCTTACGCGCGGCGTGGGGAGATCACCTCCGAGATGGAGTTCGTCGCGCTCCGGGAAGGGGTCGAGCCGGAGGTGGTCCGGGTCGAGCTGGCGGCTGGCCGGGCGGTGTTGCCCGCCAACGTCAATCATCCGGAGCTGGAGCCGATGATCATCGGCCGGAACTTCCTGGTGAAGGTGAACGCCAACATCGGCAACTCGGCGGTGGCGTCCTCGATCGAGGAGGAGGTGGCCAAGATGACCTGGGCGACCCGCTGGGGCGCCGACACCATCATGGACCTGTCGACCGGCAGGGACATTCACACCACGCGCGAGTGGATCCTGCGCAATTCCCCCGTCCCGGTCGGCACGGTGCCGCTCTACCAGGCTGTGGAGAAGGTCGGTGGCGATCCGGCCGAGCTGACCTGGGAGGTCTTCCGGGACACCGTGATCGAGCAGGCCGAGCAGGGCGTGGACTATATGACGGTGCACGCGGGCGTACTGCTGGAGTACGTGCCGCTGACGGCCCGCCGCCGTACGGGCATCGTGTCGCGCGGTGGGTCGATCATGGCGGCGTGGTGTCTGGCGCACCACCGGCAGAACTTCCTGTACACCCACTTCCGCGAGCTGTGCGAGATCTTCGCCGCGTACGACGTGACCTGGTCGTTGGGCGATGGGCTGCGACCCGGGTCGATCTCGGATGCCAATGACGAGGCCCAGTTCGCCGAACTGCGCACCCAGGGTGAACTCACCCGGATCGCCGCCGAGTATGACAACCAGGTGATGAACGAGGGCCCCGGGCACATCCCGATGCACAAGATCAAGGAGAACGTCGACCTGCAGCGGGAGTGGTGCGACGACGCGCCGTTCTACACGCTCGGGCCGCTGACCACCGACATCGCGCCCGGGTATGACCACATCACCTCGGCGATCGGCGCGGCGATGATCGGCTGGTACGGCACCGCGATGCTCTGCTACGTCACGCCCAAGGAGCATCTGGGGCTTCCCGACCGCGATGACGTCAAGGCCGGCGTGATCGCCTACAAGATCGCCGCGCACGCCGCGGATCTGGCCAAGGGGCATCCGGGCGCGCAGGCGTGGGACGACGCGCTGTCGGACGCGCGGTTCGACTTCCGCTGGGAGGACCAGTTCGACCTCTCCCTCGACCCGGACACCGCGCGGGCGTTCCACGACGCGACGTTGCCCGCCGCGCCCGCCAAGACCGCGCACTTCTGCTCGATGTGCGGCCCGCACTTCTGCTCGATGAAGATCACGCGGGACGTACGGGCGTACGCCGCCGGGCGCGGCCTGGACGAGGAGCAGGCCCTGGCCGAGGGGCTGCGCGAGAAGGCCGCCGAGTTCAACGCCTCCGGCGGCCGTATCTACCTCCCGGTCTCGCCCGCCGACCCCACCTGATGTTTCGTCGCCGGGCTGATCCTGCCTGACGACTCGCGGACGGTCGAAGGGCGCGCGTGATCCGCCCGACGACCCAGAACAAACGCTCCGCCCACGATCAGGACGATGCCCGGCCCGCCTCTCACCTGCACAAGAAGCGACGGCCGAGCGATTATCCGCCAGTACGGCCGGCACGCGCGCCCCACGACCGTCCGAGCACCGGCCCGCTTTCGCGCCTTCTCAAGAGCCCACCCGTTCCCCGATTAGAGAGGCGTTGAACCCTCCATGAACTCAATACTATGAATTGTTATTTCGGTGTTCTCCCATTTACCGACTCAAGCCTGAGGTAGCCGCCAGGCTCGCGCGCGATCGGGCGGGACGCCATCACGGTGTCATGGTGGTCCCCGAAGGCGGCCGTCAACGTCTTCTTCTCCAGGACCGCCCCGACGCTTTCCAAATCGATTACAACGTCAGCCGCCACATGCAGGCCGAAATCTGCGACGAGCCGTCAGGTGGGGGTGAATGCGGGGCGATCGGAGATGGGAAGCCATTCGTGGGCGGGATCGTAAGGGCGAAATCGGGCCTTGATGAAGCGGATCAGTGATCGCAGTAGCGGGTGATGGTTTTGGTGGTGCCATAGCAGCGAGGTCGGGTAGACCGGGCAGGGGTTCACCAGGGGAATCTGGACCGTGCGGGGGTGCCAGGGGAGGCGGCAGCGTTCGCCGGCCAGGCCGATGCGGTCGGCGGCGACGATCTCGGCCACGTAGTGTTCCCAGCCGAAGTCGGGTCCGGAGGTGTCGATGCGGACGTCGAATTCGGCGCCCAGCAGGCGGTAGTACTCGCCCCACTCGCTGCCCGGCGCGTTGCCGGGCATCCAGACCGTCACGCCGGACAGCCGTTCCATGGACACCTCCCGCTCGGCGGCGAGCGGGTGGTCGAGGCCGACGATCAGGCAGTTGGCCTCCAGGTAGGCGGGCGTGGCGCGCAGGCCGTCCGCCAACGGGCCGGCGGCCCGGGCGAAGGCGGCGTCGATGGTGCCCTCGGGGAGGGTGCCGCGTGCCGACCTGAGGCCGTCGGAGGTGATGATCTCGACGTCGGCGCCGTCGATGGTCTGGTGGAAGTCGCGGACCAGGTCGAGGGAGGCCAGCCGGGTGTCCAGCACGTCCACCCGCAGGCGGCGGCTTCGGTCGCGCAGCGCTTGCAGGGCCTGGTCGGCGATGCTCATCAGGGCGCGGGCGTGCGGCAGGAAGGCCCGGCCGTCCGTCGTGAGGCCGGCCCCGTTGCGGGAGCGGAGGAACAGCCGCACGCCGAGGTCCGCCTCCAGTCTGGCGATCCGCTTGGAGATCGCCTGCTGGGTGATCCCCAGCCTGGTCGCGGCCTCGCTGAAGTACTGCTCCTCGGTGACGGCGATGAAGGCGCGGACCGCCGCGAGGTCGAGATCGGCGCCCTCCGGCACAACCATCTGTTGTGCTTTTGCGGCGTGTCGGTTGTTGGACAATGCCGCCTGCTCTCAGGTCGAATGCACGGGTCGCGGACGAGCCTACAACCAGCGGGAGTGGTCGCCGATGGGATCCTTCGTGCACCTGCACGTACACACGGAGTACAGCATGCTCGATGGCGCCGCCAAGGTCGGGCTGCTGATGGAGGAGGTCTCCCGGCAGCGGATGCCCGCCGTGGCGATGAGCGACCACGGCAACCTGCACGGTGCGTACGAGTTCTACCATGCCGCCCGCAAGGCCGACGTCAAGCCGATCATCGGCATCGAGGCGTACGTGGCCCCGGCCTCGCGCCGGCACCGCGGGCCGGTGTTCTACAGCGACAACCTCGCGCTGCGCCGTTCCAACGACGACACCGGCGAGGGCGGTGATGTCTCCGGGCGCGGCCTGTACACGCACATGACGATGTGGGCGGCCGACGCGGACGGGCTGCGCAACCTGTTCCGGCTCCAATCCCGCGCCTGGCTGGAAGGGCATGTCCAGAAATATCCCCGCATGGATGACGAACTGCTCGCCGAACACGGCCAGGGCATCATCGCCACCACCGGCTGCCCCTCCGGCGAGGTGCAGACCCGGCTGCGCCTCGGCCAGTACGACGAGGCCCGCGAGGCCGCCGCCCGCCACCGTGACCTCTTCGGCCCGGACAACTACTTCCTGGAACTGATGGACCACGGCATCGCCATCGAGCGCCGGGTCCGCGACGACCTGCTGAGGCTCGGCCGCGACCTCAGCCTGCCGCCGCTGGCCACCAACGACTCCCACTACGTGACCGAGGACCAGGCACAGGCGCACGACGCGCTGCTGTGCATCGGCACCGGCAAACGCCTGGCCGACACCGAACGCTTCCGGTTCAGCGGCAGCGGCTACCACGTCAAGACGGCCGCCGAGATGCGCGCGCTGTGGGACGCCGAGGTCCCCGGGGCCTGCGACAACACGCTGCTGATCGCCGAGCGGATCGGCGACTACGGCGAGGTGTTCGCCCACCGCGACCTCACGCCGCGCTTCCCGGTGCCCGAGGGCGAGACCGAGTCGAGCTGGCTGCGCGCCGAGACCCTCGACGGCGCGCGCCGCCGCTACCAGGGCGATCCGCCCTCCGAAGTCCTCGACCGCATCGACTACGAGCTGTCCGTGATCGATGCCATGGGCTTTCCCGGCTACTTCCTGGTCGTCGCCGACATCTGCCGGTACGCCAGGGAGAACGGCATCGGCCTCGGCCCCGGCCGCGGTTCGGCCACCGGCTCGATGGTCGCCTACTGCACGGGCATCACCCAGCTCGACCCGATCGAGCACAAACTGATCTTCGAGCGCTTCCTCAACCCTGAGCGGGTCACCATGCCCGACGTCGATCTCGACTTCGACGACCGGCGGCGGGACGAGATGATCGACTATGTGACCCGCAAGTACGGCGAGGACCGGGTCTGCCAGATCGTCACCTTCGGCACGATCAAGGCCAAGGCCGCCATCAAGGACTCCTGCCGGGTGCTGGGCCTGCCGTACGCCCTGGGCGACCGGATCACCAAGGCGTTCCCCGCGGCCGTCGGCGGCAAGGAGATCCCGCTGGCGGCCATCCTCGACGAGCGCCACCCCCGGCACGGCGAGGCCGCCGAGCTGTGCGCGATGTACGAGCAGGACCCCGAGGTCAGGCGGGTGATCGAGACCGCGACCGGTGTGGAGGGCCTGACCAGGGGCACCGGAATCCACGCCGCGGGCGTGATCTTGTCCAGCGAGCCGCTGATCGACGTGCTCCCGCTGGCCAGGCCGAAGGCCGACGGGCCGGTCATCACCGGCTTCCCGTTCACCCAGGCCGAGGACATGGGCCTGCTCAAGATGGACTTCCTCGGCCTGCGCAACCTCACCGTCATCGGCGACACCATCGCGAACGTCCGCGCCAACAAGGGGATCGACATCGACATCCTCGACATCCCGCTCGACGACGCCACGACGTACGAGATGCTGGCGCGCGGCGACACCCTCGGGGTCTTCCAGTTGGACAGCGGCGGCATGCGCGTGCTGCTGCGGCTGATGCAGCCCACCACGTTCACCGACATCGCCGCGGTGAACGCGCTCTACCGGCCGGGGCCGATGGAGATGAACGCCCACACCAACTACGCGCTGCGCAAGACCGGCAAGCAGCCGATCGAGCCGATCCACCCCGAACTCGCCGACGCGCTGGAGCCCATCCTGGGCGACACCTACCACCTGGTGGTGTTCCAGGAGCAGGTGATGGCCATCGCCCAGCAACTGGCCGGGTACTCCCTCGGCGCCGCCGACATGCTGCGCCGGGCGATGGGCAAGAAGAAGAAGGAGGTCCTGGACGCCGAATGGGACAGGTTCGCCGCGGGCATGCGCGACCGCGGCTTCTCCGCCGAGGCGATCAAGGCGGTCTGGGACGTCCTGGTGCCGTTCAGCGGCTACGGCTTCAACAAGTCGCACACGGCCGGATACGGCCTGGTCTCTTACTGGACGGCCTACCTGAAGGCCAACCACCCGCCGGAGTACCTGGCCGCGCTGCTCACCTCCGTCGGCGACGACAAGGACAAGATGGCCGTCTACCTGTCGGACTGCCGCCGGCTGGGCATCCGGGTGCTGCCCCCCGACGTCAACGCGAGCCGGCTGGACTTCGCGGCGGTCGGCTCCGACGTGCGGTTCGGGCTGGGCGCGGTGCGCAACGTCGGCGCCAACGTGGTGGAGGCGATCGTCGCCGCCCGGGAGGCCAAGGGCCCCTACACCGACTTCAACGACTTCCTGGCCAAGGTCTCGCCGGTGGTCTGCAACAAGCGGGTGATCGAGTCGCTGGCCAAGGCGGGCGCGTTCGACAGTCTTGGACACGATCGGGCGGGGCTGGTCGCGGTACACGAGCAGGCCATCGACGCGGTCATCGACGTCAAGCGCAACGAGGCCCACGGCCAGGACTCGCTGTTCGGCGACCCCGGCCGGGGCGACGCCGTCTTCTCGGTCGCCGTCCCGGCCGGTGAGTGGGACCGTGCCGACCTGCTCGCCTACGAGCGCGAGATGCTCGGCCTGTACGTCTCCGCCCACCCGCTGGACGGCGCGGAACGCGTCCTGGCCGCCAACCGCGACACCACGATCGCCGACCTGCTGGCCTCCGGGCGGCAGGAGGGCGCGGTACGGGTCAGCGGCATCGTCTCCGGCCTGCAACGCAAGGTCACCAAGCAGGGCAGCCCGTGGGCGATCGTCACACTGGAGGACCACGACGCCGCCGTGGAGTGCCTGATCTTCCCCAAGACCTACACGCTGTACGGCGAGACCCTGGCCGAGGACCGGGTGATCAGTGTGCGAGGCCGGATCAACGTGCGGGACGAGACGCTGAGCGTCTACGGCGAGGAGATCGCCACGCTGGACGTCGCCGCCACCGCCGCCGAGCCGCCCGTGGTGATCGTCCTTCAGGAGAGCCATGTCACCGGCCGGCTGGTCCGGGAGTTCAAGCACATCCTGAACGCCCATCCCGGCCCGGCCCCGGTGCACGTGCGGCTGCTCCGGCAGGGGGCCGGGCCCCTGCTGCTGCGTCTGGAACCCTTCCAGGTCGCCGCGCGGCCGGCCTTCTACGGTGACATCAAGGCGCTGCTGGGCGCAGGCTCGATCGGTGGCGCATGAGCCGGGAGGTGAGGTGCCCCCGCTGCCGCACCGGCGACGTGCTCGCCGTACTCCGCCTCCCGCACACCTGGACCAACGCCTCGGGAAACCGGGTCCGCGGGCTCGGTGAGGTGCTGTTGTGCGCCCACTGCGACGCCGCCGACCCGCTCACCGGCCCGATCGTCGCGTACTTCGCCGTCAACCGGTCGGTCCGCCGGCAGGACGTGACCACGCTGGCGCGGCTGCTGCGCCACTGGATCGACCACGCCCGGCCGCCCCGCCCCGACATGCCCGCGCTCGACGCCGAGTCCGACGCCTGGCACCGCGGCGAACTGTGAACCGCGGTCAGCCGGGCGGCTCGGGAAGGAGGGGGGCGGAGGTGTGCTTGGG